>JBBQXL010000010.1:0-50810 GCA_038209695.1 Hyphomicrobiales bacterium
GATCCGCGCGAGGCGCAGGCCGCCGAGCACAACCTCAATTATATCGGGCTCGACGGCGAGATCGGCTGCATCGTCAACGGCGCCGGCCTGGCCATGGCCACCATGGACATGATCAAGCATGCCGGCGGCACGCCGGCGAACTTCCTCGACGTCGGCGGCGGCGCTTCTCCGGAGCGTATCGCCACCGCGCTCAAGCTGGTCCTGTCCGACCAGAAGGTGCGCGCGGTGCTGGTCAACATCTTCGCCGGCATCAATCGCTGCGACTGGGTCGCCAAGGGCGTGGTCCAGGCCTGCGAGACGGTCGACGTCAAGGTGCCGCTGGTCGTGCGCCTGGCCGGCACCAATGTCGAAGAGGGCCGGAAAATTCTGGCGGAGAGCGGGCTCAAGCTCATCACCGCCGAGACTTTGGCCGAAGCGGCCGAAAAGGCCGTGGCGGCCTGCCAAGGCAAGCTGGCGGCGTGATGCGGGACCGGGAGTAAACACCATGAGCATTCTGATCGATGAAACCACGCCGGTCCTCGTGCAGGGCATGACCGGCGACAAGGGCACCTTCCACGCGAAGGAAATGATCGCCTACGGCACCAACGTGGTCGGCGGCGTCACGCCTGGCAAAGGCGGCGGCAAGCATCTCGACCGCCCGCTGTTCAACACCATGAAGGAAGCGGTCAAGGCGACCGGCGCCACCACCTCCATCACCTTCGTGGCCCCGGCCTTCTGCGCCGATGCCATCATGGAAGCGGCCGACGCCGGCATAAGGCTGATCTGCTCGATCACCGACGGCATTCCGGCTCAGGACATGATGCGGGTGAAGCGCTATCTGATGCGCTATCCCAAAGACCGTCGGCCGATGATGGTCGGGCCCAACTGCGCCGGCATCATCAGCCCCGGCAAGGCCATGCTCGGTATCATGCCCGGCCATATCTATCTGCAAGGCAGCGTGGGCGTGATCTCGCGCTCGGGCACGCTCGGCTATGAGGCCGCCTCCCAGATGAAGGCCGAGGGCATCGGCATCACCACCTCGGTCGGCATCGGCGGCGATCCGATCAACGGCTCATCGTTCCTGGATCACCTCGCTCTGTTCGAGGAGGACCCCGAGACCGAGGCGGTGCTGATGATCGGCGAGATCGGCGGCCCGCAAGAGGCCGAGGCCTCGGCCTGGATCAAGGACAACATGTCCAAGCCGGTGATCGGTTTCGTCGCCGGGCTCACCGCACCCAAGGGACGGCGCATGGGCCATGCCGGCGCCATCATCTCTGCCGCCGGCGATAGCGCAGCCGAGAAGGCCGAGATCATGAAGTCGTGCGGCCTAACCGTGGCGCCCAATCCGAGCGAGTTCGGCTCGACCGTGGCGGGCGTGCTGGCGTCCCGTCCGGAGCGCCGGGCGGCCGTGTGAGCGGAAGCGTTGCAATTAAACGGCGCGCTGCACTAAAAGCCGTCATGGCCGGGTTCGTCCCGGCCATCCACGACTATGATTTTGGATGGGAAAATTCGTGGGTGCCCGGCACGAGCCTATGCTCGGGCCGGCGGAGCCGGACCCGAGTAGCCGGGCATAACGATTCAATCCGGACGGAGTGCGCTATAAGGAGCGCTAATGCGCGGCCTTCGCGCGCCGCCGATGCCGTCCCAAACCGAGTGTCTAGCGTCGCCATGAATGAGGAGCTGAAACCGACCCGCACCGATACCGAGCCGCCCGCGGCCGTGATCAGCGGCATTTCGGCCAAGGAGGCCAGCGACCTCCTGTTTCAGCTCCTGCTCGACGTGGTTCGCCGCCATCAGCCTGAGATCGAGCCGGCCTTGCGCGGCGGCGCCAATATCTCCGACTTCACCCCCGAGCTGATGGCCCGCGCGCTTCAGGCGCAAGGCATCCTGTTCCAGCTTTTCGCCATCGCCGAGCAGAACGCCGCCATGCGCCGGCGCCGGCACATCGAGCGCACCCGTGGACGCCAGGCGTTGCGCGGCAGTTTCGACCATGTGCTCGCCGAGGCCGCCCGCGACGGCATCGCGCCGCAAGAGATCCAGACGCTGCTGTCGGGCCTGCGCATCAGGCCGGTGATCACCGCTCATCCGACCGAGTCGAAGCGTGTCACCGTGCTGGAAAAATACCGCAAGATTTATCTCCTGCTCCGCGAGCTGGAGCAGCCGCGCTGGACCGAGCGCGAGCGGGGCGCCCTGATCGGCGATCTGCGCGACCAGATCGAACTGGTGTGGATGACCGGCGAGCTGCATCTGGAAAAGCCGACCGTGCAGCACGAGGTCAGCCGCGGGCTCCACTTCTTCGACGAGGCGCTGTTCGAAAAAGCGCCCCAGATGCTCCAGCTGATCGACAGCGCGCTCGAGCAATATTATCCGGGCACCAAATTCGAGGTTCCCCCGTTCTTGCAGTTCGGTTCGTGGATCGGCGGCGACCGCGACGGCAATCCGTCCGTCACCACGCGCGTCACCGCCTGGACGCTGCGCCAGAACGCGCTGGCCGCGCTGCGCCATTACAGCACCCGCATCGTCGGACTCGCTCGGGCGCTGTCCATCACCGAACGCGCGCTGCCGGTTCCCCCCGGCTTCCACGCCGAGCTCGGTCGCGCGCTGGAGGGCAGCGGCGAGGGCGATGCCATCAGGAAGCGCAATCCCGGCGAGCCCTACCGCCAATTTCTCTCCGTCATGCTGCGCAAGCTCGACGCCACCAACGCCCGCGTGCAGGGCATGGATATCGGCGGACCCGGCGCGCCCTATCTCAACGCCGACGAGCTGATCCAGGATCTGCGCGTGATCGAGACCGCGCTGGAGGAGGCGAACAGCCCCTCGATTGCCGCCGATATCGTCAAGCCGGTGCGGCGCGCCGTCGAGATCTTCCGCTTCTCGACCGTCAGGCTCGACCTCCGCGAGAACACCACCAAGACCACCGCCGCGCTTCAGGCGCTGTGGTGGGCGACTGCCGGCCACGGCGATGACAGCCCGCCCGAGCTCGGCAGCCGCGAGTGGCGGGCGTGGTTGTTCCGCGCGCTGGCGCGGCCTTTGACCGGCCCGCATTTGATCCCCGAACTTCCGGCCGAAGCGACCGAGCTGATCGAGATGTTCGGCCAGGTCGCGCAGACCAGGCGCGAGATCGACCGCGACGCGTTCGGCTCGTTCATCCTGTCGATGACCCGCTCGGTCGACGACATTCTTGGCGCCTATCTGCTCGCCAAGGAAGGCGGCGCCTTCCTCGATGCCGCGGGCACCGAGATTTGCGCGCTGCCCATCGTGCCGCTGTTCGAGACCATCGCCGATCTCAGGGCCGCGCCGACCATCATGCGCGAGGCGCTGTCGGTGCCGCTGATCCGCCGCTCCACCCACTGGCAGGGCAACGTCCAAGAGGTGATGATCGGCTATTCCGATAGCAACAAGGATGGCGGCTTCGTCGCCTCCAACTGGGAGCTGTCCAAGGCGCAGTCGCAGCTGACCAAGGTCGGCGCCGAGATGGGCACGGCCATCGCCTTCTTCCACGGCCGCGGCGGCTCGGTATCGCGGGGCGGGGCGCCCACGGGCCGGGCGATCGCGGCGCAGCCCGCCGGCTCGATCCGCGGCCGCTTCCGCGTCACCGAGCAGGGCGAGGTGGTCTCATATAAATATGCCAATAAGGGTACCGCGCTCTATCAGATGGAGCTGCTGGCTTCGAGCGTGTTCGAACATGCGCTAAAATCCGAGCGCGAAGAGGCGCTCAAGCCCAAGCGCGAGTTCGACGACATTCTGGAGGCGCTTTCGGGCGCTTCCCGCGCCGCCTATACCGGCCTCGTCTCCCATCCCGGACTGGTCCAATATTTCCAGGCGGCGAGCCCACTCGAAGAAATTTCCCTGCTCAATATCGGTTCGCGGCCGGCCCGCCGCTTCGGCGCTCAGTCGCTGGCCGATCTCCGCGCTATTCCGTGGGTGTTCGCCTGGGCCCAGAACCGCCACATCATCACCGGCTGGTATGGCGTCGGCAGCGCCATCCATAGCCTGCTCCAGGTGCGCGGCCAGCAGGGCGAGGCGCTGTTGCCGCGGCTGTTCCAGGAGTCGCGCATTTTCCGCCTGATCGTCGACGAGGTGGAGAAGACGCTGCTGCTGGTCGATCTCGATATCGCCCGCGACTATGCCAGCCTGGTCGCCGACGATGGCGTGCGCGCCACCATTCTGCCGATGATCGAGCAGGAGCTTGAGCTGACCCGCGAGATGGTGCTGCGAGTGTCGGGCGGGGGCGAGATCGCCGAGCGTTTTCCCGAATATCGCCGCATGCTCGCCTCGCGGCTGCCCACCATCAACGAGGTCAATCGCGAGCAGGTCGAGTTGTTGCGCCGGTTCCGTGGCGCTTCGACCGAGACCGAGCGCGAGGCTTACAAATCCGCATTGCTGTTATCCATCAACACCGTTGCCGCCGGTCTCGGCGCCACGGGTTAAACAGGAGGGAGTACTGAAATGAGCTTTACCCTGATCCAACAGGCAACCCCGCGTCTCCACCGTTCCGAGCTGGCCGTGCCGGGGTCCAACCCGTCGCTGTTCGAGAAAGCGGCCAAAGGCGGCGCCGACATTATCTTCTTGGACCTCGAGGATGCGGTGGCGCCCGACGACAAGGAGCAGGCGCGCAAGAACATCATTCAGGGCCTCAACGACATCGACTGGGGCACCAAGACCATGATGATCCGCATCAACGGTCTGGACACCCATTACGCCTATCGCGACGTGGTCGACGTGGTCGAGAACTGCCCGCGGCTCGACATGATCCTGATCCCCAAGGTCGGCGTGCCGCAAGACGTCTACGCCATCGACATGCTGGTCACCCAGATCGAGCAGTTCAAGAAGCGCGAGAAGAAGATCGGCCTGGAGCTGCTGATCGAGACCGCGCTCGGCATGGCCAATGTTGAGGCTATCGCCACCGCCTCCAAGCGCAACGAGGCCATGAGCTTCGGCGTCGCCGACTATGCCGCCTCGACCCGGGCCCGCACCATGGGCATCGGCGCGCCGCACCCGGACTACGGCATCCTGTCCGACAAGGACGCGCAAGGGAACCGCGCCTATTACTGGAACGATCCCTGGCATTACGCCCTGTCGCGCATGATGGTCGCCTGCCGCGCCTATGGCTTGCGCCCGATCGACGGGCCGTTCGGCGATTTCTCCGACCCCGACGGCTATCTCGCCGCCGCCAAGCGCGCCGCCGTGCTCGGATTCGAGGGCAAATGGGCCATCCATCCCAGCCAAGTGGACCTCGCCAACCAGGTGTTCACCCCGTCGGAGGCCGAAGTGACCAAGGCCAAGCGCATCGTCGAGGCCATGAAGCAGGCCGCCAAGGAAGGCAAGGGCGCGGTGTCGCTCGACGGCCGCCTGATCGACATCGCCTCCATCCGCCAGGCGGAAGCCTTGCTGAACAAGGCCGCCGCCATGGGCATGGCCTAGCGGCCAGCGCCAGGCCGCGCGGCCGCCGCCATGGCCAAGAAGCCCGACACCCCTGCGGATCTCCGCGCGCCTGACGAAGGCCTCACGCGCGAGGAGACCCGCTCGGTGGCGAAGCGGCGAAAACTCCGAGCCGCCGTGGTCTATGAGATCATCAGGGCCGAGGGCGAGGGCGAGATCGCCCGCAGCTTCGCCGCGCTGTGGTGGTCGGCGCTCGCCGCCGGTCTGTCGATCGGCTTCTCGGTGCTCGCCGAGGCGCTGCTCAAATCCGCTCTGGCCGGCACGCCGGGCGCGGCGATCATCGAGAATGTCGGCTACTCGGTCGGCTTCTTGATCGTGATCCTGTCGCGCCAGCAGCTGTTCACCGAGAATACCCTGACCGCAGTGCTGCCGGTCATGGCCGGCCGGCAGTGGAGCTGGGTGTGGGTCATGCTGCGGCTGTGGGGCATCGTGCTGGCCGGCAACGTCGTCGGCTGCCTGTTATTCGCCAGCTTCCTCGCTTTTTCCGGCGCGCTGACGCCGGACTTCGCCGAGGCGGTGCGCACCATCTCCGCCGAGCTGATGGCCAACACGCCGCTGCAGATGTTCACCAAGGGTATCGTCGCCGGCTGGCTAATCGCCGCTTTGGTGTGGATGATGCCCTCGGCCGAAGGCACCGAGATCTTCGTCATCACCCTCATTACGTATCTGATCGCGCTCGGCGGCTTCACCCATGTGGTGGCGGGCTCGGCCGAGGCGTTCTATCTCTGGCTTGCCGGTCACGAGAGCCTGACGCATGTGGTGTTCGGCTTCTTCCTGCCGACGCTGGCCGGGAATGTGTTTGGCGGCACGCTGCTGTTCGCGGTGCTGAGCTATGCCCAGGTGCGCGAGGAGATCGACGAGCGCTAGCGGCGCGCCCGGCCGTTTCAGCCATAATGTGGCCGTGACCAGGCCCTTCAGTGCCGGCGTTTCGGAGCCGGCCGTGCCGGCTGGCCGAAGGTCAAAATGGGAGGGAAAGTCGATGAGTCTCACTATTGCCAAACAGCTGATTGCCGGTGCCGTGGTTCTCGGCTTCGCCGGCGCCGCGCAAGCGGAATCGGTGACCATCACGCCTGCGGTGCAACAGGATTGCCAGTGGGACTACCACAATTTCTGCAGCCAATTTGCGATCGGCTCAGACCTGCTCGACATGTGCTTCAAGCAAAATGGCCCCAAGCTGTCCAAGCCCTGCGTCGACGCGCTCATCGCCGCCGGTGACACCTCCCAGGAATATGTCGATCAGCAGAAGAAGCTGGCCGGCCACTAATCAGCGTGGCGGCGAAGGTTCTTGGCTCGGCCGCCGGTCGCAGCAGGTCAGCTGCCGCGCTGCGCGCTCGGTCCGGCGCGCGCGCTTACGCGCGCCTTCGCCGCTGGCATAGGCCTGGTTCAGCGCCTCAAGCGGTATGGGCACCCGCCGTAAAGCGGGTGCCCAATAAGGGAGGAGGAAAAGATTGTTGGTCATGACGACCAGCAAAAATTAGCGGGTCATATAGGCGTTCGGGAAGCCTTCGGCCAACACGGGCGCGGCGGAGGCGACGACGAGCGCAACGGCGAGGATGAGCTTCTTCATGGTGGCATCTCCTGTCGGAGGTTTGGTCGCTTAGCGGGTCAGGTAGGCGTTCGGGAAGCCTTCGGCCAACACGGGCGCGGCGGAGGCGACGACGAGCGCAACGGCGAGGATGAGCTTCTTCATAATGGTTCTCCTTTAGGGTTTGGCCGGTTGGTCCGAGGTTCGGCCGGCTGGCCAAGTGTGCCGTTCGAACATCTGATAGGTGGGAGGGGGGTCGGCTTTTGGCCAATAGCCTGCGGCTATGGAGTCGGTGCTCTACGAGTACGAAACGGCGCGAATGCGCGCTCACGGCCTTGTCACGCTTTCGCGATGGGAGTTCCGCTCGCGCGAGGTCCGCTTTGGCCGAACCGCTAAGACGGATTGGGCAGCCTGGCGCTGGTCATGGCGTGGCTGGGATGCTTGCGGCCCTGGACCTCGATAAAGATCCGGGTGATCTGCGGATAGGCCCGCTTGATCTGCGTCTCGATCCGGCTGATCTCGGTCTCGACATCTTGCGATTGCATGCCGTCGGCAAAATCGACTCTGAGCGCCAGCAGGATCTCATGCGGCGCGAGATGCATGGTGCGCAGCTCGTTGATATTGATGATGTTGACCGCAGCGTGGACGATCCCGCGCACGCCCTCGACCACGTCGCGGCTCGCGGCCTCGCCGATCAGCAGCCCCTTGGTCTCCCGCGCCAGCAGTACCGCCGCGCCGGCCAGAATTGCGGCGATCACGATCGATGCCGCGCCGTCGGCCCATTCGAAGCCGAACAGATGCGCGCCGACCACACCGAACGCCGCCGCCACCAGACCGAGCAGCGCCGCGCTGTCTTCGAACAACACGGTGAACACAGTCGGGTCCTTTGATTGGCGCAAGGCGGTGAAAATGCGGAACGGCCGACGGCGGTCCTGCGCGTTGCGGAACGCGCGAAAGGCGATCCACCAAGTGATGCCCTCGAACAAAGCGGCGAAGCCGAGCACGAGATAATTGATGTAGGGGTTCTCGATCGGATGAGGATGCATCAGCTTGTAGACGCCCTCGTAGAACGAGATGCCCGCCCCCACGGCGAAGATCAAAATAGCGACGACAAATGCCCAGAAGAAAATTTCAGCGCCATAGCCGAACGGATGCGCGCTGTCCGGAGGCCGCTTGGCCCGGTGCATGCCGAGCAGGAGCAGGCCCTGGTTGCCAGTGTCGACGACGGAATGCACGCCCTCCGACATCATCGCTGACGACCCGGTGAGGGCGGCGGCGACGAACTTGCCCACGGCGATAATCAAGTTAGCGATCAGTGCGGCGTAAATTACCGTGCGGGAGCTGTCTTTTGTCACGAGCGGCTCAAGGGCGAGCGCGCCGCCGCCGCCCGATCAAGCCGGATCATCACGCCCATGAACCTCGGCCGGCGGCGAGGTTGCCTCCACCGCCGTGAATAGCTCCACGATCGTGTAATGGTGCGAGGCTCCGGCCGGGACCAGCCATGAATCGCCACGCTTGAGGTTGAGCGTCTGACCTTCCAGCTCGAGCGTGGCGCTGCCGGCGATGACATAGCCTACGGTCTCGTAGTCGCGCTTGGTCGGCGGCTTATGCGTGCCGCCCGGCTCCTTTGTCCACAGACGCATCGACACGTGTTTGCCCGCCACCAGATATTTCTGACCCATCTCGCCTTTGGGCGCGGAGTCAGACTCGACTTTCTTGATCGTTGTATCGGTCATAAGTCACCTTCCTGCTCGGCGTTGTTTCCACCCAAGCCTTGGCTACGAGCCCCTCGTCATCTTGGTGGCGATTTAGCGGATATTGAATGAACACACAAAGCGCGCGCGTTCCCTAGGGGGATGTTGGACGTTCGCCGCGGCACCAAGCCCAAGCCGGAGTCTAACTTATCCCCGCCTCCCAAACCTCGCTTACACTGCTGCCACCTCGTCCTCTTAAGGGGCGCATCATGAGGCGTCGTGAGGGGGGCGAGGTGCGGTGTCCCCGCGGGTCCGGGGTCGCATCCGGGCGCTCGGGGCGGCGTCGGGCTCCCCCCGGGTCCAACTATGAGGCCCTGCCAGGAGCTGGCTAACGACTTGCCGGCCTAATACAAACGCTGTCTGGCGTTAGACGTGGTCCAGGCCGGGCAGCGGGGCCAGGTACAGCGAAAGCGGGGCCGGCCCCCGATAAGTCGCCGCAAAACAGCATGCGCTGAAATTAGCGCAGGTGTGTGGCGCATTTTTTGATGCGCTACCGCTTCGCGACTTGAGCGCGTGTGGCGCGCCGGAAGGCGCCAGCCGTGTCCGGCAACGGATGCGGAGCTACCAGTTTGCGTCTTTCGGCGCGCCACCCCCTCATAAGCCGGACGCCAACGCGCCGCGGCAAGGAGAGTAATGTCTGGTCGCAAGGCTGCAACACACTCCCGCTCTCCCCTTGGGGAGAGCACGCGAGCGCATTTTTCCTGCGCTAACGCTTCGCTGCTTGAGCGCGGGTGCGCTCGCGGTGAGGGGTCAGCGGCAAAGCCGCGTAGATATCAAATCACCCCTCACCCCTCCCGCCATCGTCGCGCTTCGCGCGCCGGGCGGAAAGCCCTCTACCCAAGGGGAGAGGGGGAACTTCTGAGCGGGCTTCGGCGAAACAAGGAACAGAGGAGACAAGCATGGCGAATGAGACCGGGCATCACACGACCAACCAGGCGCAGGCCCTGCGCCGCTTCGCCGATCTGCTGTGCCTGTGGCGGCTCTGCGCCAACGCCTCCTGCCGGCGCGCGCAAAGCTGCCGCGGCCGCGCCCATCTCTGCGCCAGGCGCAATTTTGGCGCCGTACCGGAGGGCTCGTGCGAATTCTTCGAGGCGCTGCTCGCCGCCAAATATGCCGGTCTCTCCTTCGATGAGCTCAAGAGCGAAATGGAACAGAGCGCGGAATTCGCTTCCTTCTCCGCGGGCGCCGAGCGGCCGAGGCACCGCCGCGTTGAGCCCGGCCGTTCTACCTGGCGAACCGCAAAGTTGTAGGCGGCGCCCCGACCTGTTGCGCGAAAGCCAATGTTCACAACTTTTTGCCCCCTTGCGGGCCGCGAGGGGAACGATCCGCGCCGTTTCGGTTTACACTCCCAACTTGAGTCGAGAATTGGGGGATTTTCCGATGCGAACCACATGCGCGATCTGGCTGGGCGCTTGCCTTGCTGTATTTGGCTGCGCCGGCGCGGCCCAAGCCGATTCCTACAGCAAGGCGGTGACCAAATACTGTGCCGCCGACTATCACAAATATTGCGGCGAGTATGGGCTCGAAAGCGCGGCCCTGCGCGGCTGCATGGACCGTGCGGGCAAGAGCCTGTCCAGCGCCTGTGTGAAGGCGCTGGTCCAGTCGGGCGAGGTCAGCCAAGCCGAAGTCGACCGCCGCAAGCACTGAGCCGAAATCCTGCCCGCGCAGACGGGCTGGCCGGTCAAGCCGGGCAGTGGCGGCGATGCGGCACGCATCCTGCAAGACTCCCTTTTGGTCCATCGAGACGCGGGGCCGCGTGCCGTAAAATGGCCGTGAGGCCGGTCTAATCCGGTTGTTCCGCGCTCGATTTCCGCCCAGGCGCGGCGGCGGTGACTAGAGATTAGGCGCGGGCCACGCCCCTGATGCGGCAAACAAGGGGAAGATCCATGAGCAAACATCGCAAGGCCTCGGGCCCTAAGCCCCAAGGCAACAAGACGCACAGGGCCAACGGCAGGAGAGAGCCAAAGGACAACGCCGTGGCCGCCGAGTTGGCTGCGATCATGCGTGACGAATCGGCGCCCAAGCCCGTGGCCGCTTCCGTTCCGCGCCCCGCGCCTGCTCCAGTGCCGCGCGCTGCGCCCGCTCCGGTTGCACCGGCGGAAAGGCCCGTGGTCGCGAAGGAGGCCGTTAAGGCCAAGGCGCCCGCCACCCCCACGGTCGCGAAAGAGGCCGTCAAGGTCAAGGCGCCCGCTACCCCCACGGCCGCGAAGGAGGTGGTTAAGGCCAAGGCTCCGCCCAGCCCCGTGGCCGCGAGAAAAGTTGCCGAGGACAAGGCGCCCGCGCCGCCGGCTCATCTGCTCGACACTGCCGTCGACACCTTGGAGCGCTCGCTCAAGGCGGCGGGGCAGGGCACCGTCGCGGTCAATTGCAAGCTGATCGACTTCGCCCGGGCCAACATGTCGTCGAGCTTCGAGTTCGCCATGAGCCTGGCCTCGGCCTCGAGCCCGATGCAGATCATGCAGTTGCAGGTCAGCTATTGGGATGAGCGCATGAGGGAGATGGTTCGCCAGGCGGACGAGTTGCGCGCGATGTCGGCCGATCTGGTGGCCAAGGCCAACGAGCCGATCCGCGAGCATATCCGCCGCGGCCACCGGTTCTGAGCCGTCCGCAGCGCGCGAGTAAGGACTTGTTTGCGGTCCGTGCTTAGGCTCCTCTCTCCCCGTAGCGAGAGGAGCGGCCATGTCGCGCGAGGCGCTGATCTTCGTAGGCACCTGCGACATCGCCGGACTGGTGCGCGGCAAGGGCTTTCCGGCCGGCGCGCTCAAGTCGCGGGCCAAGACCGGCATCGGCCGGACCCACTCCAACCTGATGCAGACCTGCTTCGGGCCGATCTTCGACACTCCGTTCGGCACCGGCGGCGATCTCATGATCGTGCCTGACCCCGCTGCCGAGGTCGATGTCGATTTCGGCGACGGCTCGGCGCCCGAGCATTTCTTCCTCGGCGATATCCGCAACACCGACGGCAGCGCGTGGGAATGCTGCCCGCGCGAATTTCTGCGCCGCGGCATCGCCGCGCTCAAGGATGCGGGCGGGCTCGAGTTGATCGCCGCGTTCGAGCAGGAGTTCGTCTATACCGGCCTCGAGGATCGGCCGGGCCACGCTTACAGTCTTGGCGCATTCCGCGGCCAGGCCCAGCCTTGCGAAAGGAGTGTAGCATGCGCACACGAGTTGCTCTGTTTACTGCCATGATCCTGGTCGCGCTTCCGGTCGGTTCGTGGGCCGGCGAAGTTGAGACCGTCGAGGCGATCGACAACGCCGCCGGCATGCTGGACGAGGCATTTGAGAAGCAAGATGCCGCCGCGATCAAGGCCTTGACGACGCCGGACCATCTGGCGGTCACGACCTACTATCAGGAGCCGCGAACGTTGGACCAGCAGATCGTCTCGCTCCCTGACCTCAAATATGATCAGACCAATCTCACCGAGCCATCGGTCACGATGCTCGGTCCCGACGCCGCCATGCGTCGGTTCACCGCCAAGCTCGATGGCAGCTACCAGGGAAAACCTCTGACCGGGCCGGTCTATGTCACCCAGATCATGGTCATGCGTGACGGCAAATGGCTGGAGAAATTCTACCAGTTGACGGCGCTGACGCCGTGAGGCCAGCGTGCGCATGGAGGCACCTAAATCGTGAAAGTGAAAGCCGGAAGCCTGTCCAGCGGCCTGCCGTCGCGCCCGCTCGCCGAGGAACTGGTGGAGACGCTTCTTGAGCGGCCGAACCTGCGCATCGAGCGGATTGTCTCGACCGGACAGGTCACGCCGGATGGACAGTGGTACGATCAAGACAGCGACGAGTGGGTCCTGGTAGTCAAGGGCAGCGCCCGCATCCGGCTCGAGAACGAGGCTCAGGACCGGGAACTCGGCGAAGGCGATTTTGTTTTCCTACCAGCGCATTTTCGCCATCGCGTCACTTGGACGACACCGGACCAGTTGACGGTCTGGCTGGCGCTCCACATCTTCACCAAATGCTAACTGGAAACGCTGAAAGCCACGCACATTGACGCAACCGATTGAAGGAGGAAGCACATGGCTGGGCCGGACATTACTCGCGAGCAACTGGCGGATCTGTTGAACGAGGATCTGTCGCGCGAATATCAGGCGATCATCGCTTATGTCGTTTATTCTCAAGTACTTAAGGGCGCCGAATATATGAGCATCGCTGCGCAGCTCGAAGAGCACGCGCATCAGGAGCTGCAGCATGCGCTCACCATCTCCCGTCAGATCGACTATCTCGGCAAGATGCCGAGCGTGACGCCCAAGCCGGTGAAGACCTCGGACAAGGCCCGCGACATGCTTAAATTCGACCTGGATAATGAGAATGAAACCATTCTGCACTATCGGGAGCGGGTTCGCCAATGCGAGGCTCTCGGCGAGTTCGCCATGGCGGAGCAGATTAGAGAAATTCTCGTGCAGGAGCAGGACCACCAGATCGATCTGGCCCCCGCTCTCGGCGAGGAAGTTCCGGATGTCAGCCGCTTACGCAAGCGCAAGAGCTGACACCCCAAAAACAGGCAGGGAGCGAATTGTAGATCGCATGTGACCAAGGAGGAATGAGGCCATGCAAACCACTTGGATGCCCAGCACAGAAAGCGGTGTGATTCACAACCGTGCGGAACTGCCCGAAAGCGTCTTCGCCTTCCCGCGGCAGCGCAAGGAACCGCTGACCGATGCGGACCATGTGAGAAACGCACTTGCCCGGTTTGACCAGGTCGAAGGCGTCTCTGACGCGGATCGGGATCTCGCCTTCGCCAATATCAGGGCGGCGGCGCAGTTTTACGGCGTCCACGTCCAGGAGAAGAGCTGGCGCGAGCTCGGCCGCTAAACCTTCTCACCTAGCCCAGAAAGTCGGTGGAGCGGCCCGGGATCCCCATTCTCGGGCCGTTTCGCTTATTGCTCGTCCACCTCGGCGTCTGGAAAGGCGTCGGGCGCATCGAGCAGAATCTTCGACATGGTCCAGCGCGGCTTCAGCGTCTCCTGGATGTCGTCGATGCGCCAATGCCCGTCCTCCAGCACTAGAGAGTAGAGAATGTCGCGCGGCTCGCCGAAATTCTTGAAGCTCGCCCGTATCTCGGCCTGCGCGGCGTCTTGTGAGACCGGCATGATCCCGAGTGCGGTCAACTCCCAATCCTGACCGTCGACGACCGCGTCCCAGTCGAGTCGGCCGACTTCGCCTTCCGGCGTTTCCTTTTCGTCCTTATCCACCAGAGCCTGAAGGCGCTTGCTGTAAACGCCCGGCAGCCCGGGCATAGTGTCCTCACCGTGGCCGATATCCGTGTAGCTCCGGTAGAGCGCGGTGATCAGTGTCACCGGATTGCCGTCGACTTGCTCGAGCGGCGCCGCTGCGCCGAGCGCGATGGGGAGAATTACGAGGCTGAAGCGACGCATTGAAGTCCCGTACAGAAGTCTAATCGTCCTCGTGACAGCCTTCCTCGGGGCTCCAGGCCATGCCCGGCTTGCACCCATGCGTTGACGGCCGCGGACTTTTTGGCGCCACGTAGCCCTGAACGCATTTGCCGCCTTGCGGGCGATAACCGGGCCCGCAATAGCCGACCGCCTGGCTCTTGCTCATGCACTTGCCATCGACGGTGATCTGCCCCTTGCTGCAGCCGGCCTTCTTAGAGCCGGTCTAGTTCGTTGGCGGCTTGCTTGTCTGGCCGCCGCTTCCCTCCAGCATGACGACTCGTCCGCCTTCGTCAGGCTCGATGATCTGCAGGCACGCGCCGCTGCTATTCGTGACCATCCACGGATGAGTCACAAACGTGTCGAGCACGATTTGCTCGCCGTTCTTGAGCCGGCCAAAGCTCCTCGCGTTCGAACCGAAGTCGAGCCACAGGATGTTGCGGGTCGAGCCGGAGTGGTTGATGATGGTGAGCTTGGTCGCCTGTTCCGATACCATCGAGCGGATGTTCTTCCGGTTCCGGCACGGCGGGTCGGGCACCTCCCGCGAGGCACTCACATTCGGCACCGAAGCCCCGTTTGCGGGCGGAGCGGCGGCCGGAGCCGCGTTGCCGAGCTTCTTGATATAGGCGCGGGCGAGGTCGGCATGGAAGCCGGACGGATAGTTGGCAACGAACGCCTCCCAGGCCTCGACCGTGCCGAGCTCCTTGGCGCTGTCGAAGGCGTCCTTCTCGGCGTTATCGCCGCTCGTGCTTGCGCCGCCCTCTGCTTGCGCGCCGCCGACCGCCTCGGCATAGGTCCGGCAGGCCTGGACGAATTGCTTGATCTTGTCCCGGCCGCGCGTGAAGTCGAGGGTCGCCGCCTTGTAGCCGGGCACCAGATAATCGAGCTGGTCCTTGTCGGCCATGGCGCCCCATAGCGCGTCGTCATGCTCGATATCCACATGCACGCCGCTTAACCCTTCCTCGCTGCTGGCGCGGTAAATCTGCCCCTTGAGGGCGTGATCGAAGCCGCCGCCGGAGAAGCGCAGCTCGGTATCCTTGCCGGCCTGCAGGTCGCCGATATCGGCGCCGAAGATGACGCTCGAATACCTGACGCTTGTGCTGGGTCTCGCATCGCACACGCCGCTGACCTGGGTGTTGTCGGTCTCGGGCACCCCATAGGTTAGTCGCGCCGTCATGGCGCCTTTGTTGTCGGGGTCGTTGGCCTCGCTGAACTGCCATTCCATGCCGTCGGCGGCAGCGGCGCGCGTCACCAGCGACGACCCGCCTGACATTCCGGCGAGCGCGCACAGGGCAACAATCGTGGGGCTAAGAAATTGCATCACGGGGCCTTTCTCGATCCGGTCGCGGATCGCCGCGGAGCGAAGGCCCCAATCCGCTGAGCAAACTGATATCAGGTTAGCCGACAGCTTGGCGAGACGCTAGGCCGTCGGTCTTGCCTAACATCTAGGCAAGCGTGGTCCAGGCCACCGCGACATTGGCCATGACATAAGTCGCGAGCAGCGCCGCCACCCAGATGCGGTCGGCGCGCGACGTCGCCAACTCGGCTTGCGTGTCGCCGCTGCTCCAGGAGGTCGCCACCACCCGGGCCAGCGCGATGATGATGAACAGATAGGCCAGCAAATAGATCTTATCGAGCATCATCAGATAATCGACATCGGGCAGCGACGCGCTCGAGGTGAGTTGGAGCGCCACCAGCGTCAGTAGCGCGGTGATGCCGAGCCCGATTCTGCCCTCGACATAGCGTGGCCGCACGAAGAACACGAGCGCCGCGCACACCACGATCAGCGTGATCGGCACGAAGGTTTTCAACGACATGGCGACCACCGGGCGGGTCACCGGCACGGTCACCACGATGCGGGAATAGGTTTCCGCCTCCGGCGCCGATTGGTCGCCGAAATTGGTCGGGTAGGTATTGGAGACAATGCGCATGGTCGGCATGCCGACTCTGAATCCCGGCAAGGTGATCACCGGGTCGAGCGACACGGGATGCGCGCCGTCCGGCACATAGATCTGCGCGCCGGCGCTGGCGACGGTGTCCTCCATCGCCACGGTCAGCAACTGCGTGTCGAACGGATATTTTTCGAGCGGGAACTTGGTGGCGAACCGGCCTTGATACCGGATGATGGAGTAGAGGCTGCCGTCGGGCATCGGCTTCGGCGTCTCGTACAGCGCCTCGCGCACATTGTCGTCGGAGGCGTAGCGGTTCATGAACTCCATGGTCTTGGAGGGATCGAGCTCGCCCGCCTTCCAGCGGAACCAGACATAGAGATCGACAACATAATTGTTGGCCTTGAAGTCGAGCTCCTGGATGTCGTTGATATAGGCGCCGACGACGATTTCGGCGGGCGTATCGGGCCGCCGCGATCGCCTCGATCACCGCTTGTGGGGGCTGCGGGTCAGCGGGCGCGCTCCACGCCGGCGTAACGGCGAATGACACGAGCAGCGCCAAGGCGGCGGCCAAATCAATCGTGATAAACGGTCTCGAGCTCATCCTGTCCCGGCGGATGCGAGGGGAGTGGGGTTATGCCCCGCCTCGGGCGCCGCGTGCAAGCGCTCCACCAGCCATTCCGCCAGAAGCTGGCGTCCCCAGCCATGCGCGCCGCGCAGAACCCGGCCCATATTCATAAAGCCGTGGATCGAGCCTTCACGGCATTCATAGGCCACCGGCACGCCGGCAGCGTCCAGCGCTTGCGCATATTCCGCGCCCTCGTCGCGCAGCGGGTCATGCCCGGCAGTGATGATCAGGGCCGGCGGCAGGCCGGTGTAATCGTCGTAGAGCGAGGGGATCGCGCGCGGGTCGGTGAACGGCCAGGCGGTGCCGAAATAATGGTCGAAGAACCATTGGATCATGTCGTACGGAATGGGAAATTGGCCGGCCAGCTCGTTACGCGACGGTAGCCGGCCGCGCAGATCGAGCGCCGGATAGATCAGCGCCTGGGCGCGCACCGGCGCGGCGAGCCGGCCTTTGGTCTCGTGCAGCGCAACCGCGGCCAGCCCGGCGCCGGCACTGTCGCCGGCAATCGCAATCCGCGTCCGATCGAGGCCGAGCCCCGCCGCCTCATGCGACAGCCACGTCAAGGCGGCGACAGTGTCCTCGACCGCGGCCGGGAAGGGGTGCTCCGGCGCCAGCCGGTAATCGAGCGAGAACACGCTGGCGCGGGTGTCGTGGCAGAAGGTGCGGCAGAAGATGTCGTGGGTGTCGAGGTCGCCGAGCACGCAGCCGCCGCCATGCATGAACAGAATCGCAGCCTCGGCCTCGCGCCCGGGTTCGGCCGGGACATATCTGCGCAAGCGCAGCGGTCCGGCCTGGCCCGGCGCGGCCAGATCGCCGACCGCGCCGATCGGCGGCGGCGCGATCTCGGTCTTGGCCAGCGTGCGGCGATATTCGTCGCGCGCGGCCTCGTGGGAGATGGTCCATAGCGGCGTGGCCGTCGCGGCCGACGCCCAATACAACAGCGCTTCTGCTTCGCGGTCGAGCTTCAAGCTGCTTCTTCCCGGCGCACTTACGGTTAGCGGGAGGTGGTGCCCCAGGCCGGACTCGAACCAGCACACCCTTGCGGATAACAGATTTTGAGTCTGTCGCGTCTACCATTCCGCCACTGGGGCTTCGGCGCGGGAACATGGGGTAAGCGAACGGTCCGGTCAACCTCGGCGGACGACAAGACGGGAGCGATGGACAATGGCCGAGCGCGCGGTTAAGCAGGCTTATGCTGCGCAGGCTCTCTGCCATCGCCCTCGTGGCCGTGCCCGCTTTGACTGTCGTGCTCGCTCCGGCCAGCGCGGCCGATGCTCTGCCCATCGCCGGTCCCTGGGGCGACATCGAGGCCAATGGCTGTCACGACTACAAGGAGGAGACAGAAGGCGGTTACATCGTCGTCGACAATGATGGCCGCGGCTGGGGCTCCGGCGGCGAGTGTCATTGCAAGGTCAAGTCTGTCAAAAAGTCCGGCAAGACCGAATATGCCGTCGTGGCCTCATGCCAATGCATTGACGGCCCGACAGAGACGTCGCACCGAAAACTGATCGTGTTGAGCGACAGCGAAATTCAGTGGAACGGCGCGAATATCAGAAGTGCAAGCCCCTTCCTTGAGCCGATAGACAACCGCCCCGGCCCCCGCTAAGCAATCGCCATGCTGCGCTCGCTCTACGACAAGGTCATCAAGCTTTCCGAGAGCCGCCACGCGCTGCCCACGCTGGCCGCGGTTTCCTTCGCCGAAAGCTCGTTTTTTCCGGTGCCGCCGGATGTGATCCTGGTGCCCATGGCCCTAGCCCAGCCGCAAAAGGCGCGCCTTTACGCCCTGGTTTGCACTGCCTCCTCGGTGCTTGGCGGCATGCTCGGCTATGCCATCGGCGCCTTCCTCTACGACACGGTCGGCCATTGGCTGATCTCGGCCTATGGCTATGGCGACGGCATCGATGCCTTCCGCGCGGCCTACGCCAAATGGGGCGCCTGGATCATCCTCATCAAGGGCCTGACCCCGATCCCCTATAAGATCGTGACCATCGCCTCGGGCTTCGCCGGCTATGACTTCTTTATGTTCGTGCTGCTGTCGACCATTACCCGAGGGGTGCGCTTCTTCCTCGAGGCCGAGCTGCTGCGCATCTATGGCGAGCCAATCCGCGACTTCATCGAGAAGCGGCTGACGCTGGTCACCACCGGCTTCCTCGCCGCCATTGTCGGCGGCTTCTTCATCGCCAAATATGCGTTCTGACATGGATGCGTCCGCGAAGCCGGTGATCGCCAAGCTGCCCAGCATGCTGATGCAGGCCAGCGCTCTGGTGCTGGTCGTCGCGCTCGCCACCATCCTGACCGCGCTCGCCTTCGAGCATCTCGGCGGCTATGCGCCGTGCCCGCTCTGTCTCGAGGAGCGCTACGCTTATTACTTCGCGGTGCCGGCCAGCGCCGTCGCCCTGCTGCTCGCACGCCGACAGTCGCCGGGCGTTGCCCGCATCCTGCTGCTCCTCATCGCGCTCGCCTTCATCGTCAATGCCGGGCTCGGCATCTACCATTCCGGCGTCGAGCGGAAATGGTGGCCCGGTCCCGGCGAATGCTCCGGCGGCTTCGCGCTGCAATGGGGCGAGGGCGGCATCGTCGATACGCCGATCATCCGCTGCGACGAGGCGTCCTGGCGCTTCCTCGGGCTCTCTTTCGCCGGCTGGAATGCGGTGGTCTCGGCCTGCCTCGCGGCCATCGCCTTCTATGGGGCCGCGCGGCGGCGTTAACTCACGTCAACTTCAAGCGAGCGTGATTGGCGAGCGTCGTCGTTCGGCTGCTATAGCGGCCTGAGCCTGCTTCAAAATCATTGGAAGGATCGAAAGATGATCTCCGGTCGCTCTCTCCTCCTTGCCATCGTCGCCTCGGTCGCGCTGCTCGGCGCGTTGCCCGCGACGGCGGCCGAGTGGAAGCCCTTCGACGCCGCCGCCTTCGCTCAGGCCCAGAAGGACGGCAAGTCCATCCTGGTCGATATCTTTGCGGCGTGGTGCCCGGTCTGCCGGGCGCAGAACCCGATCCTGACCCAGCTGACCCGCGAACCGAAATTCAAAGACCTGGTCGTGTTCAAGATCGATTTCGATGACCAGAAAGACGCGGTGCGGGCAGTCAAGGCAACCTCGCAAAGCACGCTGATCGTCTACCAGGGCGAGACCGAAAAGCAGCGCTCGGTCGGCGACACCAACCCAGCCTCGATCGAGGCTTTGCTGGATCAGGCGCTCTAGGACGAGCGCGATGTCGGTCGCAACTTTAGGGTTAGCGCTTCTGGCCGGCGTGCTCTCGGTGCTTTCGCCCTGCGTGCTGCCGCTGCTGCCGATCGTGCTCGGCACCGCAGCCAGCGCCCACCGGCTCGGCCCGGTGGCTCTGGCCATCGGCCTGGCCCTGTCCTTCACCGTCATCGGCCTGTTCGTCGCCACCATTGGCTTCGCCGCCGGACTCGATACCGGCGTGTTCCGCACCATCTCGGCCATCCTGCTGATCGGCGTCGGTCTGGTGCTGCTGGTGCCGAAACTGCAGGAGCAATTCGCGCTGGCCGCGGCGCCGGTCAGCAATTGGGCCGGCGGCTACACCGACACTTTCACCCCGGGCAGCCTCGCCGGCCAGTTCGGGCTGGGGCTTCTGCTCGGCGCGGTGTGGAGCCCCTGTGTCGGCCCGACCCTCGGCGCCGCGTCGGTGCTTGCCGCCAAGGGCGAGGATCTCGCGCAAGTGGCGCTGACCATGCTCGTGTTCGGCATCGGCGCGGCCTTGCCGCTGATGCTGCTGGGGTTCGTGTCACGCGAAGCGATGATGCGGTGCCGCGGCCGCCTGATGGAAACCGGCAGCGTCGGCAAGACGCTGCTTGGCGTGCTGCTGGTGGTGGTGGGATTGCTGGTCGCGACCAATCTCGACAAGCGGCTGGAGACCGTCCTGGTCGACGCCTCGCCCGACTGGCTGACGAACCTGACCACCAAATTCTGAACGGCAGGGCCTACGGCTCGAGTTCGGTATCCCAGTAGAGATAATCGAGCCAACTCTCATGCAGGTAATTGGGCGGGAATAGCCGCCCGTTGCGGTGAAGCTCGAACACCGTAGGCCGGAACGGCTTCTGCGCCGGATGCATCTTGGCTTCGGCCGGCAGCTTGCCGCCCTTTTGCAGATTGCACGGCGCGCAGGCGGTGACCACGTTCTCCCACCGCGTCAGGCCGCCGCGCGAGCGCGGGACCAGATGATCGAAGGTGAGGTCCTGGTCGTCGCCGCAATATTGGCAGGTGAAGCGGTCGCGCAGGAACACGTTGAATCGGGTGAAGGCGGGATAGAGCGCCGGCCGCACGTAATTCTTGAGCGATACCACGCTCGGCAGCTTCATCTCGAAGGAGGGCGAGCGGACCGCGCGGTCATATTCGGAGACGATGTTGACGCGGTCGAGGAATACGGCCTTCACCGCGTCCTGCCAGCCCCACAGCGACAGCGGATAATAAGACAGCGGCCGATAGTCGGCGTTCAGCACGAGCGCGGGAAAGGTGCCGGGGGCGGCCGATGCGGTTGCGACGTTCAAAGGGGGAGAGTCCTTCCTCTTGCCCGTCGCACTCGGGACCGTCCTCCTTACCGGGGCGGATACTATAGAGGCATGTCACGAATGTGAAGGCCCCTAGATGCGGTAGGGCCTGGCGCGAAAACGCGCATAGAACAGCGCCAGCCAGCACGAAGAACACGGTGTGGATGGCGGCGAAGGCAGTCGCCGCTCGCTACGATCCTAGGGTGAGCTGAGCCGTCGTTGCGAAGGCCTGTTTCAGGAACGCGCCGCCGAGATGCAGGCCTTGAGCGTCGATGCCGTGGCCGATGCCCTGCGCCACGTGCCACTCGACCGCAAGTCCCGCCTGTGCCAGCTGCTCGCGGGCCATGAACATGGCGTCGACCGGAATGACCTCGTCGCTGTCGCCATGCACCAGCAAAATGGCGGGCGCCGACCCCGGATCCTTGGGCAGCGCCTCGACCGTCGCCAGCGCGCCGGAATAGCCGACGATAGCGGCCGGTGCGGGGTGGCGCTTTAGGCCGACGCCGAGCGCCATCATGGTGCCCTGGCTGAAGCCGACCAGCGCCAGCGCGCGGGAGCCGAGATCGTGCCGCTTGAGCTCGGCGTCGAGAAAGGCTTCGAGCGCGGGCGCGGCATGCCTCACGCCGCTGACCAGTTCACCCGCCTCGCGGAAGGTGAGGTTGAACCACTGCCGGCCCGTGGGCGCCATGCCGCACGGCTCGGGCGCATGCGGCGACACGAACGCGGCGTGGGGCAGGAGCTTTGCCCATTCGCGGCCCAGACCGATCAAATCGGTGCCATCGGCGCCATAGCCGTGCAGGAACACCACCAGCTGGCGCGGCGCGCCGCCAGCGGCGGGCGGCAGACGCGGTCCGTCGAGAAGGAGCATGGCCATCAGCGCCGTTGATGACGGGGATTAGTCAGCGCCGCCTCCCTCTTCGGGAAGCTTCTCGGCGGAGTGGGCCTGGAGCTGACCGTAATTTTGGACGCCGATCTCGTTCAGGAGATTGAGCTGGGTCTCCAGATAATTGATGTGGCCTTCCTCGTCGCTGAGCAGCGTCTCGAACAGATCCATCGACACATAGTCTTCCTCTTTGCGGCAGGCGGCGCGGGCCTCCATGTACAGCGCGCGGGCGCTGTACTCGGCCTTGAGGTCGCATTCGAGCACCTCCTTGATGTTCTGGCCGATCATCAGCGGGTCGATATGCTGCATGTTGGGGAAGCCTTCGAGGAAGATGATGCGGTCGACCAGCTTGTCGGCGTGCTGCATCTCTTCGATCGATTCCGCGCGCTCCTTCTTGGCCAGGCGGGTGAAGCCCCAATCGTCGAGCAGCCGGTAGTGCAACCAATACTGGTTGACCGCGGTCAGCTCGTGGGTGAGCGCCTTGTTGAGATATTCGATGACCCTGGGGTTACCCTTCATGCTCCGTCCTCCTCTCGACCTTTGGCGGCGATCATGGCCTGTTCTTGGCGTTCCGGCTAGGAGTCCTCACCGGGCGAATGTTGCGGCGCGCCCGCGCCCAGCCCTTCCTCGTCATAGGCGACCATCAGCTGGGTGATGAGCGGCAAGCAGCTGCCGCACGAGGGCCGCTTGCCGAGTTGACGGTAGATCAGGCCCGGGGTCAGCACCACGAATGGGTCCTTGGTGCGCAGCGCGGCGACCGCGTCGGCGATGTCCTTCGAGGTGATGATGGAGCACGAACAGACGATCATGCCTCTCTCTAAGGCATGAAGGGACGCTTTGTCGTCACCTGAGCGCCCGTGGCACAGGGGCGGCCGCCGTGCTCCGATTTGGCTGGGAGGATGGCCGATATCCTGGATTTTTTGCTCTCTTAGCCTTAGCCGACTTTTAAGTCATGTCTGCGATTCTGTCGCCCAGCTTTGGACCAGAGGTGGGCAAATGGTCATGCAACCCGAAGACTTCCGGCCTGACGATCTGTTCGCGCAGATCCAGGGGCTGGTCGACGGCCTCGCGGCCGAGCGCGACGCGCGCCATGCCGCCGAGGCTGCCGACAAGGCCAAGTTGGACCTGCTCGCCATGATCGGGCACGAGCTTCGCACCCCCATGGAGGCGGTGGTCGCCATGACCGAGCTGCTATTGGCCAGCCCGCTCGACCTCACCCAGGCGCGCTACACCGAGACACTCTATCAATCGGGACGGAGCCTCTTGAGCGTGCTCAACGAGGTGCTCGACTTCTCCCGGCTCGAAGCCGGCCGCTTCGAGCTCGAGCAAGTGTCCTTCGACCTGCACGATCTGATCCAGGGTGTCGGCGCGCTGCTGCAAACCCGGGCCAACGAGAAGGGTCTCACCGGCGGCATCGATATCGGGGCCAATTGCCCGCAATTCATCGTCGGCGATCCCGCGCGGCTGCGCCAAGTGCTGATCAGCCTGGTCGACAACGCGCTCAAATTCACCGCCATCGGCGCGGTGCGGCTGCATGCCAGCGCCAGCGAGACCGGCGGGCGCCTGGAGCTCCGCTTCGACGTGACCGATACCGGCGTCGGCTTGAGCCGAGCCGTGCAGGAGCGGTTGTTTCAGCCTTACCTTCAGCTCGAGGGCCCGGTCCCCCATCAGCACGCCACGGGGCTCGGTCTATCGATCGCCCGCAAGCTGGCGCTGCTGATGAACGGCGAGATCGGCTGCGAGAGCGTAGTCGGCCAGGGCACCCATTATTGGTTCACGCTGCCGGCCGGTCGCGCCCGCGCCACCGTGCCCGTCCCTCAGTCCGGCAATGACGCGCAGGCGCAAACGAGCCTGTCCGGCCATGTCCTCGTGGTCGAGGACAACGCCGTCAACCGCATGCTCATCGTCACCTATCTCGATGAGTTCGGGCTGACCCACGAGGTGGTGGACAGCGGGCCGGCCGCGGTGATGAACCTCGCCTCCAAGAGCTACGACCTCGTGCTGATGGATACCGCCATGCGCGATCTCGACGGCGTGGAGACCACGCGCCGCATCCGCAGCCTGCACGCGCCGTCGTCGCATGTGCCGATCGTGGCCCTCATCGCCCACGGCCTGACCAGCGACGGTGGCGCCTATCTCTCCGCCGGCATGGACGCCTATGTGTCGAAGCCGATCCGCGGCCGCGAGCTTTACGCCGCGCTGGCGCCATTCCTTGGAGGCGCGAAGGAAGAGCCCGTGCTCAGGCTGGTCAAAGGCTAGCGTGGCGCGGGCGCGCGCCGGTCTAGAGATTATCCAGCAGCACCCCGGCCAGCAGGATCAGATAAGCGATCAGCAGCAGGCCGAGGCCATAGGCCGTGAAAAACGGCAGCGGCACGATCATGCCGATGACCACCAAAGCGGCGATGACGGCGGAGACGAGGAAAGTCTCGCGCCGCGGTGTGCTCAAGCGAATATTCATTAGGTCCCCCGTAGCCAGGCGCCAGAGATGAACGCGACTCGGGGAGTTTACCTTCAATGCGCCGCCGCTACCATCACTCAGCGGTGACGGTTAGGTGGCGCGGTAGCGCCTAAAGCGGCACTTTCTCGCGCGCTCTCTGCGGCGGCACCGGCACGCTCTGCTCGACCAGTGTTTCAGCCTTGGCGTCGACCAGCTGCACGATGCCGGCCATGATGTCGTTGAGCTGGAAGTCCTTGGGCGTGTAGACCGCCGAGGCCCCGCACTGCTTCAGGATATTGATGTCGTCGGCCGGGATGATGCCGCCGACCACCACCGGCACGTCGCCGAGGCCCGCCTCGCGCAGCCGCTGCACCACCTCGCGCACCAGCGAGACATGCGACCCCGACAGGATCGATAAGCCGACCACATGGGCGCGCGCCTCCTTGGCCTGTTCCACGATCTCGGCCGGGGTCAGCCTGATGCCGTCATAGACCACCTCCATGCCGACATCGGTCGCCCGCACCGCGATCTGCTCGGCGCCGTTGGAATGCCCGTCCAGCCCAGGCTTGCCGACCACGAAGGTGAGGGTGCGGCCGAGCTTGCCGGACACCTTTTCGACCTGGCGGCGGACGTCTTCGAGCCGCGCCGCGTCGATCGGATGCTTGGCGTGAATGCCGGTCGGCGCGCGATATTCGCCGAACACCTCGCGCAGGACCTGGCCCCATTCGCCGGTGGTGACGCCGGCCTTGGCCGCTTCAATCGATGGGGGCATGATGTTACGCCCTTCGGCCGCGGCCGCTTTGAGATCGACCAGCGCCTGCCGCACTCTCTTCTCGTCGCGATTCTGCCGCCACGCCTGGAGCGCCGCGACCTGGCCGATCTCGACCGATTCCGGCACGGTCATGATGCCCTCGATGCCGCTCGCCGAGAGCGGCGATTCCTCGGTCTCGGTATAGGCGTTGACGCCGATCAGCACCTGCTCGCCATTCTCGATCGCCTCGACTCGCGCGGCGTTGGACGCGATCAGCGCTTCTTTCATGTAGTCGATGGACGCCACCGCGCCGCCCATGTCCCGAAGCTTGGCGAGTTCGGTTCGGGCCTGGTCCTTGAGTTCCGCAACCTTACGATCGATCTCGACCGAGCCGTCGAAGATGTCGCCATAGTCGAGCAGGTCGGTCTCGTAGGCCACGATCTGCTGCAGCCTGAGCGACCATTGCTGGTCCCACGGCCGCGGCAGGCCGAGCGCTTCGGTCCAGGCCGGCAGCTGCACCGCGCGCGCCCGCGCGTTCTTCGACATCGTAACCGCCAGCATCGATAGCAGGATGCGATAGACATTGTTCTCGGGCTGCTGCTCGGTGAGCCCGAGCGAATTGACCTGCACGCCATAGCGGAAGCGCCGCAGCTTCGGGTCCTCGACCCCGTAGCGCTTCTCGGCGATCTCGTCCCACAGCTCGACGAAGGCGCGCATCTTGCAGATCTCGGTGATGAAGCGCACGCCGGCATTGACGAAAAAGCTCATGCTGCCGACCACCTGCGGAAACCGGTCCGCCGGAACTTCGCCGGAGTTCCGCACCGCGTCGAGCACCGCCTCGGCGGTGGCCAGCGCAAAAGCCAGTTCCTGGGTCGGCGTCGCGCCTGCCTCCTGCAAATGGTAGGAGCAGACATTGGTCGGATTCCATTTCGGCATCTCGCGGTTGGTGTAGACGATCACGTCCTTGATCAGCCGCAGCGAGGGGGCCGGCGGGAACACGTAAGTTCCGCGCGACAGATATTCTTTCAGAATGTCGTTCTGCACCGTGCCGGTGAGCTTGGCGTGGTCGGCGCCTTGCTCCTCGGCGAGCGCGACATAGAGGGCCAGCAGCCACGCCGCGGTGGCGTTGATGGTCATCGAGGTGTTCATCTCGGCCAAAGGGATGCCCTCGAACAGAGCGCGCATGTCCCCGAGATGGGAGATCGGCACGCCGACCTTGCCGACCTCGCCCCGCGCCAGCGGGTGGTCGGGGTCGTAGCCGGTCTGGGTCGGCAGATCGAAGGCGACCGAAAGCCCGGTCTGACCCTTGGCGAGATTCCTGCGGTAGAGCTCGTTGGAAGCCTTGGCCGTGGAATGGCCGGCATAGGTGCGGAAGAGCCAGGGCTTGTCCCGCTTGGATGACGTTCCGCTCATGGTCTTGCTCGATGGTTTTGCTTGACGGGCATCGAAGCACGCCCGCCGTTTCAGGGCAACCTAGGGCCGCGAGTCCTAATTAAGCACCAACTATATTTCTTGCGAAGGCGTTCCGAACAGAACAGCCGCGAGCGCCATGGCGGCGAGGGCTAAGAAGCCGGCCACGTGGAGCCCGCGTTGCCGCACGTCGGGTGCTCTCAGGGCGACGCCGGCGGCGACCAGACATTGCAGCAGGTAGAACAGCGCGAAGGCTCGCGACGCGAGGGCAATGACGTCGAAAATATGGAGCGACCAGGTTAGCCCAATGCCGACCAGAGCAATGATGGGATAGGCGTGGCGGTGATCGATCCTGCGCCCGCTCACCTCTTCGATGAGACCCCCGGCACCGATGGCGTCGGCGATCGCCGCCGAGAGCTGGGCAAAGACGGCGCCGGCAATGATTGCCAAAGGTAACAGGCTTGCCGCCGGCTTCACGATGGCGACGATTCCGGTTACCTCGGAGCTCACGGCCCCCACTTGGGTGAGAGCGACCATGGCGAGGAGGAAGAAGGCGAGATAGATGGCGCCAGACAAGAGCTGGGCGTAGCGCATGGTGCGGACGCGAAGCTCCGCTGGGTAGGCTCCGCCAAGAAAGCGCGAGGTCTCGAAGCCCTGGACAACAATCAGCAGACCGAGAACCGTGGTGATCGAGTTCCACCCCAAGGGCGCGGCGATCTGCGGCAGGTGCCAGGTGCCGGCTAACGCGAGGTGGAGGTTTAGCCAGGCCAGCGCCGCCAGCGCGGCGGCGATGACGGCAAGTTTGAGGCCGACCGCGTATTCCTCGATGTTCTCGAGCCCGTGCAGCCCCCGGAAAAAACCTTGCAGGGCGATCGCCAGCAGGATGCCCGTCGTCAGCTCTTTGCCGGCGAGCGGGTGGGTGACGCCGATACCCCGCAACAGAAAGGCCGACAGCAGGTTGAGGTAGTAGGTGACCGAGATGAAATAAGCGAGGGCCAGCGCAAGATGGGACGCGCCTTCGAGCCAACCCAGCCAGCCGTTGCCGCCTGCGGCGAAGAGCGGCTCGCCATTGACGATGTTGAAGCGGAGCGCGCCACCGAGCAGGTAGGAAAAAGCCACCAGGAAGGCCATGCCGACCACGGCATAGGAGCCCAGCGCGTGCACGAGCAGCGGGAAGGAGATGAGGAAGCCCGAGCCGATGATCGAGGCCAGCGGGGTAACGGTGGCGCGCCAGGTCGGGGAAGCGGTGAGCCTCGGCGCGAAGAGGAGGGCGGTAATCGCGACCAGGCTTACAACGACGATTAGATTTCCCATCTTCGCTCGGCCAGCCCCCAGCGTCTTTTTGCGTCTCGGCGTCAGTCAACTATTTAGGCCATCCTGCCAAAGCGTAAAACACGCATTGGTCCGGGCCGGGTTGTTGCTCTTCAGTGCTCTCCGACAGGCCTTCCGAGACGTTGTCCGGTGCGAGCACCGAGACGGGGCGCGCGCGAGCGCCGCCCTCGCCATCGCTAGGCTTGACGACGAGTTGGAAAAGCTGTTTAGGCCCGTTCGCCCCCGCCGATGCACAGCGCCGGAGTGCGCTATTCCACCCCTGGGCAGGGGGCCTGGTTTTTGCTATCGCTCCTGGCGAGCCGGCCGGTCTCTGCCGAAAGGTGATGATTTTTGGGTGGTGAAAGGGCGCCTTTGCGGCCCTTTTGCGTGTTAAGTGTGCGTCCTGTAAACATGTTGCAGACGCGAGATGAATGGAACACAATTACCGCAGTGCAAAAACACACCGAACAGTTAGGCGGGGGGGAATAACCGGATGAATGAAATGTCGCTAGCCGCAGTGCCCCAAGCAACCGCGCCCGCGGGCGTGGTCAAAGATCTGTACGAGATCGGCGAAATCCCCCCGCTCGGTCACGTGCCGAAGAACATGTATGCCTGGGCCATCCGCAAAGACCGCCACGGCCCCCCCGACCAGGCCATGCAGGTCGAGGTGCTGCCGACCTGGGAGCTCGATTCCCACGAAGTGCTGGTTTTGGTGATGGCGGCCGGCGTCAACTATAATGGCGTGTGGGCCTCGCTCGGCCAGCCGATGTCGACCCTCGACGTTCACAGGAACCCCTATCATATCGCCGGCTCCGATGCGTCCGGCATCGTCTGGGCGGTCGGCGCCAAGGTCAAACGCTGGAAGGTCGGCGACGAGGTCGTCATCCACTGCAACCAAGATGACGGCGACGACGAGGAATGCAACGGCGGCGATCCGATGTTCTCGCCCAGCCAGCGGATCTGGGGCTACGAGACCCCTGACGGCTCGTTTGCGCAATTCTGCCGGGTGCAGGATCGCCAGCTGCTGCCGCGGCCGCAGCACCTCACCTGGGAAGAGGCCGCCTGCTACACCCTCACCCTCGCCACCTCCTATCGCATGCTGTTCGGTCACCGGCCGCACACGCTGAAGCCCGGGCACAACGTGCTGGTGTGGGGCGCTTCGGGCGGTCTCGGCTCCATGGCGATCCAGCTTTGCGCCACCGCTGGTGCCAACGCCATCGGCGTCGTCTCCGAGGACGACAAGCGCGACTACGTCATGTCCCTCGGCGCCAGGGGCGTGATCAATCGCAAGGAGTTCAATTGCTGGGGCCAGATGCCCACGGTCGGTACGCCGGAATATGACACCTGGAACAAAGAAGTGCGGAAGTTCGGCAAGGCCATCTGGGACATCACCGGCAAGGGCGTGAATGTCGACAGCGTGTTCGAGCATCCGGGCGAGGCGACCTTCCCGGTGTCCTGCTTCGTGGTGAAGCGCGGCGGCATGGTCGTGTTCTGCGCTGGCACCACCGGCTACAACCTCACCATGGACGCCCGCTATGTGTGGATGCATCAGAAACGCATCCAGGGCTCGCATTTTGCCCATCTGCTGCAAGCGAGCCAGGCCAACAAGCTCGTCATCGAGCGGCACATCGATCCCTGCATGAGCGAGGTGTTTCCCTGGGAGCAGATTCCCAAGGCGCATATGCGCATGTGGAAGAACGAGCACCGCCCCGGTAACATGTCGGTGCTGGTGAGCGCGCCGTGCACGGGCCTTAGGACGTTCGAGGACGTTCTCGAGGCCAGCCGCGAGATGCACCGCGGCTAGTAGGCGCTTCCCTGTCGTTATGAGCTTAGCGTTCCCGGGTGACCGGGGCGCCTTTCCCGGTATTTGCGAGCGTGCGATTGGGGTTTGACTCTGCCGCCCGGTCACGCTTCGTTGTGCCCGCACCTGACCTAGATCGCCGCGAGGACCGAGATTTGACCGCTGCTGAGACCCTGACGGAGCGCGGGGGCCTAAGCCCCGCAAAGCTCATTCCCCTGCTTGAGGCTGCCGCCGAGGCCGCCACCACATTGCGGGATCGCGCGGTCGTCGCCGTTGCGGCCAAGGTGTCCTCCGGCGGCAAGCTCGACAATGCCGCGCTCGAGCGTGAGCAGCACGCCGCCCACGGCCTGGCCTGGATCGCCACCTATGTCGAGGCGCTGCGCCAGCTTGCCAGTTATGCCCGGCGCATCGAGGGCGAGGGCCGGTTCGGCGAGATGGAAAACCTGCTCGCCCGGATCGGCGCGGCCGAGCTTCTCGCCCAACTTGCCGGCGGCGTGATGATGAGCCAGGGCGAGATGGTGCGCCTGCACGAGCTTGGCGTCAAAGAGGCGGACCAGACGGCTTTTCTCACCCCGGCGGTGCGTTCGCTGATCGAGGGCGCGACGCCCGAGACGCGCGCGCGGGTCGTGACGCTGATCCAAGACGCGCAAGGCGCGGCCGCCGCGAGCTACGGCGATCCCGGCCTCGAAGAGACCTACGAGGACATTCGCAACGAGATGCGCCGCTTCTCGGAAGCGAAGGTCGTGCCGCATGCCCAGGACTGGCACCTCAAGGACGAGTACATTCCGCTGCCGCTGATCAACCAGATGGCGGAGCTCGGCGTGTTCTCGCTCACGCTGCCGGAGGAGTATGGCGGGCTCGGCCTCGGCAAGGAGGCGATGTGCGTCGTCTCCGAGGAGCTGTCGCGCGGCTATATCGGTGTCGGCTCGCTCGGCACGCGCTCCGAGATCGCCGAGGAGCTGATCCTGAATGGCGGCACCGACGAGCAGAAGCAGGAATGGCTGCCCAAGATCGCCTCCGGCGAAATCCTGCCGACCGCGGTGTTCACCGAGCCCAATATCGGTTCCGACCTCGCCTCGCTCACCGCCCGCGCGGTGAAGGACGGCGACGTCTATCGCATCACCGGCCAGAAGACCTGGATCACCCACGCCGCCCGCGCCGACCTGATGACCGTGCTGGCTCGCACCGACCCTAACGAGAAGGGCTATCGCGGGTTGTCGATGTTCCTGGCGCCGAAGCCGCGCGGCACCGACGACAATCCCTTCCCGGCCGACGGCATGACCGGCGGCGAGATCGAGGTGCTCGGCTATCGCGGCATGAAGGAGTTCGACATCTCCTTCGATGGCTTCGCCGTGCCGGCCGCCAATCTGCTCGGCGGCGTCGAGGGCCAGGGCTTCAAGCAGCTGATGCAGACCTTCGAGGCGGCGCGCATCCAGACCGCGGCGCGGGCCATCGGCGTGGCGCAATCGGCGCTCGATCTGGGCTTACGCTACGGCATGGAGCGGGTGCAGTTCGGCAAGCCGATCGTCGAATTCCCGCGCGTCTCCGACAAGCTCGCCATGATGGCGGCGGAAATCCTGATCGCCCGCCAGCTCACCTATTTCGCCGCGCGCGAGAAGGATGCCGGCCGCCGTTGCGATCTCGAAGCCGGCATGGCCAAGCTGCTGGCCGCCCGCGTGGCCTGGGCCGCCGCCGACAATGCGCTGCAGATTCACGGCGGCAACGGCTTTGCGCTGGAATATCCGGTCAGCCGGGTATTGTGCGACGCGCGCATCCTGTCGATCTTCGAAGGCGCCGCCGAGATACAGGCCCATGTCATCGCCCGCCGCCTGCTCGAGGCCTAGCGGTCGAACAACCAATACAGAGTGGAGGAAACCATGCGTCTCATGAGAGTTGCCGCCGCTTCGATCGCTCTGCTCGTGCTGGGTACGAGCTCGGCCTATGCGCTGAACGTCAAGAAGCGCATCAACGCGCCCGGGCACCCGCCGAAGATCTGGGAAGTCGCCGGCGCGTTCTGCTCGATCAAGGACTGGCATCCGGCGATCGCCGATTGCCAGGAGAGCGAGGAGGGCGGCGCCACCTTCCGCACCCTCACTCTCAAGGACAATGGCGGAACCATCAAAGAGAAGCTGGTGGAAAAAGACGATGTCGAGATGAGCTATAGCTACGAGATCGTCGAGGGTCCGCTGCCGGTCAAGAACTACCAGGCCAAGTTCTGGGTGGAGGACGACGAGAAATCGCCCGACCGCACCACCATCTTCTGGGAGGCTGACTTCGACGCCAACGGCGCCAGCGACGACGAGGCCATCAAAGTCATCCGCGATATCTTCATGGCCGGCCTCAAGGGCATCAAGCAGAAGATGCTGCCGCCCGAAGGCGAAAGCACGCCGGAATAGTTGAAGCTGGGCCCTCGCGACCGCCGACGGGCTAGGGGACTGGAGACCACGCCGTGAGTTCCTCGGTAAAAAACATGCCGACCTATGTCGTTCCGATCCTTGCGGCCCTGGGCTGTCTATTGGCTTTGGTGATCGGCGGCGCGCTGACCACGCCCAATCTCGAATGGTACGCGACGCTGGCGAAGCCCGGCTTCACCCCGCCGAACGGCGCCTTCCCCGTCGCCTGGACCATCCTTTATGGGCTGAGCGCTCTCTCCGCATGGTTCGTCTGGCACACCCCCGGCAAGGACTCAGACCACAGGCTGGCGATCATCTGGTTCTTCATCCAACTCGTCGTCGGCGTATTGTGGTCGGTCGCCTTCTTTGGGCTGCACAGCCCCGTGCTTGGGCTTGGCGTAATCATGGTTTTCCTCATCGCCATTACCATCACCATCGTCGTATTCGATCGCACCAGCCGCTTGGCTGCCCTGCTGCTCATCCCGCTCCTGCTCTGGGTCTGCTTCGCGACCGGGCTCAATTTCGCGATTCTGTTCCTCAATAGCTGATGGGCGAGCGCTCCGTTCTCATCACCGGCTGCTCCTCGGGCATCGGGCTGGCGTCGGCGCGCGAGATGAAGACGCGCGGCTGGCGCGTGTTCGCCACGGCGCGCAAGCCCGAGGATATCGCTCGGCTGAAAGGTGAGGGGTTCGACAGCCTCTATCTCGATTACGCCGAACCGGACTCCATTGCCGCCGCCGCCGAGCTGGTGTTGCGGGCGACCAACCGGCAGCTCACCGCCTTGTTCAACAACGGCGCCTACGGCCAGCCTGGCGCGGTCGAGGACCTCAAGCCGCACGTGCTGCGCGCCCAGTTCGAGGCCAATGTCTTCGGCTGGCACGATCTGACCGTCCGCCTCATCCCCGCCATGCGCGAGCAAGGCCTTGGGCGCATCGTGTTCTGCTCCTCGGTGCTGGGCCTCGTCGCCGCGCCCTATCGCGGCGCCTACTGCGCCTCGAAATTCGCCATCGAAGCGCTGGCCGACACGCTTCGGATCGAGCTGGCCGGCACCGGGCTCAAAGTGTCGCTGATCGAGCCGGGCCCGATCGCCACCCGCTTCCTCGAACACGCGCTGGAGGCCTATCGCCGCCACATCGACCTCGAGGGCTCGCCGCACCGCGACATCTACCGCACCCGCATCGCCCGGCTCGAGGAAGGCGGCAGCCAGACTTTCAAGCTCGGCCCCGAGGCGGTCGCAGCGAAGCTCGTCCACGCGCTGGAAAGCCGCAACCCAAAACCCCGCTATTACGTTACCGTGCCGACTTACGCGGCCGCTTGGCTGCGCCGCATCCTGCCGGCCCGGGCGCTCGACGCCATCGCCGCGCGCAACTAGGGTGGGGTCGAACCGACCGCGGAGGAATCATGGAAATATTGAGGAACTACGCCATTCCGGTCGCCCTGGCCGCGGTCGCCATCGTGCTGGTGCTGGGCCTGTGGAACATGCTGCGCGGCGGCAGCCCCAACACCAGCCAGATGTTGATGCGCTGGCGCGTGGTGCTGCAGTTCCTCGCGCTTTGCCTGGTGATGGCCGCAATCTACCTGGCCGGCAAGTAGTGCGCGTCTAACGAAGCCTTGATCGCCTTCCGGGCCAAGCTGCGCTAAACTATGACAAAAGGCGGCATGACCCGTGCGGAACGTCTATAGCGTTCGGGATCGTGCCGAGGCGGATGGGAATGGTCGTTCTTTCCAAGATTTACACGCGCACCGGCGACGACGGCACCACTGCGCTTGGCTCGGGCCGGCGCGTCGCCAAATACGATCTCAGAGTGGAGGCCTATGGCACGCTCGACGAGATCAACGCCGCCATCGGCCTGGCGCGTCTCCATACCAGAGACGGCCCGCCCGTGCTCGACGCCATGCTGGCCCGCATTCAGAACGATCTGTTCGATCTCGGCGCCGATCTCTGCTTCCCCGACGAGACCAAGGATGCGCGCGGCCGCTTGCAGGTGACCGACACCCAGGTGGCGCGGCTGGAGCAGGAGATCGACGCGCTCAATCGCGAGCTCGAGCCGCTGCGCTCCTTCGTGCTGCCGGGTGGGACCCCGGCCGCGAGCTATCTGCACCTGGCCCGGACCGTCTCGCGCCGCGCGGAACGCCTGATCGTGGCGCTGGCCTCGCGGCAAGGCGAGGCGGTAGGTGAGGCCGCGCTGCGCTATATCAACCGGCTGTCGGATTTCCTATTCGTCGCCGCCCGGTCCGCCAACGACAAGGGCAGGCTGGACGTCACCTGGGTGCCGGGCAAGAACCGCTGAGGCGGGAACGGTGTATCCGTGTTCATACCCCTCCATGACACCAACCCCCTGAAGCGCATCCACTTTCAATATGTGACGGTGGCGCTGATCGCCCTCAACATCGCTATCTTCGCGATCTTCGAGACCGGCTGGATCGTTCCGCTCGATGCGGAAAACACCGCCGCGTTCGCCGTCATCCCGGCCAAGCTGATGACCGGCGGTCCCGAGCAGGGCACCATGTTCGCGACGGGCGCGTTCATGCCGGAGCGCTTCACCCTGATCAGCTACATGTTCCTGCATGGCGGCTGGGTCCACCTGATCGGCAACATGCTGTTCCTGTGGGTGTTCGGCGACAATATCGAGGACGCCATGGGGCACATGCGCTTCGTGATGTTCTATCTGATGTGCGGGATCTTCGCCGCCGTGCTGCACTCCTGGATGAACCCGACCTCCGAATTGCCGCTGATCGGGGCCTCCGGAGCGGTGGCTGGCGTCATCGCCGCCTATATCATCCTGCACCCCAACGTGAAGGTCTGGGTGCTGGCGCTGTGGCGCATTCCGATCAGGATCACGGCGGCCTGGGCGCTCGGCATCTGGATTGCAGCGCAGTTCGGCAATCTCCTGTTCGAGAGCGAGGAAAGCGTGGCCTGGTGGGCCCATATCGGCGGACTTTTGGCCGGGGCGACCCTGATTCTGTTCATGCGGCGGCGCGGTGTAGTCCTGTTCGACCGGACCCGAGGCGGGGCCTAAAAGCCCTCTCCAAATGCCCAGAAACCATTGACTTAGGCCGGGTCCAGCAGTACGGTCGCCGCCATTTCGCAAGTGCGAGATGGCTGGGCTTAGGGGGGCCGGCCATGAGCGTGCGGGGAACACAGGCCGCATGAAAATTCTCGTTCCCGTGAAGCGGGTCGTCGATTTCAACGTCAAGGTCCGCGTCAAGTCGGACGGGAGCGGGGTCGACCTCGCCAACGTGAAGATGTCGATGAACCCGTTCGACGAAATTGCCGTCGAGGAAGCCGTCCGCATCAAAGAGCGGGGCGAGGCGACCGAGGTCGTCGCCGTGTCGATCGGCAGCGCCAAATCCCAAGATATCCTGCGCACCGCTCTCGCCATGGGGGCCGACCGCGCCATCCTGGTCAAGACCGACCAGACCGTCGAGCCACTCGCCGTGGCCAAGCTGCTGAAGCGCGTGGCCGAGAACGAGAAGCCTGATCTCATCATCATGGGCAAGCAGGCAATCGACGACGATTGCAATCAGGCGGGCCAGATGCTCGCCGGCCTGCTCGGCTGGCCGCAAGGCACCTTCGCCTCCAAGATCGAGCTCAACGGCACCAAGTTCAAAGTGGTGCGCGAGGTCGATGGCGGGTTGGAGACCATCACCATCAACAAGCCCGCCGTGGTCACCACCGATCTCCGGCTCAACGAGCCGCGCTACGCCTCGCTGCCCAACATCATGAAGGCCAAGAAGAAGCAGATCGACGAAACCACGCCGGAGGAACTCGGCGTCGATATCGCGCCGCGTCTCAAGGTGCTGTCGGTCGCCGAGCCCAAGACCCGCGAGGCGGGCATCAAGGTGGATAACGTCGCCGTGCTGGTCGACAAATTGAAAAACGAGGCGGGAGTTCTGTAGATGGCCGTCCTGCTGCTGGCAGAGCATGACAACAAGGCCCTCGCGCCGGCGACCGCCAAGGCGCTCACCGCCGCCGCCGGGTTCGGCGGCGACATCGATATTCTCGTGATCGGCCAGGATTGCCGGGCCGTCGCCGAGCAAGCCGCCAAGCTCGACGGCGTCCGCAAGGTCCTCCTCGCCGAAGGCCCCCATCTGTCACAGCGCCTCGCCGAAGAGACGGCCGCGGCGGTGTTGCCGCTGATGGCGAATTACACCGTGCTGCTCGCGCCGGCCACCACCATGGGCAAGAACGTGCTGCCGCGGGTCGCCGCCATGCTCGACGTGGCCCAGATCTCCGACATCATCGAGGTCAAGTCGCCGACCATTTTCGTGCGCCCGATCTATGCCGGCAACGCGCTGGCGACGGTCGAGACATCGGACCAGACCGTCGTCGCCACCGTGCGCACCACCGCCTTCGCCAGTGCCGGGGAGGGCGGCTCGGCCCCGATCGAGGAGGTCAAGGCCACCGCGCCGGTTTCGCTATCCAGCTTCGAGGGCTCGGAGATCAGCGTGAGCGAGCGGCCCGAGCTGACCGCGGCCCGCATCGTCATCTCCGGCGGCCGCGGCATGCAGTCGGGCGACAATTTCAAGACCCTGATCGAGCCGCTGGCCGACCGCCTCGGCGCGGCGGTGGGCGCCTCACGCGCCGCCGTCGATGCCGGCTACATGCCCAACGATCACCAGGTCGGGCAGACCGGCAAGGTGGTGGCGCCCGAGCTCTATATCGCCATCGGCATCTCAGGCGCCATCCAGCACCTGGCCGGCATGAAGGATTCCAAGGTGATCGTCGCCATCAACAAGGACGCCGACGCCCCCATCTTCCAGGTCGCGGACTATGGCCTCGTCGGCGACCTGTTCACCGTCCTGCCCGAGCTCGACGCCGAGCTCAAAAAGGCAGGCTATTAGCGTATGCGGGTTTAGAGGAATGACCATGGACGACATAGTTCAAGGAACTGGGCTCCGCCCCGAAGCAGCCGCGCAGGGAGAGCATCGCATGGGCCCTATCTCCAAGATCGGCATCATCGGCGCAGGCCAGATGGGCAGCGGCATCGCCCATGTCGTCGCCCTGTCCGGCTACGACGTGGTGATCCATGACATCGCTAAGGAGCGGGTCGACGCGGCCATCGCCACCATCGACAAGAACCTCACCCGCCAGGTCGCCTCCGGCAAGATCAGCGAGGACGAGAAGCAGACCGCGCTCAACCGCATCACTTTTGCCGAGACCATGGCCGGCTTCGGCGACGCCGATCTGGTAATCGAGGCCGCCACCGAGGACGAGACGGTCAAGCGCAAGATCTTCGTGGCCCTGTGTCCGTTCATCAAGCCCGACGCCATCGTCGCCACCAACACCTCGTCGATCTCGATCACCCGGCTGGCCGCTTCGACCGATCGGCCCGAGCACTTCATCGGCCTTCATTTCATGAATCCCGCGCCGGTGATGGAACTGGTCGAGATGATCCGCGGCATCGCCACTGAGGACGCCACCTTCGGCCGCACCCGGGAGTTCGTCGAGACGCTCGGCAAGACGGTCGCCGTGTCGGAAGACTTTCCGGCCTTCATGGTCAATCGCATCCTGCTGCCGATGATCAACGAGGCGGTCTACACGCTGTATGAAGGCGTGGGATCGGTCGACGCCATCGACACCGCCATGCGGCTCGGCGCGCACCATCCGATGGGGCCGCTCCAGCTCGCCGATTTCATCGGCCTCGATACCTGCCTGTCGATCATGCAGGTGCTGTATGAGGGCCTCGCCGATTCCAAGTACCGGCCCTGTCCGCTGCTGGTGAAATATGTCGAAGCCGGCTGGCTCGGCCGCAAGACCAAGCGCGGCTTCTACGACTATCGCGGCGACAAGCCGATGCCGACCCGCTAGGGGGGCGTACTGCACGATCGAGGAGCTCAATCTTCCGATCCTGATTGTCGGAGAAGGCGCTGGCAGACAGCTCGTTTACGAGCCGGTCCATAAATGGAAGTTGCTTCGTCTACTCGATGATGCCTTCCTCCATCGGACATGACGGGAGCCAACTATGAGACAACCGGCAAGCGTACTATCTAGTTTGCTGACATCTAGTAGAGCCGCTTCCTCGCACATGCCCAAACCGAAACCGGCACCGGCAGCGCGCAGGAACGGCGCTAATGCCCTATCGTGGAAGGTAGTACCGTATGGTGAGCGCTGGGGCTTGGCCGCTTTCCGTCTCGTGGACAACCTCTGCATTTCCACGCTTCAATTGGTCTCTCATTGCGTTGCAGCAAGAAGGCATACTGTGGCTTTCGCCAGACTTCGGTGGGTAACCTCCGATGACCCGGTGCAGCTCACCAGCGTTGATTTCTATGTGCGGGCGACCCTGCTTTATCGCTCGGTCGATCTGCGCCCCGAGCTCGGATCGAAAATCCTCTGTCGTCGGCACTGATACCTCCGGTTGAGACAGTCCACAGCCATTGCTAAAAGATACGATTTCCTAGCTTTGAATCGAAATCTAACTCCCAAATCTCGACGCCCTCGGGAATCAAATGGCCTTGGGTTTTGATGTAGTGAGTCCCGAGGCTAGTCTCTTTGCGCATGTGGCGCAGGATGAATAGGATTTTGCGGTAATGAGGCGGGGCGACGCTGAAATGCAACATCACCTCGTTCATCGCCCGAATTTTTGCGCTCGGTGAGTTGCCGCCTTCGGTCCAGGTGAAAGATTTGCACTCGACTAGGATCGGCGGTCGTTCGCTACCTAGGTCGAATTTGTGAGGCTTCGTTACGCGACCGCCAATCGGCACGCTGAAACCCGGCTGCAAAGAGATGTCCGTCCGCTCAAAAAAGAGACGGGCCGCTTCTTCGAATTCGCGGCCTGCATGCGTGTTGCTAATCGCGCCTTTGCGCTGAAAGTTGTTTACGGCGGACATATTATGATCTCATCGGTTGAGCGGGTCCAGAATATCATAATGTCCGCAATGCGGTGCTAGCCTCGGAGATATGTGAGGATGTTCGAGCACTGGCGAAGTGCCCTAGGGCCTACCAACCCCCACGCCAGACCCAACGCCCGTTCCGTGGTGTGGACAGAGCTCAGCCGCTTGAGCGGCTCGGCTTTACGCGGCGCTAAGCCAAAATTGCCTGCCAAGCCAAGAACCCGGCTCACATTGCGTGACGGGATTTTGCTTTGGCGGAATTTCCCTCAAAACCCTTGGTAAATATAGCGCGCCCGAAGAGATTCGAACTCCTGTCCCCCATCCCACGCGACGCCGCCCCGCACCTCTCACAACTTCAAAATAGGGTACTTGAATGTTGACGCGTCCTCGCGCACATTAGCCAGATAGCTGGTTAGGGCACAATTGAAAATGGCTGAAACACAATAGATAGCGGTCGAAATGGCAGAGATCATTGAAGACTACAGTCCACGATTTCGCGGCAAGACCAAGGTGCTAGCAAGCCTGATGGATCGACCGGAAGGCGTCGGGCGAGAGGAGATGGAACGGCTAACCGGATACAGCTCAGCCTGGATGCCCCGACTGATCGCAAAGGATTGGCGCCGCAAGCTCATCATTACCGGCAGGGGTAAGGACAGACATTATCGCCTCGTCGGCATTACAGCCTCGCCTGGGGTTGCCTCATCGCTTCTGTGAAGAGTGCCTAACCTGAGTTCACAGTCTGATGCGAGGGTAAGCAGATGCCTGAAGCTTATAAAGACCTCATCGCGGCCTGCGAAGCGAATGGTGCGAAGATGTATTTCGAGAAAGAAGGCGTCCAGTGGGGGGCCTGGGTGATTAGGCTCCCCGACGGCAACACGATCATCGCGGAATCCAACGGCGGCGGCTTTCCGCTTCTCGATAAGTGCTACACGCCTGACCCGAAGCGAATGGTTCACAACCATTATAGCCACTATATCAGGCCGCTCCTGCCTGACGCCGTCGAGCAGCTCCTGTCTGGAAGCAACGTGCCGCGAAAAGCTCGACGTGGACGTGGCAGCTATTAAGCGGCTCGCGAGCCGAGGCCCTATTGGCCGCACCCTCCCTCCGCTTCGCTGCAGATGTAACTGTGAAAATTCGAGCTAACCAACCGACACGGCTTTTTGGGTAGCTGCGGCATTTCCGGTTGTGTTTTGGAGCTCGGGTCGGCGCGTGACAGCGCGAGATTGAAAGCATCCCAAGCGCGAACAAACTGTTTTGAACAAGGGGGAAGATTGAGAGCGTCCGCGCGCTCACCGGCGTGACCGACACCGACGAAGATAGTTACGGCTATCAGTGTGACACTTACAAAGCTGAGTTTGTTCATTAGAGAGCCTCCATTCGCGGCCTAGGCCCCTGCGAGCCAATAACCGGGCTTACCTTGCCTGATACATTGCCTGACGAGGAATTGCTGGCAGATGCTCTGAGCTTAACTCGTTGATTTTATTGGTGACCCCGGCGCGATTCGAACGCGCGACCCCCAGATTAGGAATCTGGTGCTCTATCCAGCTGAGCTACGGGGTCCTGAAGCCTCGGCTTCCTTCCGGCTTTATATAGGCTCTTTTGCTTAAGCGCTGCTGTTTCATCCCGCGCCTCCCCCGGTTGTAATCGGGGCTAGTCCGACGGCGCCAGCGCCTGCGCCGCGCTCGGCCGGCCGGCCAAGCGCGCCAGCACCAGGCCCGCGATCATGGCCGGCACGAACACCAGCGTCCCCTTGGCCAGCAGCGCCAGCGAGGTCACCGCCGGGCCTGGGCAAAATCCCGACAGGCCCCAGCCGATGCCGAACAGAGCGGCGCCGGCGACCAGCTTGACATCGATGTCCGTCGCCGTCGGCAGATAGAACCGCTCGGCCAGCACGGGCCTTGGCCGCCGCAGCACCAGCCGGTAGCCGATAAACGTCACCGCCACCGCGCCCGCCATCACCAAAATCAAGCTCGGATCGAAGCTGCCGGCCAGGTCCAAGAAGTTCTGCACTTTGGCGGGGTTGGCCATGCCCGAGATCAGCAGGCCGAGGCCGAACATCAGGCCGGCAAGGAAATTGGCTGCGCTCCTCATCTCACCCTCCGATCACGTGGCGCATCACGAACACGGTCAAGAAGCCGGTCGCCATGAAGGTCGCCGTAGCAATGATTGAGCGCGGTGACAGCCGCGCCATCCCGCACACGCCGTGTCCGCTGGTGCAGCCGCCGCCGACGCCCGTGCCGAAACCGACCAGCAGCCCCGCCGCCGCCATCAGCACCACATTGCCGGAAACGGTCTGGGCGAAGGGCGCGCCCGCCGCCGCTTCATAGACCAGGGGCGCAAGCACCAGCCCGATGACGAACGCCGCCGCGCCGGACGAATCGCCGTCCGCGTAAGGCGGCAGCAACCGGCCGATAATGCCGCTGATGCCGGCGATGCGCCCGTTGAGCGCCAGCATCATCACGGCGGCGAGGCCGATCAGCATGCCGCCGATGGTCGAAGCAAGCGGTGTGAACGTGGTGACGGTCATGGCCAACTCCCTCTCGGTGCCGAGGATGATCGGAGTCTTCGGTGTTGCAAAGAATTAATGTGGAGGCCGATCCGCCCCCCGATAAGCTCCCGGGATCAAGGCCCTCCCGGCCGCCGCAACGAGGATGACATGTCGCTGATTGGCTTGGTGTTGGCGGTCGGCACAACGGGACTGACCATCGGCACCGATCTCGCCGGCAGCGAATGGCGCCCGAGCTTCCTCAGCGCGTTGGATCTCCCGGCCGGCATCGCCATGCAGGTCGCGTTCCGCCCCGACGGCAAGATCACCGGCACCGGCGGCTGCAACCGCTTCTTCGGCGGCTACACCGTCGCCGGCAACCGCATCAAGATCGGCCCGCTGGCCTCGACGCGGAAGGGCTGCCCGGGCCTGCTGCGGGCGGAAACCGCCTTGTTCGCCACGCTCCAGGCGGCGGCCAGCTTCGAGCAGGACGACACCACGCTGACCCTGTTCGACGCCTCCGGCGCCAAGCTCGCCCAATTCGTCCGCGCCGGGACTTTATGACCGCGCGAATCTAGCGGCGCCGCCGCCGCGCTAACGCTAATCTCTGCCGCTTTTGGTCTTTGGGAGGAGCGCCGTGGCCCGTCTCGTCTTTGCCTCGCTGATCACGTTCGGCATCCTGGTCGGCATGGTGATCGGCCTGGTGCTCGCCGCCATGGTCGCCGCCGGCGAGGTCAATCTCGGCGTCGCCATCGCCCTGACCGTGGTCATCAATCTGCTGATCTGGCTGATCAGCCCGTGGCTGTCCGACCTCACTCTGCGCTGGCTCAACAAGCTCGAGTTCCTCGACGACGCCGCGGTGAAGGAGCGCTGTCCCGGCGTGCACCAGCTCGTCCATGAGGTGGCGGACGAGTATCGCTTCAAGGGGCCGCGGATCGGCTTCATCCCCGACCGCAACCCGACCGCCTTCACCTACGGTCTGTTGCGCTCCAATGCGCGCATCGTGGTCATCCAAGGCATTTTCGAGTTCCTGAGCGAGGACGAGCAGCGCGCCGTGGTCGCCCACGAGCTCGGCCACATCGTCAATCGCGATTTCATTCTGATGACCATGGCCGGGATGCTGGTGCAGATTCTCTATCAGATTTACGCCGTGCTCGGCCGGTCGCAGCGGCCAAGCTCGAGCAAGGACGGCAACAAGCTGGCCGTGATCGGCCTGGTCGCGCTCATCGGCTATTATATCGGCATCTATCTCCTACTTTACCTCAGCCGCACCCGCGAATATCTGGCCGACGCCTTCTCCGCGGGCCGCGTCGAGCCGCGCCACCTCGCCAGTGCGCTGATCAAGATCGCCTATGGCATCGTCGCCATCGAGGACACCGAGGCGACACAAAGCCTATTGCGCTCCACCCGCCATCTCGGCGTGATCGATGTCAAGAACGCGCGCTATACCGGCTTGCTGGCCGAAAGCACCGCGAAGCACGCGGGCGCCGCCGCCGAGGCCATGCTGTTCGACACCTACAATCCCTGGGCCGCTCTGGTTCAGCTCAACTCCACCCACCCCTTGACCGGGCGCCGCGTCGCCCATCTCGGCCAGATCGCGCGAGCCAAGGGCCAGGGCTTCGCCGATTACGACATCGAGGCCGCTGCCGCGCGGGTGCGGCTCAGCCGCGGCAAGCTCTGGCTCCAGTTCCTCGGCGAGCTGCTCCTGCTCGCCGCCCCGCTGCTGTTTGGGTTGCTGATCGGCCTCGGTGGCGCCTGGCAGTTGGTTCCTGCCGCCATTGCCATTGGCGTGCTGGTGACGCTTCCCTTGCGCTATCCCTTCCGCACGGCGCAACCGGCCAGCGTCATGGCGCTGATGGGCGATCCCGGCGCCTCGCCGGTCCGCGGCCGGCCGGTGCGTCTCGACGGCAAGGCCATCGGCAGGGTGAATCCCGGCTTTATCGCCGGCGAGGATGTCATCTTCCAGGACCGGACCGGGCTGATGGCGGTCGATTTCCGCTCCATGCTCGGCCTGATCGGCAATCTGTTCGCCGGCTGGAAGCGCGTGCCGAAGCATCTCGACCAACAGGGCGAGGCCACCGGCTGGTTCCGGCGGGGCATGGGCGGCTATCTGATCCTGCACGAGCTCAAGACCACGGCCGGATCGCTGCGGGCCAAGCCGTTCTTCTGGCAGGTGACGCTGTGCCTGATCGTTATCGCCGGGAATCTCTTGCTGGTTTGATCCCATTCGGGCGCTTGTGAGTCGCCGCCTTACATCTTTAAGATGCAACCATGGTCAGGGGGGCCAGCGACATCGTTGCCTGTGCCGGCGCGGCTTGGCTCGTTAGCCTGTGCCCGGTGGCCCAGGCCTGCGATCTGTCGCCGCCCGAAACCGGCACGGTCGCTTCCGTGCTCGATGGCGAGACGCTCAAGCTCAGCGATGGCAGGACCGTGCGGCTGATCGGCGCCAAGGCCCCGATGCCGCCATTGGGCTGGCGGGGCGACGATCCTTGGCCCCTGGTCGATGAGGCCAAGCAGGCGCTGTCCGCCCTCGCCACGGGCAAAGCGGTCGAACGCAGATTTGGCGGCGCACGCACCGACCGGCATGGCTATGTCCTCGCCCAGGTGTTCGTGGTCGGGGGCGCGGACCGGCTCTGGCTCCAGGACGCACTACTCGCCCAAGGCTTGGCCCGGGTCTATTCCTTCCCCGACAATCGGGCCTGCGTCGGCGAGCTGTTGGCGCGCGAACGCGAGGCGCGGGCCAGGCGGCTTGGGCTGTGGGCGTCCTATGCCTATCGCATCGAGCATGCGCACGACGTGAAGCGGCTGGGGCGCCTGATCCCTTCCTATCAGCTGGTCGAGGGTACGGTCGCGTCGGTGGGCGAGGGCGGCGGCCGGGTCTATCTGAATTTCGCGCCGGACTGGCGCAGCGACTTCACCATCAGCGTCGAGCGGAAGGACGTGAGCGCCTTCGCCGCCGCCGGCATCGACCTCAAGACCCTTGCCGGCACGCGGCTGCGCGCGCGGGGCTTCCTCGCCTGGCGCAACGGCCCCATGATCGAAGCGAGCCATCCGGAGCAGATCGAGCTTCTGCCGGCGAGCCCCCGTGAGAGAGCGCCGCCGCCGCAACCGGGACCGGCTATCGCTCTATAGCCGGAGGGATGTCATAGTCGTCGTGCGTGCTGAGGCCGGCCAACGGGGAGTGTCCAACCAGCGCCATGGAGTCCTTCTCCCGCGTCTTTCCGCTCGACTGGACCATGGTCCAGACTGTCTCGGCGGTGGCCGGGGTCCTGATTGTTGCTCTGGTCCTGTTGGCCTTTGTCCGGCGGCGGGCGCTGCGCCGGCAGGAAGAACGAAGCCGCGCGGTCGCCGACCAGCTCGCCTCCCTTGTTGCCGGGGAGATGATGGCCCGTTCGCAGCAGAACGGCGACCGCTTCTCGCTCAAAGAGGGCAACAGCATTGCCACTCTGGTCGCCGAAGCTGTGCTGGCGCTCGACAGCGAGGACACCCGCCCGAGCCGCCGCGCCATCAGGCAGCTGAAAGCGGCCAATAGCGGCCCCGCCACCGCGATGTTCGCCGATATGGCCCGCCGCAAGCTGGAAGAGGCCGAGCACGCGTCGCGCCAAGCCGCCACCCTGCTGCGTCATCAGGGCACGCTAACCTTGCCGCACGATACCGAGCAGGCGCTTGGCCTGTTTCAACAGGCGCTCGAACTCGATCCCGCCAATGCGGAAAATCTGCTCGCCGTCGCCCTCGTCCAGTTCCGGCTGGGCGATATTGCCAGCGTCGAGGCCCTGATCGAGCAAGCGCGCGGCGGCGCCGGAGAAAACGGCCGCGAAATCGTCGCCGGTCGCCTCGATATGTTCGCCGGCGTGCTCCATCTCAGGCGCGGGCGCCTCAAGGACGCGATCGCCAAATTCGATGCGGCCACGCAAATCTTCACCGAGCATGACGAGCCCAAGGCCCTGGTCGACGCGCTGATGGCGCTGGCCAGCGCCCAGATGAAAGCGGGCGAGCTCGACGGCGCGCTGGCCAACTACAATAAGGCCGCCGCCCTGTGCAAAGACAATAACTACGAGCTTGGCCTGGCCCAGCTTTACGCCGATCTCGGCCTGCTGCTGCAAAGCCTGGGACAGTTGGGCGAAGCCGAGCAGATGCTCCTCAAGAGCTTCACCCTCGCCGACGGGCTCGGCGAGATCGGCATCGCCTCCGTCGCCGCCGGCAATCTCGGCTTGCTCTACCGCGAGACCCAGGATCTCGACCGCGCCGAGGAGATGGTCCGCCAGGCGTTGCAATTGGAGGGACGCTTGCAGCACAAAGACGGGGTTGCGCGGGCCAACCTCAATCTCGGCGCGATCTTGTTCGAGAAGGCCCGCTTCGCCGAGGCCGAATCGCATTTCAGCGACAGTCTGCGCCTGTACCACGAGCTCGAATTTCCCGAACTCGCCGCCCAGGCGGTGTTCAACCTCGCCAATGTGCATCGGGCGCTCAAGCGGCCCGACCGGGCCGAGACGTGCTACCGCGACGCCGTCGATCTGTTTTTGAGCGTGAACGATGCCGCAGGCGTCGCTAAGGCGGCCGGCAATCTCGGCGCCGTTTATCTTGACAGCGGCCGGTTCGACGACGCCGAGGCGGAGTTCAACGTCGCTTTGGATGCGGCGCGCGACGCTGGCGAGGGCCGCGCCATTGCCATGCAGATGCGGAATCTAGCGGTGCTCGCCCATGCCCGGGGAGAGACCGACGCCGCCTGCCAAGGGCTGCGCAAGTCGTTGGCGCTGTGCGTCGAGATCGAGGCTCACACCGAAGCGCTCGAGCTAAAGGTCTTGATGGGCCAGATCGGCTGCCGGTAGAGCCAGGCTGTCGAGCAGCGCGAGGCTGCCCGACAGTGAAATTGAGGGCTCTTAGGCTAATGACTGCGCTTAAGCCGCGCGAGTCCGCGCCTCGGTCTCGGCCGCAAGTTTGGCGTGGCGGGCCGTCTTGGCGAGCACATCGTCGATCTTGGCGATGGCGCTGGCCTCGTCCAGCCGCTCGACGGCGGCGATTTCCCGACCCATGCGATCGAGCGCGGCCTCGTAGAGCTGGCGCTCGGAATAGGACTGCTCGGGCTGCGCTTCGGAGCGGTAGAGGTCGCGCACCACTTCGGCGATGGAGACGAGATCGCCGGAATTGATTTTCGCCTCGTATTCCTGGGCGCGTCGGGACCACATGGTGCGCTTCACGCGCGCCTTGCCCTTGAGCGTGCCAAGCGCCTTCTTCACGGTCTTCTCTTCGGCGAGCTTGCGCATGCCGACGCTCGCCAGCTTGGCGGTCGGGACGCGGAGCGTCATCTTGTCCTTCTCGAAGTTGATGACGAACAGCTCCAGCTTCGCGCCGGCAATCTCCTGCTCGTCGATACTCACGATCCGGCCGACGCCATGGGCCGGATAGACGATATACTCGCCGGTACGAAAGCCGTGTCTTTGCTGTGGTTTCTTCTTGTCAGCCATACTCTCGTCTCACTCTCTCAAAGTGCCTTGCGAGCGCCAATGCCTTGTGACATGAGCCTGCCCACGTTTTGCCAGGTTCGCTTACTGACCTCCGCCATGCCTGACGGAGCCGTGGGCACAAGATGAGCCGCCGATCAGAAGCCTGATCGCGCCACCTCCCTCAAATCAGAAAAAAAGTGCGCCCAAATAGGGACGCCTCTCGGGTGCTTGCTGCGCCTACAGTCCGCGCCATTCCGACATGACTATAACACAATTTTAGTGAATCTGAAAGTCATCCCGGAGCGCAGCGCCGCCTTTTTTGCACCGCAACTTGCGGCATTTTGACCATAGGGTTAACGCTTAACCCTTTGAACTCGCTAGTCGCCTTCACCCGGGTCGGGGGTGAAGTATTTGGTGAATTTGTCGGGTTCGGACACGAAAGCATCGGCATCCGGCGGTGCCGGCCTTTTGATCGTGATATTCGGCCAGGTTTCCGAATATTGCCGGTTGATCTCCAGCCAGCGATCGAGCTCCGGCTCGGTGTCGGGCTTGATGGCATCGACCGGGCATTCCGGCTCGCACACCCCGCAATCGATGCACTCGTCAGGGTGAATGACCAGCATATTGGCGCCCTCGTAGAAGCAGTCCACGGGGCAGACCTCGACGCAATCCATGTACTTGCACTTGATGCACACTTCGGTGACGACGTAAGTCATCGGTCCCACACGCTTTCGGGGCCTAGTCCGGCCCGCATTCTAGCCCCTAAGGGCCACCACAGTCGCCCGAGGAAGCGCTTGCCTATAACAATCGCGCCAGCAGCACAAGGCGACCCGCTTGCGGTTCGGGCGCCGGGATTGGCTGTCAGGAAAAGCCCTTTTTTCTCCGCCTCTTGGGTTGGATTTGCTGGCATTCACTAATCCTGCGTCAATCAATTTATGGCATTCGCGGGGGTGGAGGAAAGGCGTCTTCCTGGCCGTCCCCCATCGTTTCGGCACGAACGCCGCAGGTGGCCGTTCTTGGTCCCCATGGAGCCTTATGCCCGTATGACGGAGCCAACGCCTGTCAAGAGAAGGTGGCCGCCCATCAGACAACTTTGGCCGCTCCTCGGCGCTGCCTGCGTTGGCGTTGCCGTCGCGGTCTCAGCCTGGTTCGCGGTCTCGGCGTGGGAAGACCGGCTTGCCAAGACCAAGTTCACCAACGTGGCGGGAAATTACGCGACCGTCCTGCAAAACGGTCTCGATCAGTATCTCGCCAAGATCCTTGCCGTGCGCGCCTTTTACGACGCTTCCGTCGAGGTCGATCCGGACGAATTCGACATGTTCACCAGCCACATTCTGGTCGGGTACGACGAGGCCATGCGCCTCGTTTGGGCGCCGCGCATTACCCGCAATGAGCGAGCCGAATTTGAGCGACATGCGAGGGAACGGGGTCACCCGGATTTTTCGATCAGGACTTGGTCGCTCACCAACCCGATGGCGGTATCGCCCGATCGCGATGAGTATTTCCCCATTACCTATTCGACTGTTTCGTCTGCGCGGGCGGCCACCTTGGGCACGGACCTCGACTCCGAACCCATCCGCAGAGAGGCGATCCGTCGCGCCCGCGAAGGCAATTACATGGCGACCGCCCAGGGCATACAGCTCCGCAATCCAATCGGCGGCCAGCGCTCGGGCTTTCTCGCTCTGATTCCGGTCTATCGCCACGGCGTCGATCTAAACAGCTTGGACGAACGACGCAGCAATACACTCGGCGTGCTCGTCGGCGTATTCCAGACAACAGCGGTGTTCGATGCCATCCTCGATCGCGTGACGCTGCCGCAAAACGTCGACCTTTATCTTTACCCGGCCCAAGCTGGGCCGGATGCCATGCCGGTCTATCTGCGCGGTGCGGCGAGCCGGGCACAGCCGCTCACGGACAAGCCGCAAAAAGCGCTTGCCGAGCTTCCGTCGTGGAGCGGGCCGCTGAAAGCCGGCGATGCAAGATGGAACTTGGTTATCGTGCCGGCGGGAGCGGGGCTGAACAGCTACTACCGGGCTTGGTTCGCCTTTGCGACTGTCATCCTCGTGTTCGGCGCGTTGCTCGCCTATTTGTGGGACTCGATCCGCCATGCCCTTCGCCTCGAGGCGGCCAATAAGCGGGTTCTGGAACTGGCGCAGACCGATTTGCTGACCAGCCTCGCCAATCGCCGCGCGTTCCTCAAGCGGCTCACTATGGCCTTTGCGGCGAGCTTGCGCGGTGCGCCGCCCTTCGCCGTGCTCTATCTCGATATCGACGACTTCAAGGACGTGAACGACACGCTTGGGCACGCCATGGGCGACCTGCTGCTGAAGGATGTGGTGAGCCGGCTGGAGAGCGCCGTGCGGCCGGGGGATTTGGTCGCGCGGTTCGGCGGTGATGAATTCGCCATCCTGGTCCCCGAGGTCACCGATCCGGAGACGGCCGGCGATCTGGCGGCCAGGATCGGCAGGGTGCTCGGCGCGCCCTTCAGCATCAAGGGCCACAAGCTCCGCATCGCCTCGAGCATCGGCATTGCCGTGTTCTCGCCCGAGATCGCCGGTCCCGAGGCCATGATGATGCAGGCCGATCTCGCCCTATACGGCGCCAAGGACAACGGCGGCGACGGCTACCGCTTCCACAGCCAGGACCTCGACCTCGAGGTGCACGAGCGGGTGCGCGTGGCCGAAGAGCTGAGAGTCGCGTTGGATCAGGGCGAGCTTGAACTCCACTACCAGCCGCAGGTCGAGCTCGCCACCGGGCGTATCGTCGGGCTCGAAGCGCTGATCAGGTGGAACCACAAGACCCGCGGCCTACTCGCGCCCGCCTCGTTCATTCCGATCGCGGAGCGCACCGGGATCATCCTACCGATCGGTCATTGGGTGTTCGATCAGGCGTGCCGTCAGCTCAAGCTCTGGCGTGCCGAGGGCGTCGCGCCGCAGGTGCTGTCGGTCAATGTGTCGGGCGTCCAGTTCAAGGGCGCCTCCGAACTCGAGCGCGAGATCGAGGCGAGCCTGGCGCGATGGGACGTCGACCCCTCTCGGCTCGAGCTGGAGCTGACCGAATCGGTGCTGATGGAAGCGACCCAGAGACACGCCAACGCGCTTGAGAACCTGCGTCAATTGGGGATTAAGATCTCGATCGACGATTTCGGCACCGGCTACTCGTCGCTCAAATATCTGACCCAATATCCAGTCAACCGGCTGAAGCTGGCGCAGGAATTCGTGTTCCGTGTCACGGTCGATTATCGCAATGCCGCCGTGGTCAGGGCCGCCATCCGGTTGGCCAACGAGCTTGGCCTTGAGGTCATTGCCGAAGGGGTCGAGACCGAAGCGCAAGCGCGCTTCCTGATGGGCGCCGGCTGCGAGCAGGCGCAGGGCTATTTTTTCAGCCGGCCAGTGACGGCGCTCAAAGCCACGGAATTGCTTCGCGCCGGGCGGATCGAGCCCCAAGCGGGTCCGCTCCGCCGTCTCACCTCGGCGGCGTAAGCGCTCCAATCTAGCTCAGCAAGGGGAACGTCAGAGATCGTGGCCGCGCAACGCGTCGAAACGGCGGCGGTTGCGCTTGGTTGGACGGGGTCCAAACCGGAGCCCGCGCTCCGGCGCCAGCGGTGCTTCCGGGGTCAGGTCTTCATAGAGAGCGCGGGCGACGCTCGCCGGTCCGCGCCGCTCGGTAGACCCCAGCACCCGCACGACGGTAAGCCTGCCAAGCGGGGCGGCGGTCAGCACGTCGCCGGGATGCACCAGGCGGCTTGGTTTCAGCGCGCGGCCACCATTGATGCGGACCTTGCCGGCCTCGATCAGCCGCGCCGCTCCCGTTCGCGTCCTGACCAGCCTCGCGCACCAGAGCCATTTGTCGAGGCGCTGCGCATCCATGGCCGCGGCTCAGCTTCCTTCCGGCTGGCGCACGGTGAGCCGCCCTCTGAGCGCTTCCAGTGCGGC
>JBBQXL010000011.1:0-48256 GCA_038209695.1 Hyphomicrobiales bacterium
TCTGGAAGCCGAGCAGCCTAGTGAAATCGAGTTCAGGGTTTCGCATGTGGTGCCCTCTCGGATTCCCTTGAAGGCTGCACCTTATCAGACGCTCGAGTCGGGTGTGTGCCCTGGAATACACACTCCGACAGAAAAGGGCGCCGACCGAAGCCGACGCCCCACACAGGTTCGCATCTCCGGGTCTTAAACGTGCGGCATCCACTTAAGCAGCGCGGTTTACTTCTTCCATTGGCCGGGAAGCGCTTCTGACCGACCCGCAGTGCTCACAATGAAATGTGAGCCATTCTAGTTTGGGATGCGTTGGATGCGGTTCGATGGTGGCTAGAGAGGTCTCGTTGCCGCATAGGTGGCATGGTTCAGCGACGGGAGTTTGGGTACGCATGGGGGATTTCTCTTCCGCATTGACCAGGGAAGGTGTGACGACTGCCTGTTTCGATTTTCGAGCGCTGAGATTAAACCCGGCCGCCTTGCAATGGCGGCGCGGCTCAAATTGGAGCGTGCGCTTTAGTACGGTCGATAGCGAGTCAAATAAATTCATATAAATTGCGCCGACCGACTGAGACCTAAGTTTCAGCAGTCCAGGCTTCTTCTATTTCTAGGCCTTCTTACGCACTTTTTTTCGGCACCTATCGTACTCCGCTAAGACTTCCATCGCCTCTCGGAGATCACGTTCGCCACGAAAGCCGCCCTCCACGCTGATAAGCGTGGCATTCAAGTAAGCGGCGACCACGTTCCAGAGCGGGCTGTCATCAACGTCTGACTCCTTGTTGAGCCGCGCTCTTAGCGAAGCCATCACGCGCTTCATATCTGGCGTCAGGTTTGTCATGGCTTTCTCCTAAACGCCTCAAAAGAAAAAGCCCCCGCGCTGGGGCTTGGGGGCTCTTGCTCAATGTCTGCGGGGACTGACCACGAGGGGGGTGAGGGATGGTCAGTCCAGTTCGACATTACAACTGCGTCAGTGGATTTTAGTTCCGAAGGAGAAGGGCGCCAGCCGATGAGCCCAAGCCAGCGCCGCGCTACCCCTTCACTGTCTTCCGAACAAAAAGCCCCACTGAGAGGCGGGGCTGAGTTGCGCGTGTGGACGGCCCTAGTCCGGGGCGGCCACGGGAAGCATAAGCCGATCGGCAGCCATGCGGGCGAAGCCAGAGCCACATTCATGCTTCATACTTCGATTATCACGTCTTAGACGGACACCGATAATCAAAAAAGGAAACGACAATGACGAAGTACCTACTTGCTGCTGCCCTGATCGTTGGCCTCTCCACCCCAGTGTTCGCTGTCGAAACTTTTTTTATCATGTTCGACAACAGCATGAAGGGACAACCCCATGCCTGTAGGATCATGACGGACAAGCCTTCTGATGCAAAATACACGCTAATGGGCCGATACAAAACGAAGGCCGGGGCCAAGAACGCGATGGAGTCGATGGCGAAATGCAAATAGTCAGTTTGACTTAGGCAACTGCGGGCTGCCGCCAACCACGGCGGCCCGACAGCTGCAAGTGATGGGGGCGCAAGCTCTAGCGTTGAACGTGCGAAAGGGCGCGATTGTCATGGATAGCACCCCCTGTTTTTGCCAGAAGGACGGTAGCGGAAAACAAAAAGCCCCGCTGCCATAACTGCGGGCAACCGCTCGAGATCGACAATCACGGCAAGCGCCTGGCCGGATGCTTGACCTGCAATCTCTGGACGGCCAGTGACGCTAAAGTCTGGACGCGGCTTTCAGAGGAAGATCTGCACGCCCTGCATCAGTTGCGGCACGGCGGACATAAATAGAGTGCCGCTGTAGGGAACGACTGGGCCAATCATCTCGTTTGTATGAGCAGCCGCACCACCAGATTGCGGAGCTTAAGCGAGGAAACAATGGCCGTTCCACAAACAGCGGGATATTTTAGGTCCCAGCCAGCAGCGAAGCATCAGGCAGACGTATTGGCACTAAAGATGTTCTGCCTTGGCTCGTTCATGCTGCTCGGCCTCATCACGGCTGGGGTTCTCTAGAGCCCTGTCGGTTGTTACCTTCAGAGTTACCTACGGAAAGAAAAGTCAAAGACGCTAAGGCCGGAAGTCTTTGATTTAATTGGTGAGCCCGTCGGGATTCGAACCCGAGACCCTCTGATTAAAAGTCAGATGCTCTACCGGCTGAGCTACGGGCTCTCTGGGCGACCATAGGGGCCGCCGCGCCCCAAAAGCAATATTGCGCGTCGGCTTGCTAAACAACCCAAAATGCGGCATCCCCGCGTAACTTGGCGCTACGGCGGTTGCCGGGACGCCGAGCAGGCCTGCGCTTCAAGGGGGAGGGGCCAGCGCGATGACCCGCAACCAGCACACCGCGAGTCGGCTGCGCTATTGGCCGCGTCTGCTCTTTCTCATCCCCTTCGGCGCCATGATGTGGGTTCCGTCCTACAACCGCACCGAGCCCGAGCTTAGCGGCATTCCCTTCTTCTATTGGTATCAGCTCGGCTGGATCCTGTTGGGCGCGGCGATCGTGCTCACCGTCCACCTGATCGAAACCCGCATCACGCGGTCGACCGAGCCCCCCGGCAAGGGGCTTAAGCCGGAAGATGTCCCCGGAGACATCTTGTGACCTTCGACCTGACCGCCGCCAGCATCTTTGTCGCGCTGTTCCTGTTCGTCACCTGGATCGGCTTTATCGCCGCGCGCTGGCGCAAGGCCGATCTCAATCTGCTGCATGAATGGGGTCTCGGCGGGCGGCGCTTCGGCACCGTGGTCACCTGGTTCCTGCTCGGCGGCGACCTCTACACTGCTTATACCTTCATCGCCGTTCCGGCCCTGGTGTTCGGCAAAGGGGCGATGGGCTTCTTCGCCGTCCCTTACACCATTCTGATCTATCCCATCCTTTATCTCGTCTTCCCGCGGCTGTGGAAGATCGCCCATGAGCGCGGCCACGTCACCGCCGCCGACTTCGTGCGCGACCGCTTCGGCAGCCGCATGCTCGCGCTCGCCTTCGCGCTGACCGGCATCGTCGCCACCATGCCTTACATCGCGCTCCAGCTGGTCGGCATGGAAGTGGTGATAGGCGCGCTCGGCTTTCCCGCGGGCGGTTTTGTCGGCCACATCCCGCTCATCATCGCCTTCGTCATTCTCGCCGCCTTCACCTATACCAGCGGGCTCAGAGCGCCGGCCCTCATCGCCATCGTCAAGGACGTGCTGATCTTCGTGACGGTGTTCGCCGCCGTGGTCATCATACCGGCCAAGCTCGGCGGCTATAGCGCGATCTTCGCCAGCGTGCCGCCGGAGAAGCTCACGCTGGTTCCGCCTGAAGGCGACAGTCTCGGCTCCTACAGCGCTTATGCCACTCTCGCGCTCGGCTCGGCCGTGGCGCTGTTTCTCTATCCGCACGCCATGACCGGCATCTTGGCCTCGTCGAGCGGCAACGTCATCAGGCGCAACGCCGCGCTGCTGGCGGCCTATTCTTTCATCCTCGGACTGATCGCGCTGCTCGGTTACATGGCCATCGCCGCCGGCGTGGACCGCGATCCAGCCTATGCGGCGGGCTTCGCCCAATACGGGTCCAACTTTGCCGTGCCGGCGCTGTTCCTCGCCTCCTTCCCATCGTGGTTCGTGGGTATCGCCTTCGCCGCCATCGCCATCGGCGCGCTGGTGCCCGCGGCGATCATGTCGATTGCCTGCGCCAATCTGTTCACCCGCAATCTTTACAAGGAGTTCATCAGCCCGGATTGCAGCGACGCCGACGAAGCGCGCATGGCCAAGATCGTCTCGCTCGTGGTGAAGATCGGGGCGGTGGTGTTCATCCTCGCCATCCCGCAAGCCTATGCCATCCAGCTGCAGCTGCTCGGCGGCATCTGGATCATTCAGCTTCTGCCGCCGCTCCTGCTCGGCCTCTATACCCGCGGGTTCAACGCCCTCGCTCTTCTGCTCGGCTGGGCCGCCGGCACCGCCATCGGCACCTATATGGCCGCGACGCAGGGGTTCACCTCCTCGGTTTACCCGCTGGAAATCTTCGGCGTCACCGTGCCGGGCTACGCCGCGCTCTATTCGGTTGTGATCAATTTTCTGGTGGTAATCGCCCTTTCGCCGCTACTCGACCTCATGGCGCGGCCCGGCGCGCCCTCTGCCGCGCGCTGATCTTATCCACCCCGTGCCAGGCGGCCCTCGACCGCTGCGCCAATCCTCGATAGGTTCGGACCTTCGATTCTTAACGGTCCCTCGAGAGGGTGGAGATAGACCCATGGCAGATGACAACCAAGGCAGCAGGACATTCCTGGCGATCGTGTTGGGGGGCATCGTGCTCGCCCTCGTCATCGCTGCGTTCTTCATGTACGGGCACAAGGGCGAGACCGGCGTCAAGGTCGAGCAGCCGATGACCGAGCAGCCCGCCGAGGCACCCGCGCCGCCGGCCGAAGAGACACCGGCCCCGCCGGCAGAACCGCCTGCGGCCGAAGCGCCGGCCGAACCACCGGCCATGGAGGCCGCACCGCCGGCCGAGGAAGCTCCTGCCGAGGAAGCTCCTGTCGACGAGGCTCCGGCCGACGAGGCGCCAGCCGATGAGGCGCCGCAGTAGCCTGCGACAGTGAGGGCGGCCTCGTCAGCGGGGCCGCCCTTTGTCTTTCCCGCCGGGATTCGCCACTCTCGCCGCTTCGTTCATCTAAGGTTCAGGCTGAACGCGGTCTCCTTGCTGCCGGATTGGTGCTAGATTGTCGGCATCATCATCAGCAACGGGACGCACGCGGAAATGGCGTTGGGAGGGTGCTCAGGGGCGTGGCTGCTGGCCGCCGGGTTCGCCATGGCTTGCACCGGCGCCTCGGCCCAGGACCAGAACAGCGCCGCCGTGCCGGTCGAGGCGGCGAAGGTGGTCGCCGCGCCGCTGAGCGAGCAAGTGACCGCCATCGGCACGCTCTTGTCCGACGAAGCGGTGACCGTCAGCTCCGAGATCCCCGGGCGCGTCAAGGAAATTCACTTTCAGGAAGGCCAGCCGATCGAGAAGGGCGCGCCGCTCTTCACCCTCGACGATTCGGTATATCAGGCGCAGCTCGCCGATGCCGATGCCAGGTTCAAGCTGGCCGAGCAGACCCACAAGCGGACCGCCCAGCTGTTCAGCAACAAATATGCGACCGCCCAGTCGGCTGACGAGTCCACCTCCAACCTGGCCGTCAACGCCGCCGCCGTCGAACTCGCCCGGGTGCAGCTCGAGAAGGCGCATATCGTGGCGCCGTTCGCGGGCATTGTCGGCCTTCGTCATGTCAGCGTCGGCGAATACATCACCGCCGGTCAGGCCCTCGTCAATCTCGAGGCGATCGATCCGGTGAAGGCCGATTTCCGGGTGCCGGAGAAATTCTTGCCCGCCATCAGGGTCGGCCAGACCATCCGCATCAAGGTCGACGCATTTCCGGAGGACAGCTTCGAGGGCAAGGTCTACGCCATCGATCCGCGTCTCGACGTGGCCGGGCGGAGCCTGCTGGTGCGGGCTCTGGTACCGAACAAGGACAAGCGGCTGCGTCCCGGCCTATTCGCGCGGGTGACCGTCCTGTTGCAACTCAAGGAGGATGCCTTGAGCGTGCCGGAGCAGGCGATCGTGCCCCAGGGCGACAGCCAGTTTGTGTTCAAGATCGTCGACGGCAAGGTGCAGTTGACCAAAGTCGTGACCGGAACGCGCCGCGAGGGCCGGGTCGAGATCGTCGAAGGGCTATCCGCCGGCGATGAGGTGGTAACCGCCGGCCAGCTCAAGATCCGCGACGGCTCGGCGGTCTCTGTCGTCGGCGCCATCGGGGCGTAGGCCGTGACCCTTCCCGAACTTTCCATCAAGCGGCCGGTCTTCGCCACGGTGCTGAGCTTGGTGCTCGTGCTGCTGGGCCTCGTGTCCTACGACCGGCTGGCGGTGCGCGAATATCCCGCCATCGATCCTCCGGTGGTCACCGTCCAGACCGACTACCCCGGCGCCAGCGCGGCCATCGTCGAGACCCAGGTCACCCAGGTGCTGGAGGACTCGCTGTCGGGAATCGAAGGCATCGATTTCATCACCTCGATCAGCCGGCAGGAATCGAGCCAGATTACGGTCACTTTCAATCTCGACCGCAATCCCGATTACGCCGCCGCCGATATCCGCGACCGGGTGGGGCGCGTGCGGGGACATCTGCCAGAAGAGATCGACGAGCCGATCATCCAAAAGGTCGAGGCCGACGCCCAGCCGATCCTTTATCTCGCCTTCTCCAGCGATAAGCATTCTGCGTTGGAGATTACCGATTACGCCGACCGCTATGTGAAGGACCAACTCCAGACCCTGAACGGGGTGGCCGAGGTCCGCCTGTTCGGCGACCGCGAATACTCCATGCGCATCTGGCTCGATCCCGAGCGGCTCGCGGCGTACCAGCTCACCCCGCAAGACGTCGAAGCCGCGCTCCGCCGTCAGAATGTCGAAGTGCCGTCCGGACGCATCGAGAGCCGGCAGCGCGAGTTCACCGTGCTCGCCGAGACCGATCTGCGCACGCCGGAGCAATTCAACGACCTCATCATCAAGGAAGCCAACGGCTACCTAGTCCGGCTGAGCGATGTCGGCCACGCCGAGCTCGGCGCCTTGGATGAACGCCGCATCGTGCGCTTCAACGGCAAGCCGGCCATCGCCCTTGGCGTGATCAAGCAGGCCACCGCCAATCCGCTCGAAGTCTCGCAAGAGGTCAACAAGGTGCTGCCGGAGATCACCACCACCCTGCCGGCCGGCATGAATGTGAGCGTCGCCCACGACAAGTCTGTGTTCATCGCCGAGTCCATCAAGAACGTCTATCAGACCATCGGCGAGGCCATTCTCCTCGTCGTCTTCATCATCTTTCTGTTCCTGCGCTCGGTGCGCGCCACGCTGATCCCGCTGGTGACAATCCCGGTGTCGCTGATCGGTGCCTTTGCCTTGATGTATGCATTCGGCTTCTCCATCAACACGCTGACACTGCTGGCGCTGGTGCTGGCCATCGGGCTGGTGGTCGATGACGCCATCGTCATGCTGGAGAATATCTACCGCCACGTCGAAGCGGGCATGGCGCCGGTTAAGGCGGCGCTGCTCGGCAGCCGCGAGATCAGCTTCGCCATCGTCGCCATGACCATCACGCTGGCGGCGGTATACGCGCCGATCGGCTTTATGACCGGCGTCACCGGGCGGCTGTTCACCGAGTTCGCCTGGACACTGGCCGGCGCGGTCATCGTCTCCGGCTTCGTGGCGCTGACGTTGTCGCCGATGATGTGCTCAAAATTTTTGAAGCACCAAAGTCACCACAACCTGCTCTATCGCATCATCGAGCGGGTGTTGCAGGGGATCACGACCGGCTATCGCGCTCTGTTGAAAGGGGCGCTGGCCGTTCGGCCCGTCGTCCTACTGATCGGACTAGCCGTTGCCGCCTCCAGCGTCTTTCTGTTTGCGACGATCAAAGGCGAACTTGCCCCGGTGGAGGATGAGGGGCGCATCAATATCGTGTTCCGCGGCCCCGAAGGCGCCACCATCGATTATACCGACGCCAATTCCAAGCAACTCGAAGACATCGCGCTGGCCGTTCCCGAAGCCGATCGGGTGTTCACGATCTCCGGCAATCCCACCGTCTCGCAAGGCCGCGTCATTTTGCGGGTCAAGCCGTGGAGCGAGCGCGACCGCACCCAGCAGGAGATCGCGCGTTCGATTGCGCCGAAGATCGTGGCCGTTCCGGGGGTGGTGGCGTTTCCCAGCAATTCGCCGCCCCTTGGCCAGAGCTCGCGTTCCAAACCAATCAATTTCGTCATTCAGACATCGCGGCCCTACGAAGAACTCCAGCGGATGGTCGACGCCCTCCTGGACAAGGTGCGTGACTATCCGGGCCTGGTCGACGTCGACAGCGACCTGAAGCTGAACTCGCCTCAGCTTGACATTGCCGTCGACCGAGAGAAGGCCGCGGCCATGGGGGTCGAGATCGACGCCCTTGGCCGCACGCTCGAGACCATGCTCGGCGGCCGCCAGGTCACGCGCTTCAAGCAGGACGGCGAACAACACGACGTGGTGGTGAAGGTCGCCGATATCGACCGCCAGAATCCGGACGACCTCAGGCGCATCTATGTGCGCGCGCGCGGCGGCGCCATGATCCCGCTCTCCAACCTGATCACCATCAAGGAGACCGTGGCGCCGAAGGAGCTCAACCACTTCAATCAGCTGCGCGCCGCCACCATCACTGCGCAGCTTGCGACCGGTTATACTTTGAGCGACGGGCTGAGCTATCTTGCCAAGACGGCGGAGGAAGTCCTCCCTGCCACCGCCCATATCGAATATGCCGGCGAGTCGCGTGAATTCAGGTCGGCGAGCTCCAGCATGTATCTGACCTTCCTGCTGGCGCTCGCCTTTATCTATCTCGTGCTCGCGGCGCAGTTCGAGAGCTTCACCGATCCGTTCATCATCATGCTCACCGTGCCGCTATCGATCACGGGCGCGCTGCTGGCGCTGTGGTGGAGCGGTGGCACGCTGAACATCTATAGCCAGGTGGGCCTGGTCACTCTGATCGGGCTCATCACCAAGCACGGCATTCTGATCGTAGAGTTCTCCAATCAGCTCAGGGCCAAGGGAAAGCCGCTGCGGGAGGCGGTAATCGAATCCGCTTCGTTGCGGCTGAGGCCCATCCTGATGACCACTGGTGCGATGGTGCTTGGCGCCGTGCCGCTCGCGCTGGCGACAGGGGCCGGGGCCGAAAGCCGTCAGGACATCGGCTGGGTCATCGTCGGCGGCCTGCTGGTCGGCACGCTGTTCACCCTGTTCGTGATTCCGGTGGTCTACACCTATGTCAGCCGGCGCGTGTTCCTCGAGGCCGACCTCGAAGGCACGCATGAGACCGTGCCCGCTCTGCCTGCGCCGCAACCGCGCAAGCCGCGCCCGGCGCTCGAACCCGCCGAGTAGGGGTGCCCAAAAAAGAAGAGCCCCGGCGCGGGGAGTGCCAGGGCTCGTACGCATTACACAGAACGCACTACATACCCAGACTGAACACAACTGGGCGGCTACAGCATGCCTACGACCTGTGGCAGTTTTTTGACGGTTCCTTGTCAGTCTTTTTAATAGCCACAAGCATTTGCGGGCACGCTTTGCCATGGCGTGACGCGTGGCGCACACCCGACCGTAAGCTCCAACGCCCGATCCGCCCTAAGGGTTCCAGCCGGGGAGCAGAGCCTTGTCTGGCCGCGCGCCCCATGCACAATGGGTAAAAATCGGGCAATGCTTGCCCCTGGAGAGGTCACCACGAAATGCGCTGGCGCGGCGAACGAGAAAGCGAGAATGTCGAAGATCGGCGGGGCGAGGGGGGCGGCTTCAGCTTCCCGTTCCCGGGCGGCGGGGTCCGTTTCCCGAGCGGCGGCGGTAGCGGCGGCTCGGGCGGTGGCGGCGGCATCGGCATTGTCGGCCTACTGATTATCCTCGGCCTGATGCTGTTTTTCGGTGTCGACCCGAGCGTCATCATGCAGGGCGGTGGACCGGGCGGCGACGCGACCACCTTCCCCGATATCCGCGTGCCGCAATCCCGGCCCGACGCAGACAATTTCCCGTTCCCAGGGCAACGCGGCCCCTCGGTGCAGCACCCGCAGAGCAGCAGCGAGGACGATCTCAAGCGCTTCGTCTCGGTCGTTCTCGCCGACACCGAAGACGTCTGGAGCGGCCTGCTCGCGCGCTACGGCAAACGCTACAGCGATCCCAAGCTGGTGTTGTTTAGCGGCGGGGTGCGCTCGGGCTGCGGCACCGGGCTGGCGCAGATGGGGCCGTTCTACTGCCCGAACGACGAGAAGGTTTATATCGACCTCAGCTTCTACCGGGATCTCAAGGACCGCTTCCACGCGCCGGGGGACATGGCTCAGGCCTATGTCATTGCCCACGAGATCGGCCATCACGTGCAGAAGCTGCTGGGTATCGCCGATCAGGTCGACGCCTTGCGCGGGCGCATGAGCCAGGGCCAGGCCAACGCGCTCCAGGTGCGCATGGAACTCCAGGCCGACTGTTTTGCCGGCATCTGGGCCAACCACGCCGAGGAGACCAAGAACATCATCGAGCCCGGCGACATCGACGAGGCGCTTAACGCCGCCAGCGCCATCGGCGACGACCGCATCCAGAAACAGACCCAAGGCTATGTGGTGCCGGACGCCTTTACTCACGGCTCGTCGGCTCAGCGGGCCCGCTGGTTCAAGCGCGGGTATCAAAGCGGCAAGCTCGAAGATTGCGACACCTTCAATGCCGATGACCTTTAGGAGAGGGGTAGACTTTTAAGTCTTCGCTGCCACAGTGAACGAAACGCGGTAAGCGGCGTTGTCTGTCCCGGTCAGGGGGATTCGCGGGACGTGTGGCAGGGGGGTTAGATAATTGAGACCTGCGCAACTTTTCGCGGCAAGCCTGGCGGTCGTCCTGCTCTCCGGCTTGGGCGGTGTGCCGGCTCCTGGCGCCGAGGACGTGATCGTGCTTGGCGCGGCCGTGTCCCTGACCGGCAAATATGCGCTGAACGGCGCCAACACCAAAAATGGCTATGAGCTCGCCGTTCGCGAGGTCAATGACCAAGGCGGCGTGAAGATTGACGGCCGGAGCTACAAACTTACCGTGCGCTATTACGACGACGAGTCGACCCCGGCCCGCGGCACCGAGCTGGCCGAGCGGCTGATCAAGCAGGACGGCGTCAAATTCATGCTCGGGCCCTACAGCTCGGGTCTGACCAAAGCCATTCTGCCGGTGGTGGAAAAATACCAGGTGCCGATGATCGAGGGGAACGGCGCCGCGCGCGAGCTGTTCACCAAGGGCTATCGCTACATCTTCGCCGTGCTCTCGACCTCCGACCAATATCTCACCCCCGCCATCGATCTCGCTGCCGAGCATGCCGACGAGCTCGGCAAGCCCAAAGAGAAGCTCAAGGTCGCGCTGGCCATGGAGAACGATCCGTTCGCGCAGGATGTGCGTGCCGGCGTGCTCGAAGACGTGCGGCGGCACGGCATGATGGTGGTGATCGACGACCAGTTGCCGCCTGAGCTCAACGACATGTCGGTCACGCTGACCAAGATCAAGGCCTTGAAGCCAGACGTGCTGGTGATCTCCGGCCACGAAAAGGGCGCGCTCACCGCGATCAGCCAGATCAAGTCGTTGCAAGTCTATGTGCCGATACTGGCCATGACCCATTGCGATTCCGCGCAGATCGCCGAGAAGCTTGGCGACGCGGCCGAGCATGTGTTCTGCGCCCATCAGTGGCACCGTTCGCTCGGCTATAAGGGCGAGCTGTTCGGCTCGGCCGAGGACTTCGCGAGAGCGTTCGAGGCGGAATACAAATACGAGGCGCCGTATCAAGCGGCCCAGTCGGCGGCGGCCGTGCACGTCTTTGTCGACGCCTTCAGGCGCGCGAAAAGTCCCGATCCGGGAAAGGTGCGCGATGCCATAGCCGCGACCGATCTCGACACGTTTTATGGTCCGATCAAGTTCGACGAGACGGGCCGCAACATCGCCAAGCCGATGGTGCTGACCCAGGTTCAGGGCGGCAAATACGTGGTGGTCGCGCCCGCCAAATGGGCCACCCACAAGCCGGTGGTGCCGCGTCCGCACCAATAGAGGTCGACGGCGCGCGTATCGCTTTGTAAGCATCATTCGGGCGGACATGCGCCCGCCGGGGCAGCGCGAGGCGCGGGGCCATGACCGCCAATCTTCTCATTCTGTATGAGGCGCCTCCTCTCGGGCTCCAGCTGCTGATTGACGGCATTCTGATCGGCGCCGTGTTCGCGCTGGCGGCTTACGGCATGGCGCTGGTCTGGGGCGTCACCAATATCGTCAATGTCTGCCAGGGGGAATTTGTCATGCTCGGCGGCTTCGTTGCGGTGCTGTGCGTCGAGCAAAACGGCGCCGGCAAATCGACGGTGCTCAACGCCATTTACGGCTTTGCGCGCATCTTTTCCGGCGCGGTCACGCTCTCGCGCCGCGACATCGCCAAGCTTCCACCCAGCGACAAGCTCAAGACCGCGCGTCTGGCCTATGTGTTGCAGCGGGGCTCCGTGTTCCCCGACATGACGGTCGAGGAGAATCCGCTGATGGGCGGCTACCTGCTCGAACGCCCCTCGGATGCGCGGCAGGCGGCAGAGCAGGTACTCGCGCGCTATCCCGCGCTGCAGGCGCGGCGGCGAGAGCCCGCCAATGTGCTGTCGGGCGGCGAGCGGCGGCTGCTGGAAATTTCCCGCGCGCTGATCATGGATCCGGAGGTCGTGCTGATCGACGAGCCGTCGATCGGGCTCGAGCCCCGCGCCATCGACATGATCTTCGACATGTTGCGCGCGCTGCGTGACGAAGGCGGCAAGACGCTGATCCTTGTCGAGCAGAATGCCCGCAAGGGTCTCGAATTCGCCGACATCGGTTATGTGCTGGTGGCGGGGCGCCTGGTCAGGGCAGGGCGGGGGAAAGAACTCCTGGCCGATCCCGACATGGGCCGGCTGTTCCTTGGAGGCTAACTAAAGCGAGTCGCCGGCATAGACGGTGGCCTCGCACGGCCGCGACGCCTTCTTGAACAGGGCGCAAGCCTGACTGGCCTCGTCGGCGCTGCCGAACGGTCCGGCAATCAGCCGCCATTTCTTGTCGGGGGCCAGCACGCGGCGCGGCTGAAGCCCGGCGACCAACGCGGCGTGATTGGTCAGGAATTCGCGCCACAGCGGCCTCAGTCCGTCCTGCTTGGCCACGCTGCCGATCTCGATGCCGTAGCGCGTACTGCCGTCATTGGCGGCCGGAGGCAGAGCGGTCGGGTCCAAGGCCGCGCTTTCGGTAGCTGCCGGTGGTGCCGCCGCGGGTGTCTTCGGCGTCTCGGCGGTAGGCTCCGGCGCCGGCATGTCGCTGCCTGGCTCGGCGACCTCCTCCATGGTGTCCTCTTCCATCGGCGACACCGCGACCGCCGGCGGCTCGGCGGGCGGGGCCGGCTCGGCAATTTTGGGCGGCTCGATCGCGGCCTGCTCGACCGGCTTGACTTCTTCCTTAGGCGCCTCGACGGGCTTGGGCGCCTCGACTTGCGGTTTGACCTCCTCGGCGGGAGGTTCGGGCGGCGGCGGCGGCGCAGGAGGCGCGGCGGCGACGTCAGGCTTCTTGGGCGCGGTGAACGGCGCCATCGGGGCACCGGGCCGCTGAGCGGGCATCGAAGTCGACACCGACTCCGCGGGCGCCAGCGCCGCGACCGGTCCGACCACCTTCTCGATCGGCTTGAACCGGGCGTTGAGGTCGGCGACTTGCTCCGACAATGCGCGGATGCTGGATTTGATCTCGGCAAGCTCCTGGTCGCTGGCCCCGGACGATGGCGTGGTGATCGCCGCCGTGGTGCCCTCGGGTGCCGACGATACCGGCCCGTTGCCGGGGTTCAGTTGCACCAGTTGGCCGCCAAGCGCGGTCGGATTGGTGAATGCGGTGAACAGATAGGCGCCCGAAATTCCGCCGAGCAGAATCCAGAACGTGGCGAAAGCGCCTCGTGTCCAGTTCGGTGAGCTGGTCCGGCGAATTCTAGCCATGGGTTTCGAGGCCTCCCGTTCTCGAAATTCAGGCGGAAAAGCGACGCCAATAAGGCTTGGCTCGCGATTTGCGCCCCGCGCATTCAAGATGCCCCGCTCTGCGCGCCGGGTCAATTTTCCCGTGACCCAAGAACACGCCAGTCACCACTGTTCGAGGTTATGGCCCTCGCTCGGGGTTTGGACTAGACAGGTCGCCGATCGAGGAGCATGGGGCAAGCGATTCGGCGACTGCCTCGCAAAGGACAGGATTAACCACCTCTAGTGTAACCCTCTCTTTCGCCGGTCCGGGCACGCTTCTTGCTCGGCCTCCACGCGGATTCTGGCAACGATTCAAATAGCATGGCTGAAACCCCGTCTCTCGCCATCATCCTTGCCGCCGGCAAGGGCACGCGCATGAAGTCCACTTTGCCGAAGGTGATGCACCGGATCGCCGGCGCCAGCCTGCTCGCTCATGTGTTCGCGGTGGTCAAGAAATCCGGCATCGGGCGCACATGCCTGGTTGTCGCGCCCGGCATGGACGAGGTCGCCGCTACGGCCCTCGAGCTCGATCCGGAGATCCAGCTCTTCGTTCAGGCCAAGCAGCAGGGTACTGCCGACGCGGTCAAAGCCGCACGCCCGGCCCTGGAGAAATTCTCGGGGCAAGTCCTCGTGCTCTATGGCGACACGCCGCTGCTCCGGCCGGAGACGCTCAACGCCGTCCGCATCGAACTTAAAGGCGGCGCGGATGTTGTGGTCATCGGTTTCGAGGCCGAGAAGCCCACTAGCTATGGCCGGTTGCTGTTCGATGAGAACGCCCGGCTCACCGGCATCCGCGAAGAGAAGGATGCCAGCGCCGCGGAGCGTGCGCTTACCCTCTGCAACTCCGGCATCATGGGCTTCCGTTCGGCCAAGACGCTGCTCGGCCTGTTGGATCGGATCGACAGCGACAACGCCAACAAGGAATTCTATCTCACCGATGCCGTGGCGCTCGCGCACGGCGCCCGGCTCGAGACGCGCATGGTCGAGTCGAGCGGCGAAGAGGTGTTGGGCGTGAACTCACGCGCCGAGCTGGCCGAAGCCGAAGCCGCGATTCAGAAACGCCTCCGCGCCCACGCCATGGCCAATGGCGCCACGCTGATCGCGCCCGACACGGTGTTTTTCAGCCATGACACGCGCATCGGCAACGACGTGGTGATCGAGCCGCACGTGGTGTTCGGCGCCGGCGTGGTCGTCGAGGACGGCGCCACCATCAGGGCGTTCTGCCATATCGCGGGAGCAAGGATCGGCGCCGGTGCGGTGGTCGGGCCGTTCGCCCGGCTGAGGCCGGGCGCCAACCTAGCCGCCGACGCCCATGTCGGCAACTTCGTCGAGATCAAGCAGGCCGAGATCGGCGAGGGCGCCAAGGTCAACCATCTCACTTATATCGGCGACGCCAGCGTCGGCGCGCGCGCTAACGTTGGCGCCGGCACCATCACTTGCAACTATGACGGCTTCGACAAGCATCGGACCGAGATCGGGGCAGACGCCTTTATCGGTTCCAACTCGTCGCTGGTAGCGCCGGTCAAGATCGGCGAGGGAGCATATGTCGGTTCCGGCAGCGTCATCGCCAAGGATGTCGCTGCCGATGCGCTGGCGCTCACCCGCAGCCCGCAGGAGGAGCGCCCCGGTTGGGCCGCCAAGGTTCGGGAGCGGCGCGGCCGCAAGCCCAAGAGCAGCGGAAACGATAGGACATAGAGCGTGAGTTGCGACACAAAACGGCGCCGAGTAGTCGGTAGCCCTGGTACGAGGGAGTAGGGGAGGATGTGCGGCATCGTTGGCATCCTCGGCAAAGGGCCGGTAGCCGAACAGCTGGTCGACGCGCTGAAGCGGCTGGAATATCGCGGCTACGATTCCGCCGGCGTCGCCACCGTCGAGAATGGTCATCTCGGGCGGCGCCGCGCCGAAGGCAAGCTGCGCAATCTCGAAGAGCGGCTTAAGCGCGAGCCGCTGATGGGCGACACCGGCATCGGCCATACCCGCTGGGCCACCCACGGCAAGCCGGTCGAAGCCAACGCCCATCCCCATATGACCGAATTGGTCTCGGTGGTGCATAACGGCATCATCGAGAACTTCCGCGAGCTGAAGGAAGAGTTGATCCGCGACGGCGCCGCCTTCACCAGCGACACCGACACCGAGGTGATCGCCCATCTCATCACCCGCGAGCTGAAAGCCGGCAGCGATCCGGTGCGCGCCACCTACAACGCGCTGAAGCGCCTCAAAGGCGCCTTTGCCCTGGCCATGATCTTTCGCGGCTACAACGATCTGATGATCGTCGCGCGTCAGGGCAGCCCGCTCGCCATCGGCTATGGCGACGGCGAGATGTTCGTCGGCTCGGACGCCATCGCGCTGGCGCCCTTCACCGATGCCATCGTCTATCTCGAAGACGGCGATTGGGCGGTGCTGACTCGCAAGGGCGTCGCCATCCGCGACCGCAACGGCAAGGCAGTGGAGCGCCCGGTCACCCGGTCGCTGGCGTCGGCGTTATTGGTCGACAAGGGCAACCATCGCCACTTCATGGCGAAAGAGATTCATGAACAGCCGGAGGTGGTCGGCCATACCCTGGCGGCCTATGTCGATCTCGGCTCGAACCGCGTCGACATCCCGGCCCTGCCGGTCGACTTCGCCAACATCACCCGGCTGTCGCTGTCGGCCTGCGGCACTGCGTTCTATGCCTGCCTCGTCGCCAAATATTGGTTCGAGCGCTGGGCCAGGCTCCCGGTCGACGTCGATATCGCCTCGGAGTTCCGTTACCGCGAGACGGCGCTTGATCCCGGCGGCGCGGCTTTGTTCGTCTCGCAATCGGGCGAGACCGCCGACACGCTCGCGACGCTGCGTTATTGCCGCGCGCAGGCCCAGCACATTCTCGCCGTGGTCAATGTGCGCGAGTCCTCGATCGCACGGGAGTCCGATGCGGTGTTGCCGACGCTCGCCGGCCCCGAGATCGGCGTCGCCTCGACCAAGGCGTTCACCTGTCAGCTTACCGTGCTCGCCTGTCTCGCGATCGCCGCCGGCAAAGCGCGTGGGGTCATCGGCCCTGCGCTCGAGGCCGAGCTGGTTCAGGCGCTGGGCGAGGTGCCGCGCCACATGGCGACGGTGCTGCGCGACGAGCGGCCTTACGTGGCGCTGGCCCATCGCCTGTCCAAGGCGCGCGACGTGCTCTATCTCGGACGCGGCTCGAGCTACCCCATCGCCATGGAAGGGGCCCTCAAGCTCAAGGAGATTTCCTATATCCACGCCGAAGGCTATGCCGCCGGCGAGCTGAAGCACGGGCCGATCGCGCTGATCGACGAGAACATGCCGGTCATCGTCATCGCCCCGCGCGACGACCTCTACGACAAGACCGTCTCCAACATGCAGGAGGTGGCGGCACGAGGCGGCCAGATCGTGCTGGTGAGCGACGCCGATGCCGCATCTACCGGCTGCGCCATCGCCACCCATTTGGCGGTGCCACCGGTCCACCGTTTCGTTGCGCCGCTGGTCTACGCGGTGCCGGTCCAGCTGATCGCCTACCACACCGCGGTATTCATGGGGACCGACGTGGATCAGCCCCGCAACCTCGCTAAATCTGTGACGGTGGAGTAGACTAAAGCCTCGGATTTGCCCGATTTCTCTGTTTGAGCAAGAACATGGCGGATAAACGGAAGTCCTTCCGGGCGCGCCGTCTTGCTTTCGGCGGGCGCATGGTTCCGTTCGCCTGGGCCTTGGCGGCAGCTTTGATGCTGTTAACCGCGTCCGGCGCCTCGCGCGCCGAGGAAGCGGGGCTCAAAAACGGCGCCGCATCACTGGCCGCCGGCAAATACGACGCCGCCGTGCGGCAGCTTTCCGCCACCATAAACTCCGACAGCGCCTCGCCCGGGGACGCCGCCAAGGCGCTCTATCTCCGCGGCATCGCCTATCGCAAAATGGGCGAGCCGGCCCGGGCGGCCGCCGATCTTGGCGCCGCCATCTGGCTGGGACTGCCGGAAACCGACCGCGTCAAGGCGCTGGTCAATCGCGGCTTGGCCTATAAGGCGGCCGGACTCAGCAAGGAGGGTGATGCCGAAATCGCCGCGGCGGGCCAGCTCGGCGGCAACCGCGCGGTCGACCAAATCATCGCCGACGACGGCGGCGCGCCTGCCGGAGCGGCGGCGATTGCCGCCTTTGCCACTGAAGTGCGCCCCGAAGGTCAGGGGGCTTCGAGCGCGGCGGTGCGGAACGAGCCGCCGGAGCCCGCGCCGACCCGCACCGCCAATGCCTCGCCGGGCGCCTGGGACACCTCGGTAGCGGACGAATCGCAGCCGGCCAGCAGGAGTGGCGGCAATCGTCTCACCCGCTGGTTCGGCTCCTTGACCGACCCGTCGGCACCCGCGCCCGCCCCAGAACCCGCGCCGGCGCCTCGGGCAGCGCCAACGCCTCAGGCTGCACCCAAGCCGGCGGCGCCTTCCGCTGCTGCCGCCAGCTCGAGCTGGTCCACCAGCACCGAAACCCAGGAAGCCTCTTCCGCCGGCGCCGGCGAAAGCAACAGCCGGTGGCGCATTTTCGGTCGAACCGCTTCCGTTGACCCGGCGCCGCAACCGGCGGCGCCAGCCTCGGGCGGCGGCGCTTATCGCCTGCAACTCGCCACCAGCCGCTCCGAGGCGGAGGCCAAGGCGCTGTGGAAACAAGTCTCGCAGAGCCAAAGTCTCGGCGGGGTAAGCCCGGAAATCGAACGAGTCGAGATCGGCAGTTTCGGCACGTTTTATAGCCTCCGCATCGGACCCTTTCCCGACAAGGCGGAAAGTCTTAAGGTCTGCAACGCCTTGAAGCGAAGCGGGATCGATTGCTCGCTCGCGGAGCAATAGGCGCTTATCCCCGCATGCGGCGTCATGGCTCGCGTCCCGCGTATCGCGTGCGGCCTCACATCTGTAATGAGGATGTGCTACTGCGCTCGCCGGTGAGATTGCGTCGCCAGACCGTACCGCAAGCACCAATTACCGTCAGTTCATCGTTGTGAAAGCTCCCATGAAGATCAAGAACAAGCCATCACCCGAGCAGGACAGCGCCATCACCGATCCGGATCAACTGGTCCTGCTCGGCGCCGAGGGCCCGCACTCGTCCCATCTCGGCGCGCGGTTGCGCGGCTATTTCCTCACCGGCCTGATCATCGTCGGCCCGGTGGCCATCACCATCTACGTGGTGTGGTGGTTCATCAACCTGGTCGATGCCTGGGTGAAGCCGCTCATCCCCAAATCCTATCTGCCCGAGACCTATTTGCCCTTCAGCGTCCCCGGCGTCGGTCTCATCGTCGGCATCTTGGGCCTGATGCTGATCGGCGCGCTGACCGCCAATCTGTTCGGCCGCACCATCGTCGCTTATGGCGAGATGATGCTCGACCGCATGCCGGTGGTACGCGGCGTCTACCGCCTGCTCAAGCAGATCTTCACCACCGTCTTCTCCAAGACCGGATCGTCGTTCAAACGAGTCGGGGTCATCGAGTTTCCTCGCAAAGGACTGTTCGCGCTGGTGTTCGTGTCCGGCGAGCCGCCCGCCGAGGTCAAGAGCAAGATCGGCAATGGCGAACAGCTGATGACCGTGTTCATGCCGAATGCGCCGAACCCGACCACCGGCTTCGTCATCTTCATGCCGGCCAAGGATGTGACCCTGCTCGACATGACCATCGAGGACGGCGCCAAGATGGTGGTTTCGGCGGGACTGGTGGCGCCGCAGCACGATGCGTTGAAGAAGCTGGCAGAAGACACCAAGGTCACCAAGCTTGTGCCCGAGGAAGAGCCGGTCGTCTAGTGCAGTGCCGCAGCGGCTGGCGAGACGTGCATGGGTAGATCGAACCGCCAGGGCATGTCATGATTGAGGCATGGACCTAGAGCTCGCGCGGAAGTCCCTGTCGAAGCGAAGCGCGTTCCCTGCGAAAAAGATCGCGTTCGCCGTCGTTGCTGGCCTGGTGCTTGTTGCGGGCATTGGCTTGCGCGTGAGTCGCTACGTTGGTGAAGCGCCGGCGGAGAACGAGCCGGCCGCGGTTGAAACATCTGCGCCTGCACCCGCGCCTGAGGCTGCCCCGTCGCCCACCACGACGACGACCCCGCCCATTCCCGAGACGCCCCCCACGCGGGACGCCGCACCCGCACCGCCAGCCGGACCGACCGGCGACACGGTTGAGCAGACCAAGCCGCAAGGCGATGCCGTCGGGCAGGCCGCGCCCGAAGGCGATGCGGTTGAGCAATCCCAGCAGGCCGATTTGCCGGGCTCTGGCATGATCCTCGTCTCCAGAAAGCCCGTCGAGATGCTGGCAGGTCCGTCAGCCTCCGCCCCGGTCATGTTCGGCTTTCCGGCCGGCCGGCCGTTCCGTGTCATCGGTCGCGAAGCAGGCTTTGTCCGGATCCAGGACTTGAGGAGCAAAGCGACCGGTTGGATCGACGAGGCTGCCCTCACGGCGCCGCCACGCGCACCGGCTGTCGCTACGCCGTCTCAATCGAAGCCAGGCGCGGTCAACCGGAAGCCGGCAACCGCGTCGGCCGACCCGAAACCGAAAGCAGTCAAGAAGGACGCTCCGGCCACTGCCGACTCCGACCCAGCTGGCGAGTCTCCCGCCGAGCCATATCCCACTCAAACGCGCCGGCCCGCTGTATTGTTCGGAAAAGGCGGGTTCTTCGGCGGCATTTTCGGCAACGGCAACACCAACTAGCGTCGAACCTGTGCATTGCCTTTGCGCTGCTTCCGCCGTCAGCCGGCGCGCATCAGCTTGATCGCATCGTCGCGCTCGAACAGATAGAGCAGCAGCTTCAACGCCTCTTCATCCTTGCCCTTGAGCTCGGGGTCGCGCGCCAATATGAGCCGCGCCTGATCGCGGGCGGCCTCGAGCAGTCCCTGGTGCTCGGGCAGGGCGGCAATGCGGAACGCCGGCAGCCCGCTTTGCCGCGTGCCAAGCATTTCTCCGCCGCCGCGCAGTCTCAGATCTTCTTCGGCAATGACGAACCCGTCCTCGGTGCGGCGCATCACGTTGAGCCGCTCGCGCGCCGTCTCCCCCAAGGGTTGGCGGTAGAGCAGGATGCACGAGGACTCCGCGGCACCGCGTCCGACCCTGCCCCGCAATTGATGCAGCTGGGCAAGCCCGAAGCGCTCGGCATGCTCGATGACCATGATTGAGGCCTTGGGTACGTCGACCCCGACCTCGATGACGGTGGTCGAGACCAGGATCGACAACTTGCCGGACGCGAATTCCGCCATGACCCGGTCTTTGTCCTTGCCCGAGAGCCGGCCATGCACCAAGCCGACGCAATCGCCGAACCGGGCATGCAGCGCGGCGTAGCGGTCCTCGGCCGCGGCCAGATCGAGCAACTCGGATTCGGCCACCAGCGGGCACACCCAATAGATTTGCCCGCCGCCCTGCATGGCGCGCTCGAGGCCGGCCACCACCTCGTCGAGCCGCTCCAGCGGTACGGTGCGGGTGGCGATCGGCTTGCGTCCCGGCGGTTTCTCGTCGAGCCGCGACACATCCATGTCGCCATAGCTGGTCAGCAGCAGGGTGCGCGGGATCGGCGTCGCCGTCATCACCAGCAACTCGGCGCCGTTGCCAGAGCCCTTGGCCTGCAGCGCCAATCGCTGATGCACGCCGAATCGGTGCTGCTCGTCGATCACCACCAAACCGAGATCCTTGAACACGATGTGCTCCTGGAAGATCGCGTGGGTGCCGATCAGAATGTCGATGCGTCCCTCTGTCAGCGCCGTGACGATCTCCGCCCGCTCGCGGCCACGCTCGCGTCCGGTCAGCAGCGCGATGCGCAAGCCTGCCGCCGCGCCGAAGGCGCTGATGGTCTGGAGATGCTGACGGGCCAGGAGCTCGGTCGGCGCCATCAGCGCCGCTTGCGTGCCCGCTTCGACCGCGCTCGCCATGGCAAGCAGCGCCACCACGGTCTTGCCGCTCCCGACATCGCCCTGGAGCAGGCGCAGCATGCGGTGCGGGTCATTCAGGTCGGCGTCGATCTCGGCCAGAGCACGTTTCTGCGCGCCGGTCAGCTTGAAGGGCAGGGCGGTAAGGATCGCCTTCCGCAATTTGCCGGTGGCGGCAAGCGCCCGTCCGGCGCGCCGCTTCAGCCTCGCCCGGATCACGGCTAGCGCAAGCTGGTTGGCGAGCAGCTCGTCATAAGCGAGCCGCGTCCGTGCCGGCGTCGAGGGGAGGAGATCGGCCTCGCCCTCGGGCGCGTGCAGTCGCGCCAGCGCCTCGGCGAAAGACGGCCACGCATTTTGCGCCAGCAAGCCCGCATCGATCCATTCCGGCAAGGAGGGCAGCCGCGCGCCGGCCTCGGCGATCGCCTTGCGCAGCGTGGTGTTGGTGAGCCCGCCGGTCAGCGGATAGACCGGCTCGTGCAGCGGCAGCGTACCGAGCCCGCTCTCGACCGCCATCACATGATCGGGATGAGGCATTTGCAGCCAGCCATCGTAGGATTCGATCTTCCCCGAGATCAGGCGTTTGCTGCCTTCGGGCAGGAGGCGCTTGAGATAGGCTGGGTCGGCGTTGAAATAGACCAGCTCGAGCGCGCCGCCGTCCGCATCCTCGACCAGCACGCGATAGGGCGCCCGCGGCCCCTTCCGCCGTCCGCCGCCACCGCGGTGCTCGGCCACGGTGACTTCGAGCGTGGCCGGCTCGCCGATCTTGGCGTCGGCGATGCGGGGGACCAGGGGACGGTCGATGATCCCGACCGGCAGATGCCATAACAGATCGATGACCCGCGCATGCGCCCCCTCATGGCGCGGCGCCACCAGCGTGTTCAGCAACCCCTCGACCTTGGGCCCGACGCCCTTGAGCGAGCGGACAGTGGCGAACAGGGGAGCTAACCGGCTTGGTCGCATAGGCTTTCTGCGTAGGGGGGCGCGGTCGATCCGCCTGGAGCGGTCCCCAATTCCTTGACAGACTGCGCGCGCTCGCTCTAACCCACAAGAAGCGGCACAGGAAAGCTTTATGATGTCCGGCAGTGATCTTGGCATGCGCCGCCGCCGGGCGCTGTGGCGGGCGACGCATCGCGGCTCAAAGGAGATGGATTTCCTGCTCGGCCGTTTCGCCGAACAGGCTCTCGATGGCATGAACGCCGATGATATTGCTCTGTTCGAGCGCCTGATCGAGACGCCCGACCCAGCGATCGAGAGTTGCGTGCTGGAAGGCTATACGCTCGGCGAGCCCGACCTTGACGAACTGATCGACCGCCTCAGGCGTTTCCATGGCCTGACCCCGACGGGCTGACCGACTCCGACCGTAAGTATGCCAATAACGAAACAACTTCCCTCCTTGCCCGTCGACCGACTGCTCACGACGCAGCGCGCCGTCGCCGGCGGCGTGCCAGAGGGTCTCGACGCGCTGCTGCTCGGCGAACTAGCGCGGCATGGCGGCGGCAGCGGTGGCGGCGCCACGGTGTTGCATGTCGCCCGCGACGGCAGCAGGCTCGCCACGCTCGAACAGGCGCTGCGGTTTTTCGCTCCCGACATTGAAGTGTTGAGTTTCCCCGCCTGGGACGGCGTGCCTTACGACCGGGTGGCGCCCAATGCCGAGACCATCGCCGACCGCATCGCCACCCTGTCCGAACTCGCCGAGCGCGCGCCGGACGAGCATAAGCCGTTGGTGGTTCTGACCACGGTCAACGCCATCGTCCAGCGCGTGCCGCCGCGCGACTTCATCGCCGGATCGAGTCTCACGCTTCAGCCCGGCAATGTCATGAGCATGCAGAGGCTGGTCGAGCGGCTGGAGATGTCGGGCTATGCGCGTGCCGGCACCGTGACCGATCCGGGCCAATACGCCGTTCGTGGCGGCATTCTCGACCTCTATCCGCCGGGTGGCGCACCGGTCCGCCTCGATTTTTTCGGCGACACGCTCGAACAGGTCCGGGCATTCGATCCGACCACCCAGCGCACCGAGGCGCGGCGCGATCAGCTGCACCTTCTCCCCATGAGCGAGATGGCGCTGACGCCCGAGGTGCGGAGCGCCTTCCGCCAGCGTTATGTCGGGCTGTTCGGTCCGGTCATGGGCGACGACCCGCTCTACGAGTCAATCTCGGCCGGACGGCAGCATCAGGGCATGGAGCACTGGCTGCCGCTGTTCCATGACGGGCTCGCCACGCTGTTCGACTATCTGCCCGGCGCCGCCGTCACGCTCGACCCGCTGGTCGACGATGCCCGCGCCCGCCGGTTGGAGCAGGTCGCCGACCATTACGATGCCCGTGCCCAGGCGCTGGAGCGCAAAGCCTTCGGCGCGCCGCCTTACCATCCGGTGCCGCCCGACAGCATGTTCCTGACCGAGGCCGACTGGCAGAAGGCGCTGTCGGGCCGGCCCGTGGTCAGGCTCGATCCGTTCGAGCACCCCGAGACGCCGGGCATCGTGTCCTTCGGCGGCAGGCAGGGTCGCGCCTTTGCCGCCGAGCGCCAGACCGAAGGCGCCAATGTGTTCGATGCGGTGGCGGCCCACGCCAAGCGGCTCAAGGGCGAAGGCAAGCGCGTGATCGTCGCCTGCTGGAGCAACGGCGCGCGCGAGCGGCTGGCGACCCTTCTGTCCGAGCATGGCGTTGGCGAGACCAGGCGCGTCGACAGCTTCGCCGAGGCGCTGCAGGCGCCGCTTGAGGCGATTTCGGTGGCCGTGCTGCCACTCGAGACCGGCTTCGAGGCGCCGGGCCTCGCCGTGATCGGCGAGCAGGACATTTTGGGCGACCGCCTGGTACGAAAGTCGCGCGGCAAGCGCGGCAGCGACGTTCTGACCGAGGCGTCAAGCTTGTCGGTCGGCGATCTGGTGGTGCATTCCGACCACGGCATCGGCCGCTTTGCCGGGCTCACCACCATCGAGGCCGCCGGCGAGCCGCATGATTGCCTCGAAGTGCATTACGCTGGCGGCGACAAGCTTTATCTGCCGGTCGAGAATATCGAGCTGTTGAGCCGCTACGGCTCGGACGAGGCCGGCGCGCAGCTCGACCGGCTCGGCGGCATCGCTTGGCAGAGCCGCAAGGCCCGCCTCAAGCAGCGCATCCGCGATATGGCCGAAAAGCTCATCAAGGTCGCCGCGCTGCGTGCGCTGCACGAGGCCCCGGTGCTGATCCCGCCCGAAGGGGTTTACGACGAGTTCTCGGCGCGCTTCCCCTACGAGGAGACCGAGGACCAGGAGACCAGCATCAACGCCGTGCTCGACGATCTGGCCAGCGGCCGGCCGATGGACCGGCTGGTCTGCGGCGATGTCGGCTTCGGCAAGACCGAGGTGGCGCTGCGCGCCAGCTTGATCGCTGTGCTGGCCGGCAAGCAGGTCGCCGTGGTGGTGCCGACCACGCTGCTCACACGCCAGCACTTCCATACCTTCACCGAGCGCTTCCGCGGCTTCCCGGTGAAGATTGCCCAAGCCTCCAGGCTGGTCGGCGCCAAGGAACGCGCCGAAGCGAAGAAGGGCCTAAAAAGCGGCGACATCAATATCATCATCGGCACCCATGCTCTTCTCGCCAAGGGCGTCGAGTTTGCCGATCTCGGGCTGCTCATTGTCGACGAGGAGCAGCATTTCGGCGTCGGCCACAAGGAGCGCTTGAAGCAGCTCCGCGAGGACGTCCATGTGCTGACGCTGACCGCGACGCCGATCCCGCGCACGCTGCAACTGGCGCTCTCGGGCGTGCGCGAGATGTCGCTGATTTCCACCCCGCCGGTCGACCGGCTCGCCGTGCGGACCTATGTGATGCCGTTCGATCCCGTCATTCTGCGCGAGGCGCTGTTGCGCGAGCGCTTCCGCGGCGGCCAGACCTTCTTCGTGGTGCCGCGCATTTCCGATCTCGACGATGCCGCCGCCTTCCTGGCCGAGCATGTGCCCGAGCTGAAAGTGGGGCGCGCCCACGGCCAGATGGCGAGCCGCGAGCTCGACCAAGTGATGAACGCCTTCTACGACCGGAAATATGACGTGCTGCTGTCGACCTCGATCGTGGAGTCGGGCCTCGACATCCCGTCGGCCAACACCTTGATCGTCTACCGCGCCGACATGTTCGGCCTGGCCCAGCTCTATCAGCTGCGCGGGCGGGTCGGGCGCTCCAAGATCCGGGCCTACGCCTATTTCAACATTCCCGCCGATGCGCGCCTCACGCCCTCGGCCGAGCGGCGCCTCAAAGTGTTGCAATCGCTCGACACGCTGGGCGCCGGCTTTGTGCTGGCCAGCCACGATCTCGACATCAGGGGCGCCGGCAATCTGCTCGGCGAGGAGCAGTCCGGCCATATCAGGGAGGTCGGCTACGAGCTGTATCAATCCATGTTGGAAGAGGCGATTGCTGGGCTGAAGGGCGGGGAGGGGGCGCTGATCGAGGATCAATGGAGCCCTCGCATCAATCTCGGCACTGCGGTGCTCATCCCCGAAGAATACGTGCCCGACCTGCAAGTGCGGCTGCAGCTTTATCGCCGGCTGTCAGGGGTCGAGAGCCACGACGCCATCGAGGCCTTCGCCGCCGAACTGATCGACCGCTTCGGCCCGCTGCCCGAGGAGGTGCGCCATCTGCTCGATATCGTCGAGATCAAGGGTCTGTGCCGCCAGGCCGGCATCGAGCAGATCGATGCCGGGCCCAAGGGCGCGGTGATCGCCTTCCGCAACAAGAGCTTCGCCAATCCGGACGGCTTGATCGCCTTCATCCGCGAGCAGGGCCATCGGGTGAAGCTCCAGCCCGACCATCGCCTGATCTACTACGCCAATTGGGAGACACCGGAGGAGCGCCTGGCTGGCGCCCGTGACCTGCTGAAGCGCCTGGTCAAGATCGCCGCCGCAGTGAAGCAGGCGGCCTAGACCTGTTTCAGTATCTGCTCGCGCGGCACACGGCCCTCGGCGTCGCGCGGGATCTGCTTCACCACCACAATCTTGTCGGGGAATTTGTAGGGCGCGACTCCCTGCTGCGCCAGGAATTGGTGGAGCGCCTCGAGCGAGATCGGCTCGCCCGGCCGCGGCACCACCGCGGCGAACACGCGGTCGCCGACGATCGGATCGAGCAGCACGAAACAGGCGGCGTCGAGAAAGCCGGGGAAGCTGCGATAAAGCTCGTCGAACTCGGATGCCGCGAGCGCCACGCCGCCATGACGCAACAGCTCCGGATCGGATTTGAGCCGGATCGCCATGATGTCGCGCGCCTCGGCCTTGCCGCGCAGACCGGTGGGGACAAAGCCGTCGCGGTCGGGCGCCAGCGGCGTTCCTGGCTCGCCCTTCGGCACGATCGGCCCGCGCAGCAGGAGTTCGCCGTCGCCGTCGTTGCGCGCACGTAGCCTGGTCTCGACGAACACCGCGTCCTCGTCGCCAAGGCGAACATTGCCGAGCGGAAGCGAGGCAGGATTGGCCTGGCTCTCGCGTCTCAGCACCACGCTGGCGAGATCGCCGAGCGGATAAAGGTCGAACATCAGCGGCGCCGCTCTGGGAAATGGCGGCGGCTCGGCCTGACCCGGTGCCGCCCACACCGAACCGAGCCGGCGCAAGCGGCATTGCGGCCGGTGCAGCAGGCCGTCTGTGGCGAGCGCGGCGAGCACCGGCGCCGGCAGAGCAGTCACCGTTGCGCCGCTAGTCAGCAGCTGCGCGGCGAACGCGTCATAGTCGAAGGGATGATGCTGGGTCAGCGTCGCTCCGCTGATCAGCCACGGCATCAGCCCGAGCGCCAGTCCGGCCGGGCCGGTGAGCGGGTAGGGGTTGAGGATCACGTCGCGGGTGTCGAGGTCGAGCGCGAGCACGGTCATGGCGCCTTGCGCCAGCAACTCGTCCTCGTTGCGCAGCACCGGCAGGAACGGCAGACCGGCCCGCGCCGTGAAGGTGATCAGCAGCGGCCCATCGCGTCTCGGCGTCTCGATCGGAGGAGATGAGCTGCGCCCCGCCTCGATCGCCTCGTCGAGCGAGGCGACGCCGTCGGGAAGATCGGGGCCGAAGCCGAGCACGAAGCGCACCGAGAGATGGCTGGCGGCGATGGCGCAAAGGCCCTCGGCGTGGCTCTCGCCGGCGCAATGCGACACGCCGATCAGAGCCTTGGGCGCGATCTCGTCGCACACTTTGCCGATCTCATGCCCGCGCCACAGCATCGGCAGCGCCGCGACCGTCAGCCCGGCGCGCCAGGCGGCGAGCAGCGTCAGCGGCGATAGCGCAAGATTGGGGAGCTGCATGGCGATGACGTCGCCGGGCACAAGGCCGAACTCGATGAACAACGACGCGAGCGCGTCGACCGCCGTGTCGGCCTGGTGATAATTGAAGGCGCGAGGATGTCCCAAACCGAGCGCTTCGACATTGGGCGGATCGGACAAGGCGGGCATGCCCGGCTTCTGGTTCGCGCGGCGCCTGAGCAACCGCTCGGCGGTGAGCGGGCCGCTCTCCTCGTTCCTCTCGATCTTTTCAGCGGGGAGCGTGCTCATCGATAGATCAGCGTTGGCCGGCGGCGGCCGGATCGAGCCACCAGGCGTCGATCTGATAGCCGTAAAGCGGGGTGGTCTCGGGCCGCTTCAAATCGCTCCAATGCGCCACCCACTGGCTCGGCAAATGAAACAGCGGAATCACGTAATCGCCCGACAGCAGCAGCCGGTCGAGTGCCCGCGCGGCGGAGACGAAAGCGGTGCGATCCTCCGCCTTGAGCAGCGCCTCGATCATGGCGTCGACGCCCGCGTTCTTGACGCCCGGATAGTTGAACGAACCTTCCGTCACCGCAGCCTCGCTTCCCCACCGAAACGACTGCTCATTCCCCGGCGATAGCGACACCGGCCAGAAATACTGGATCATATCAAAGTCGTAAGTCTGCTTGCGCCGCTGATATTGGGCCGAATCAACTTGACGGATTCGCGCCTCGATTCCTACCTGTTTCAAGGCCCGCGCGTAGGTCAGCAGGAGCCGCGACTGGGCGCGCGTGGCGGCGAGGATTTCGAATTCGAACGGTTCTCCGGTCGCCACATTGATGAGCTTGCCGCCGGTCAGCCGGTAGCCCGCCTGTTCAAGCAGCCGAAGCGCTTCTTGCCGTCCCTCGCGATTTTCGCCGGTGCCGTCGCTGACTGGGAAGGCGAAGCTGCCATCCATGATCGCGGGTTTGACCTCGGCCGCAAAGTGCGCGAGCAAAGCGCGCTCGGTCTTGTCGGCGGGATGGCCGTGCGATGACAAATCCGAGCGGGCGAAATAGCTTTCCGTGCGCGCATACTGCCCGTGATAGAGCGTGCGGTTCACCCATTCGAAGTCGAACAGCTTGATCAGCGCTTCGCGCACGCGCGGGTCGGCGAATAGCGGCTGCCGAGTGTTGAACACCAGCGCCGACATGCCCGCTGGTGTCTCCAGCGGCAGCGCCTCCTTGATCACGCGTCCGTCATGCACGGCCGGAAAATCGTAGCCTTCCGTCCACCGTGTCGGATCCTCCTCGTTGCGCAAGCGCACCAATCCAGACTTGAACGCCTCGAACATGCTGCCGGCGTCCCGGTAAAAGTCGAAGCGTATCTCATCGAAGTTATACAACCCGCGATTCACCGGGAGGTCGCGGCCCCAATAATTGGGATCGCGCTTGAAGGAGATGCTCTTGCCCGGATCGATCTTGTCGACGGTGTAAGGACCGCTGCCGATCAAGGGCGCGAGGCTGGTCTTCTCGAAGCGCTCGGGATCGATGAGGTGACGCGGCAGCACCGGCATCAGCCCGATGATGAGCGGCATCTCGCGGTCGCCGCTCGCATCGAACGTGAATCGCACCTTGCGCTCGCCCGTCTGCTCAACCTTGGTGACCTTCTTGTAGTAGGAGCGGTGATTGGGCCGGCCATGATCGCGCAGCAGCGCGTGCGAGAAGATCACGTCCTCGACGGTGATCGGGGTGCCGTCGGAGAATTTCGCCTCAGGGTTCAGTGTGAACTCGACGAAGCTCCGGTCGGCCGGCGTTTCCACGCTCTCGGCAATCAGGCCGTAAAGACTGAACGGCTCGTTATTGGCGCGGGCGAGCAGGCTCTCATAGATGTACTCGCGCACGCCGTCGGCCGGAGCGCCCTTGACGATCAGCGGATTGAGACTGTCGAACGAACCCTGCACCGCGAAGGTGACGCGGCCGCCCTTGGGAGCGTCCGGGTTGACGTAGGGAAAGTGGGTGAACCCTTTGGCCTCGAGGGGCGTGCCATGCATGGCAAGCCCGGGCTGCGGCCCGGCCGAGGCGCTGCCGGGAAGCACGAGGAGGCCCAAAACGAGCGATAAAATAGGGGCTTTCAACAGGGGGCGCGCGTGGCTATAGATGCTTTCCGCAATGCGGCACGGAGTTAAGGGTAACATCGCCGGGAACGCAATTGCCGCTATAATTGCAGGCGGTCGGTAAGGGTTGGCCCCCCGCCTGGGGTGGTGAAAGTCCTGCGGTGCAAGGCTCTCAGCCACGTCTATGCCTCATTTCGGGTATTGACCCTATAATACGGGACGCGAGGCATTACGGTCCTTTCGGGAGACCTGTATCAGCCCGCGACAAGAGGAAAGGTCGATGATGATCTGGTCCAGGGATCGTTGGAATGTGCTGAGCCGCGGCGCGGCTCAATCGATGCTGTTGCTAGGCGCCGGTGCATTTGCCTTGGTGCTCGTTGCGCCATTGGCGATGGCCCAAGATGCGGTGCCGAAGACCACCCAGGCGCCGAAGTCGGCTCCGCCTGCTGCGGCGGCAGCTGCCCCGGCGGTCCCAGGCGCGGCCCCGGTGGCTGCCGGCGATGCCCCCGCGACCGAGGATGCCTGGGTCAAGCTCTGCATGAAGAATGAGCAGACCCAAAACAAAGACATTTGCCTGATCAATCACGAAGGCCTCGAGCCCAACACCGGCATGGTTCTGATCGCCGCCGCCGTGCGTAAGGTCGAGGGTGAAGAGAAGCAGCAGCTTCTCGTCAGGGTGCCGACTGCCTACGCCCTGGTGATGCCGGCAGGCGTGCAGCTCAAGATCGACGAGGAACAACCGATTCAACTGCAATACGCGATCTGCTTCCCCACCAGCTGCCAGGTTCAGCTCGAGCTGACCAAGGAAATGTTGGACAGCATGCGCAAGGGCAAGCAGATGGTCGTTGCCGCCATGAACATCCAGCAGAAGACCATGGGCTTTCCCGTGCCCTTGACCGGCTTCAGCAAGGCTTATGACGGTCCTCCGGTCGACAGCGTGAAATATGAAGAGTCGCGTCGGCAGCTGATGGAGATGTTCCGCAAGCGTCAGCAGGAACTGGCGGCCAAGGCGAAGGGCGCCGAGCAGACCGGCGCCGCACCCGCGGGTGCCGCTACGGCGCAGCAAAAGGCTCCTGCCGCTCCCGCGCAGTAAGCTGTCGCGCTCAGACCTCCGGACTAAAAAGGCCGCTCGGGTTTGCCCAGGCGGCCTTTTCCTTGCCGGAGGTCAGGGAGCGCTCAGTGCTCCTGCAAAAAACGGAACTGGAAGACGCCGTTCTTCAGATCCTCGAACAGTTCAGCCACCTGGGGGTGGCGCAACGGCTCGTCCGAGGCATCGGGCACGAGGTTCTGCTCCGACACATAGGCGATATATTCGGTGTCGGCGTTCTCAGCCAGCAGGTGATAGAACGGCTGATCCTTGTTGGGTCTCGCATCCTTGGGAATGGAGCGGTACCACTCCTCGGTATTGCTGAAGGTCGGGTCGACGTCGAAAATCACGCCGCGGAACGGATAGACCCGGTGGCGAACCACTTGGCCGATCTGGAATCTGGCGCTGCGGACGGTAGACATAACGATACCCTATACCGAGTCTTCTCCGATAAGAGCGAAGCCCGGCGGTGCTGTCAACTTGAGTTGAGCCCTATGACCAGCGCCGATTGGACCACATGAATTGCTCGGGCGTCTCCCTGATCCAGGTCTCGAAATTCCGCTGAATAGCGGCGGTAATGGCGCGAATATCGTCGGCCTGGTTGCTGGTGCGTGGGATCCTGAGCTCGTTGACGTTGACGTCGAAACAGGCGCGGTTGCCGATCCGGATGCAACGCCCGATCCAGATGCGCGCGCCGACCCGCCGCGCGATCATGGCAGCGATCGGCATGCTCTTGGCGGGATAGCCGAAGAACGGCACCTCGATGCCTTGGGCGTCGTAAAGGTCGGAGATGAAGCCGAGCCGGCCGCCCTGGCGCACATAATCCATGATCAGCCGCGCCGTCTTCTGGCCTTCCTCCTTGCCCGGCGCGCGTCGGCTGCCGAACAATCCGCCGGGATAGAGGTCCTGGCGCTGCGCCCGGAGATACCGGTCCACGTAGGGGTTCTTGACCAGGCGGTAGACCCCGGCCGGCCGGACACCGGCGCGCATGATCGGCCACATGCCCAGCTCCCAATTGCCCATATGCATGGTGACGATCAGCACCGGGCCCATCTTGTCCTTGTAGCGGGCGATGACATGGCCGTTGGTCACGTGCAGCCGGTCGGGCTGTTTAAGGATGCGATCGATATTCATGGTCTCGACCATGACCCGGCCGAGATTTTCCCAGGCATCGCGCGCGATGCGTTCTCGCTCCGCCGGCGTCTTGTCGGGAAAGGCGCGTTCGAGATTGGCCAGCGCGCGTCCATGGCGGCGGCGGTTGAGAGGCGCCAGCACGCGCCAAGCCTTGGCCGAGATGCTCCCCGCCACGTCGATCGGAACCAGCCGCACCAGGCCGATCAGGAAGCGCAGACCCAGATATTCGAGCCGGTAGCGCAAATCGCGCAAGGGTGGGATGGCGGAGCGTTCAGCCAAAGGCGCGCGTCCTAGGGGTGGATTGGCGATGAGCGAGGCGTGTGGAGCCCCACCTCGTGGCAAATGCGGGATAAGGCGTCAAGGCCCGAACCAGGGTCAACCCGAGGCGCCGCGCATCAGGCTCGGCAGCTCGGTCGGCGGGGTGAGACCGAGCCGCATGACGGCACGGCGCAGAGGGCCGAGCGCGTTCAGCCCATGCAGGACGATGCCGCGGGCCGCCTGCAATGGCGGCAACGAGGTGAGCAGCGCTCGGCTCAGCAGATCGACGCCGAGCGTCCGGGTCATGACGTCGAGGCGCCGCGCACTCCGGTAGGCCTCAAGCAAGTCCTCGCCACCCGGATCGCCGTTCTGGCGCAGCGTCTCGGCCACGCAATCGGCCAGAGCAGCAGCGTCGCGCAGGCCGAGATTGAGCCCCTGCGCCCCGATGGGCGGCAGGATATGCGCCGCCTCTCCGATAAGAACGGTGCGCCTGGCGGCAAGGCGATTGGCCCTGAGCCCCGCCACCGGAAACTCGGCGCGTGGGCCAACCTCCGAGATCGCCCCGAGCAGGCCGCCAAGCCGCTCGCTCAGCGCATCGACGAAGCTCTCCTCGTCGCGCTGCATCAGCGCGGCGATCTCGGCCGAAGAACCGACCCAGATCAGGCTCGAGGCGTGGGGATCGGGCAGCGGCACCGTGGTGACCGAACCCTGCTCCTGATGCAGCTCGGTCGATACGCCCCGATGAGGCAGCGAATGGCAAAAGCTGGTGGCGATGGCCGCCTGGTCGTAGCGCCGTTCAGTCACCTCGATGCCGGCGGTCAGTCGGCAGATCGACCGCCTTCCATCGGCACCGGCCACCAGGCGGGCGGAGAGGGCCGGTCCTTCGCTCAGCGTGAGGACGGCTTTGGTCCGGTCGAGCGCAATCGCGGTCACGTTCGCTCGAATCACCGACGGCAGGATCTCTTGCGCCCGCGCATAGAGCGCCTCGACCAGCGTGGTGTTGGCGATGTTGTAGCCGAAGGCCGGCAGCCCGAGCTCGCTGGCCCTGAACTCGATATCGGGTGCGCGGAGCAGGCTGCGCGAGGCGTCGATGATGCGGATGGCTTCGAGCGGGGCGGCATGAGGAGCGAGCGCCGGCCATACCTGCAACGCCTTCAGCAGGTCGACCGAACTCGCCAGCAGCGCCGCCGTCCTGGTTTCGCGCGACTGGGCGCTGGCGATGAGCGGCCTGGGCCCGATCAGGGTCACCGTCGCGCCGACATGAGCGAGCGCCAGCGCCGCGGCCACGCCTGAAGGGCCGGTCCCGACCACGGCGACGTCGCAGCCATGGTCAGTCGGGGACATTTCGGCCGTGTCGCTCATCCGCCTCTCAAGCTCTCAGCGATTCCATAGTCCAAACATCGCGCCGGATATCCATGGGTCAGAACGGCCACGGAGCAAAGCCTTTCTCGTTCGGGCCGCCATGCGAGCCCGCTTGACTGGGTAGAGCTTGGCGCGATCAATCCGCCATGCCCGACCCCGACCGTGGCCGATAGGCAACAGGTTCGGCCCAAAAGTCCGGCTGTCGCTTGATTGTCACAAGCGCGTCACCGCCCAAGAAATAGAACTGGACAGCGGCCCGAAAGGGGACGGGCGCAAACACGCGTCCTAAACCGAGGAGAACACCAAAAACGTCTTTTTGCAGAACAAGTTAGCCGAACACATCGTTAAACAGTGGAGAGGGGCATGATCGGGGGACTAAACAAGACTAACCGCTATTTGCTCGCAGGCGCGGGCGTTATCGGTCTTTTGGTGGCTAGCGGCACGTCTGCCAGGGCCACGGACGTGCAGCAACTCGAGGCCACCATGAGGGCCATGCAGGCGCAAATGGCCGCCCTGCAGAAGGAAGTTCAGGAGGCGAAGGCTGCCGCGGCCAATGCCGGCGGCGGCGATCTCGACCTCAAGGTCAAGTGGAAGGGCGCGCCGGAGCTGTCCAGCAGCGACGGCAAATTCAAGTTCAAGGTGCGCGGCCGCATCATGGCCGACTACGACCACATCGACCAGGACTTCAATGTCACCGGCCGACCCGATGTCAGCGCGGTCGAGCTCAGGCGCGCTCGTCTCGGCGTCGAAGGTGTCGTGTTCTACGACGTGAAATACAAGTTCGAGGCCGACTTCGCCGACAACGAAGTGGCCCTCAAGGACGCTTATGTCGCCTATGCCGGGTTTAAGCCGAAGGACTGGGGCATTGGCGAAATCAGGGCCGGCAATCAATACGTCTACAACTCGATAGAGGAGCTCACGAGTTCGCGCTTCATTACGTTCATGGAGCGACCGGCATACCAAGAGGCCTTCTTCCTTGATCGCCAGATCGGCGCGGCCATCCTGGCCGGCGGCGAGCATTGGTCGTTCCAGACCGGCATCTATGGCGCTCCTGTCGGAGAGGTGACCGACTACCTTCAGGATCAGAACGCCTTTTCAGCGCGCTTTACCGTCGCGCCGATCAATCGCGAGGTCAACGGGGTGCACCAGGTGATCCATCTGGGCGCCAGTTATCGCCACCGCGATGAGGCGGAGGACTTGAGGGCGGGCCCGAATTCGATTGGCGAGTTCACGGATGAGCCATTCCGCTATCGGGCCAGAGGGGCGGACCTGCATCTGGCTGACCGCTTCGTTGGAACGCCGTTCACCGGGAATGCCGACGATCTGTTCAATCTCGAGGCGGCCTTTATCTGGGGCTCGTTCTCGATGCAGGGCGAATACGCCAACCTGAGCGTCGACTCGGCAAGCGGGACTCAGCTCGGTTTGAATACGGTGAACCCGGATCCGACCTATAACGGTTGGTATGTTGACGCGAGCTGGTTCGTCACCGGCGAGACGCGGAACTACGAAGCCGACACCGGCGAAATCGGGCGTCCCAAGGTCAAGCATCCGGTCGAGGATCATGGCTGGGGCGCTTGGCAAATCGCCGGCCGCTACGACGTGCTCGAACTGAGCGACAAGAACAATGTCCTGGTGGGCTGGTCGGCCGTTGACCAAGCCAAGCTCGCTGCTTGCACGATTTGCGGCGATCAACAGACTTGGCTCATCGGCGTCAATTGGTGGCTGAACGACTACACGCGCTTGGCCCTCAATGTCACGCAGTCGAAGATCACCGGCGGCAATCCCTTGAACGCCACCGGCGTTGCCGGCGCCAACAAGAACGACGGTGCCAACATCACGGGCGTTGGCCTACGCGCACAAGTCGACTGGTAAGCGGAACCAACAGTCCCCTCCGCTCCCAGACCGCCGCCCCTCACGGGGCGGCGGTTCTTTTTGTGCATCAACGCACCCCCGAGTCGGCTGTTGCCCGCTTGCCACGCCGGACTGCGTTCGAGAAAAATTTGGCAAGCGTAGCAAGGCGTTAACCCGCGAGCACACAAGGTTGCATTGTGCCATCGGCAAAGTCATCTTAGGCGCGGAGAAACCTCGATGCGGAGGCTGATCGCCATTGCTGGAATGGTGGTGACGCTGTCGTTTGGCAGCGCGCCGGCATTTGCCTTCCAGGAGACGCCGGCGCCGCCCGCAGAGATTCCGCCGGCCGCTCCGCCGGTCGACGCACTCCAACTCGGCACGCCCGGCGGCGTGGCAGCCCCGCAGCAAGACCATGGCGGCTTGAGCCTGTTCGGCCATACCATCCTGCCCAAGCTCAATTTCGGCCTCGATGTGCTCTATGGCCAAGACCAGCAGCAATTGCAGCTGGGGGCTCCGGACGCCCTCGGCACGCTCGAAGAGAATGGCGACGTCACCGTCCTCGGCAAGGTCAAGCGCCGCTTCTAGGTGCTCCATCCCATCGCCACGCCCATGATCGCGCGTCTCGGCGCCGCTTCGGTCCATCTCCTGACGGCAAGCGGGGCGGTGCTGGCGCTGCTGGCGCTTCGCGCCGTGCAGCAAAGCGACTGGCAGACGATGTTCGTGTGGCTGGGCATCGCCCTCATCGTCGATGCGATCGACGGCCCGCTGGCGCGCCGCTTCGCCGTCAAGACCGTGTTGCCGCGCTTCAGTGGCGAGCGGCTCGACCTGATCGTCGACTACCTCACATACGTGGCCGTGCCCGCCTATGCGTTGACCGAGGCCCCGCTCTTGCCCGACGCCGCGCGTCTGCCGGCAGCCGCCGCCATTCTCGTGTCGAGCCTGTTCCAATTTGCCGATTTGCATAGCAAAACGGAGGAGGGCTATTTCGTCGGCTTCCCGGCGATCTGGAATCTGGTCCTGCTCTATCTGTTCGCGCTCCAACCGCCGCCGCTTGTCGCGCTCGCGTGGGTCGGCATCTTCGTGCTTGGCACCTTCGTGCCGATCCTGGCGCTGCATCCGTTCCGCGTGGTGCGGCTGCGCGTGCTCACCTGCCTGGTCGCCGCGGTCTGGGCGGGCGCCGCCACCGCTACCATCGCCAGTCCCTTTCCCTCCCCGTTCTGGGTCCAGGCGCTGCTGATCTTGACCGCCATTTATTTCGCCGGCATCGGCCTATACCGTTCGCTCGTCCGGCCGGACCAAGCGCGCTGAAAGCCGTTTGACCACCGACCGGGATTTCTGGCTAACTAGCGGCCCCGACATCGCTCCCGCCGCCTCACATCCCACCAAGAAGCGAACGCCAACGGCATGCCTCTGATAGACTGGCTCACCAACCCTGATGTCTGGGCCAGCTTCATCGCGCTGAGCGCGATGGAGATCGTGCTCGGCATCGACAATGTCGTGTTCATCTCCTTGCTGGTGTCGCGGCTGCCGGCCGCCAAGCGGCTGACGGCGCGGCGCATCGGCCTGTCGCTGGCGTTGCTGTTTCGCATTGCCATGCTGGGCGGCATTGCCTTCATCATTCATCTGACCAGGCCGATCTTCAGCGTGGCCGGCTACGATTTCTCCTGGCGCGACCTGATCCTCATTGCCGGCGGATTGTTCCTGCTGGTCAAGGGCACGCGGGAGATCCATCAGGACATCGAAGGCGAAGAGGACGAGGGGGGCGCCAACCCTGTCGCCGATACCATGGTCTCGGCCATCCTCCAGATCGCCGTGATCGACTTGGTGTTCTCGATCGATTCGATCATCACCGCCGTGGGCATGGCCGAGCATTTGGAGGTGATGATCGCCGCGGTCGCGGTAGCGATATTGGTGATGTATTTCGCCTCAGAGCCGGTCGCCAGATTCATCGAGCGCCATCCCACCACCAAGATGCTGGCACTCTCGTTTTTACTGCTGATCGGCGCCGCGTTGATCGCCGACGGCATGCACTTCCACATTCCCCGCCAGTATATTTACTTCGCCATGGCCTTCGCCGCCGGGGTCGAGGTGGTTAATGTGCTGGCCTCGCGCAAGCGCCGCGCCGCCAGGGCCAAGGCCAGACAAAGCAAGACCTGACCCGCGACGAACCCAGGCGGTCCAAATCACCTTAACTTTGTCACGCAATTTGCTTGGCTTAGCCCAAGTTTGACCTAGTTTGCACGACGCTATCCCGGTCTCATGTGTCCGTTACAAGACAGAAGGGGAAGCGATGAAAATCGGAGCATTCGTTCTGGTCGCGGGGCTCGCGCTGCCGGCAACAGCCTCTCTTGCCGAGTCCACGCAACTGGCCGGCGATGAGCTGCGCCAGGCCATTACCGGCAAGACCGTCTATCTCAACATCTCGGGCTTCGAATTGCCCATCCTTTACGCCGCCAACGGTCGCATGACCGGCAAGATGAGCACCGTGGCAGCGAGCTTCTCGCGGGGCGACGGCGCTCGAGACAGCGGCAAATGGTGGGTCGCCAACGACCAGCTCTGCCAGCAATGGACCAGCTGGATGGACGGCAAGTCTTATTGCTACAAGCTGACGCGCGATGGCTCGACCGTGCGTTGGGTCCGCAACGACGGCCATTCAGGAACCGCGCGGCTCGGCGGCTAGCCTCCATCGCCCCGCCGACCAGCGCCACGAATTTCTACAATGCGAAGAGCCGCCTGCGGGCGGCTCTTCCTTCTTTGGTGGAGGCGCGCGGCGATCGCGACTGTCTCGCATGGACTGCCCCACGTTGCGTGAAAGCCACAGCGAGCGCATCGAAAACAGGGTCGCTTGCGAGTCCGCTTGCCGATCAGACGGTGCGTGCATTAAGGTGACCGCTGTTGTGTTTTTTGTCGGCTTTTGTTTGCGCGTATCGTGTGAGTTGCGTTCGTTTTCGTTGCGTCCGTAGCGTTGTCCTCAGAGTCGAATCATGTCGAGGCGTTACGCCGTGGCCCCCGGTCGTGGAACCAGTGGCGCGCGCAAAATCCCTCCGTCACGCCAAACCTCACCGGCGTTGCGCTGAGCGCCGCCGAGCGGCAAATGGGCCCGATCAATGGCGGCCCGATGAATTTCTCCTTCAGCCGGTTGCGACACGCTTCGTTGCGGTTCGCCACCCTGACCGGCGCCAATCTCGAAATGGCCGATTTGTCCGATTCCGATCTGAGCGACGCGCGGCTCGACGGCGCCAATTTGAGCGGGGCGGATCTGAGCGATGCGCTGCTCGAACGCGCCGACTTCGCCCGGGCCAGGCTCAGCGGGGCCAATGTCGCCGGCGCCAATCTCAATGGCGCGCGCAATCTGACCCAAGGTCAGATCGACGAGGCGTTGGGCGATGCCTTGACGCTGCTTCCGGCCCATCTAACCCGGCCCGAAGGCTGGGGTGGGGCGGCTTCTGAGGTCATGAGCGGGCTCGAGGCGCGCAACGGCGATCACCACGCCCCGGACAATGGCAAGCCGGCGCCGACCAGGGGCGACACGGTATCCTGGCTGGTGGGCGGCCCACGGCGCAGCAATGGCGGGGCCCGGTGGCCCCAAGCCGAGCCGGCCTGACGCGCTAGCGCGGCCTAGTGGAAATCGATGCGGATGGAGTAGGACGCCGAGCCTGATGGCGGCGGCGGGAACGGCGCCGCGCCGCGCACGGTGGCGAGCGCCAGCTGATCGATCCGGGCATTGCCGCTCGATCGCCCGACCTTCAGCCCGCGCAGCGCCCCGTTTTCGCCAATGGCGAACGACACCGTGGTGCTGCCGCTCTGACCCGCCCGTGGCTTGTGGCGGGCCAGCGCCGACCAGACCTTGCTGGCGTAAGCCGGGCCGCTTGGCCGCGCGGTCGGCACTGAGACCGCAGGCTTATCCGCCGGCGCGAGCGCCATCGGCTGCCATTGGCTCTTGCTGGCAGGCTGGGCCGGTTCTTGCCGCGCTACGGCTTGGGGCGGCGCTGCTTTCGGCTCCTCGGGCCGCGAGGGCTTCTCCAACGGCGGAGCGGCGACGGCCACTGCCTTTGGCGCGGCGGGTGCGTCTTCAGGCTTGCGCGCCGGCATTGGTGGAGGAGGAGTCATGACCGCGACTTCTGGACGCGCCTCGGTGGCTGCCGGGGCAGGGGGCGTGGCGGCCAGCACCGTGGCGACCTCGCCGGTTGCGGCGCTGCTCTGATCGCTGGCGATCGCTCGTGGCGGCAAGTCCGTCAGCAGCGCGGCCGTCTGGTCGGTGGCGGCATTGGTCTTGTCTTCGGCGATCGAGGGTTGCGGCTCGGGGAGAGCGGCTGTGTCGCCGTCCGGCGCTTCGTTCGTCGCGACGCTGTCAGGTTCGGGGAGGGTATCGGCCACAGCCATGCCCTCCGAGGTGCCGTCGTCCTCGCTTGAGTCGTCGGTCGCAGCTTCGACCGGCGTGTCGGACGCGGCAACCACGTCAGGGTCGGCGGACGCGGCCTCCGTCGACTGCGCAGCTTCGGACTCGGCTAGGCTCGGCTCTTCGCCGGTCGATGCGGTGATGGTGTCATCAACCTCGGCATCGTTAGAGATGCTGGTCCGGGCCTGGTCGATCTCCGTTTGCGGGAATTCGATGGTGGGCTCGGCCGCAAGCGGCATGGAATCGGGCGTCGAAGGGTCGCTCTGTGGCGGCCGCGTCCATGGTGCGGTCGAGGTCAGCAGCAGAAGGCCGCCACCGACCAGCACGGAGCTGGCGGTAATGGTGAACAGGGAGCGGAGGAAGCGGTTCTCGGTCATGGGCTTTACGGCCTCGTTGCTGAAGCCCATTAGCACCGGGATTTGGTTAACGAATGGTGCATGGCCGCGCCATTTGTAGACGCCGCCAACCCGCTTCCGCCCCGGATCAACCCGGAATTCTTCGCAAAATCGGCTTGGCGATGTGGCAATTCAGCCACCAATTCCCCCCGGAAATGTGCTTCCAATGGAGACTGTTAGTCAGCGTGTTCAGTACTGCGTACCGCGTTCTAAGGGGGCTAGTATGCGTATGCGTGTGATCGCCGTTTTGGCGGTCCTCACGGCGTCTTTCGCGCTGGGGGGCTGCTTTCACCACAATCAATCCGTCATCGTCGAGCCGCAGTCGCTTCCGCCGTTGAAATAGCGGGGGCAAGGGCCTGATCGCGCATGTTGCGATCGGGACCTAGGCTTCATCGTGCGGCAGGGCCGGTGTCTCGTTCGGCAACGCTTGTGCTTATGGCGCCGCGTCGGTGGCGGCGTCACCGCGCCTGCCATTATGCGTCATCAGCCGGGATAAATTTGGGGGTCTGCCGCTTCCACATGAGTGGCGGATGGGGAGGGATTCGAACCCTCGAGACGCTTGCACGTCTGCCGGTTTTCAAGACCGGTGCCTTCAACCACTCGGCCACCCATCCACATAATTCCGGAACGAAGACCTTAAAGCCGGCATTATAAGATTGTCTTTCGCCTTCCCGACGATCTTTCATAAGGCCATGAGCCGCAAGTCTGATCCTTACGGCCGCTCGGCCACAAGTCCTTACCTCATCCCGCTCAAGGGCTGGTGGCAGGTCGGCCAGCGGGTGTTGATCGAGAGTTCCCGCGACAATCTCTCGGTGGTCTCCGCCGGCTGCGCCTTCTATGCGCTGTTCGCCGTGTTTCCCGCGCTCTCGGCGCTGATCGCGCTGTACGGGCTCACCGCCAACCCCACCACCGTCGAGCAGCAATTCGGCATGCTGTCATCCGTGCTGCCGCCGCAGGCCTACCAAATCGTGATCGACCAGATCCGCCGCATCGGCGAGACGTCGAGCCAATCGCTGGGCTGGGGCCTGGTGCTTAGCGTCGGGATTGCGCTGTGGAGCGTCAGCAATTTGACTCAGGCGATGTTCGCCGCGCTCAACATCGCCTATGAGGAACCGGAGCGGCGGAGCCTCGTCCGCTTCTATCTCAGCGCCTTCACCTTCGCCATTCTCGGCATCTTCAGCGGCGCGCTCATGCTGCTCGCCATCGTCTATGTGCCGATCCTGTTCGCCTATGCGGGCTATTCCACCAGCTTCGAGCTGGTGGTGAGGGTGGCGCGCTGGCCGCTGCTCGCGCTTGTCGTTCTGATTTTTCTTGCGCTGCTCTACCGCTACGGTCCCTGCCGGCGCAGCGCCCAATGGCGTTGGGTAACGGTCGGCTCGATTTTCGCCACCGCGCTGTGGCTTGCCGTTTCGGCCGGCTTTTCCTTTTACGTGTCGCACTTCGCCAATTACGACCGCACCTACGGCTCGCTCGGCGCGGTGGTGGTGCTGCTGATCTGGCTTTACCTCTCGTTCTACATCGTGCTGCTCGGCGCCGAGGTCAACGCGGAGCTCGAATTGCAGACCGCCAAGGACACGACGCACGGGGAGCCGAAGCCGATGGGCGAGCGCGGCGCCTTCGTCGCCGACCACGTGGCGCACGGCACCAAGCGGCCGGTGAGCGAGGTGGCAACCGATCCGGAGAAAGCAAAGCGGCGCGCGACGTAATCGGCGGCGATGTGCGGGCAGGGGGGCCCGCGCCGCAAAATTAGATTCGATCGGGCGCGCTTCGTCGCAGCCGGCGCAGCACCAGCCCGGTGCCGACCACGAACGCCGCGCCCAAGGTTGCGCCGATGATCCACACTGTATGCGCCGCGTCGGGTGTGAGATTGGCGGTGAACAAGGGATCCTTGGCGATGATCTCCCCGGCTATCCAGCCGAGCAGCGCGGCGCCGGCCCACACCACCACGGGGAACCGTTCGAGCAGCGCCATGACGATGGCGGCCCCGGCCATGATCAGCGGAATGCTCACGGCAAGTCCGAACATCAACAGCGCGTAGCTTTGCGGCGCCTCGAATCGCTCGGCCACCGCGGCGATGGCGATGACATTGTCGAGACTCATCACCAGATCGGCGATGGCCACGATCCTGATCGCGCGCCACAGCGTGTCGACCGCCTGGACCTCGCCGTTCTTGCCATTGTCCTCGGGGCCGAGCAGCTTCAGGGCAATCCACAGCAGCAACACGCCCCCGACCAGCTTGAGGTACGCCATCTGCATCAGCGTCGTCACTAGCCCGGCGAACACCACGCGCAGACTTATGGCGACCACGGTGCCGAGCACCACACCCCACACGCGTTGCTGGGGAGGAAGCTTGCGGCAAGCGAGCGCGATGACGACGGCGTTGTCGCCCGACAACAGAACGTCGATCCAGATGATCTGTAGGACGGCGAGCCAGAAGCCGGGATGCTCGACAATCATGCTGATGTTCGCCCCCCTCTCCCCGCTCGGAGTGCTTGCCGTCACTGCGACCGGCAGGCCGCATACCCATTGCCGTCAAAAACGGCAAGGACAAGACGGCATATATGTTTTTTGGAACAAGATGGAAGGAGGGTAGAGACGGTTTGGCGCTGTATGACAATGCCCAAGTCTTCGCCAGGGTTTCCTTCCAGGACAAGCCATCGCCGATGGCTTATGCTTGATTTTGTCTATGCAGACGAATCAGGCCCTCCGGCCATTTCACGGGGAAGAAACGATGACCCTTGACCCAGTCCTGATCAATCCCTTGATCGCCTTGATCGCCGGTATTCTCATTCTGCTCATGCCGCGCCTGCTTAACTACGTGGTGGCCATTTATCTGATTGCGATCGGTATCATCGGCCTCGCACACCACTTCCAGTAGCGCCGGGTCCGTGCGGTAGAGTTCCCTCTTGCAATACGCTAAGATCAGGCAGCGACCACTCCGGCAAGCTGCCTGATCAACATATTAATAACAGCAAGAGCCACCTGGAACCGCTTCCGCCGATGGCCTATAGTTTCGCCACTCAAGCTCGTGACATCGAAAGAAATCGCCCCTGCGAAGTGGAGACCGATTCCTCCAGTCATCGAAGCGAGGGCCAAAGGGCTGGGATCGCCCGCCAGGAAAACTTCATTTGCGTTGCGCTGTAGCGTGACGCCGCCGACAAGCCGGGGTAGCGCAGGTTTGGACCGAGCAAGCGACCAAGCCAAGTCGTACCGCGTCATGAAGGATGAGAATTCCATGTCGGAATTCCGACCGAAATTTTTGTCGATCTGCCTTATCGCGTCGTTAGCGCTGCTCGGGGCGTTCGGCGTGAGCGCCGCGCAAGCATGGATCGACTTGCCACCGGCGGCCACGGGAGTGGTGCAGGTCGCCGACAAGTCGAACCTCGAGCCAGACGGTTATGTGTGGTCCGCCACGCGCATCGAATCCGGCATACGTCTCCGCGGCTTCGTACCGACTGATGAGGATCGCCGCACCGTGCTGGGCATGGTCAAGGCGCATTTTCCGGATCTCCAGGTCGAGGATCGGCTCAAGGTCGCGCCGGGCTCGCCGCCCCAGGATCAATGGCTGGGCGCAGTCAGCTTCGGGCTGAAGCAGCTGTCACATCTGAAGCGCGGCTCGGCCAGGCTTTACAATGTCGAGCTCAAGATGGACGGCGTGGCGCGCAGCGGCGACGATTATGCCGAGGTGAAGAAGGCGCTGGCCGGACCCTTGCCGACGGGTCTGAGTGTCGCCAGCGAGAACATCAAGCCTCCGATCGCCGATCCTTTTATTTTCGTCGCCGATCTCGGCGCCAATGAGCTGAGCCTGTCGGGCAGCGTGCCGAGCGAAGGCGCGCGCAAGCAGGTGCGCGAGTTGTCGCGGCAGCTGTTCCGCCGGCCGGGCCTTGACGACCAGCTCGAGCTAGCCTCCGGCGCGCCCAAGGATTGGAATGAGGCGGTGGCGGCGGCGTTACGCGCACTGAGTCAGCTCGAATCGGGCAAAATCGCGCTGTCGGGACTCGCCGTAACAATTCAGGGCGTGGCGCCCGACAAAGGCACCGCGGTAGCCGTGTCCTACCAGCTGCGGCGCGACTTGCCGGCCTTGTTCTCCACCTCCGAGAGCATCAGCTGGAAAGAGGCGGCGGCAGAGCAAGACATTGCCGCACAAGTGCTTCCGCGTATCAAGGAAATGGCCCGCACCGATGGTCGGCTGCCGGGCGCCGGCTTGCCGGAGCTGCTCCCCTTGCTCGACGGCGAATAGGCCGAAGTTTTTCTCGCGATCCTAGTCGTTGGCGGCGAAGAACCCGCCGATGGCCTCGACCGTCTCCGGCTCCTTGAGCAGGGGGGCGTGTCCCTGGTCCGGCACCGTCATGGTGCGAAGATTGGGATGACGCTCGAGCATGGCTTCGAGCGTCTCGGCGCTTAACACGTCGGAATTGGCGCCGCGCAACACGAAGGCGGGAACTTGCCCGAGCGCAATGAATTGCGGCCAGAGGTCCGGCACCGACCGGCTGAGATCGATCGTGCCGAGCGCCCGGGACAGCCTGCGGTCATAAGCCCGTGCCGGGCGTCCCTTGCGCTCGTCGAACACGTCCTTGGCGATCTCCTCCCACTGCGCATCGCTGAACGCGGGGAAGGCGCGCTCGTTCATCTCGCGCAGGATCATCACCGCGTCGGGCCAGGTTTTCGGCACCGGCATCCGCCCGACATAACCGATAATGCGCGCCAGGCCGCGGGTCTCGATCACCGGGCCGATATCGTTGAGCACGACGGGCCCCATCGCCGTCGGCCTGACCGCCGCCATCAGCATGGTGATGATGCCGCCCCGCGAGGTGCCGACCACGCCGACTTTGTGCAGGTCGCGCGAGGCCAGGAAATCGAGGACGTCGAGCAGCTCGATATAGGGCGTGTAGTTCCGCCAGGTGCGGTCGTATTGCGAGTTGCCGCGCCCGCGATAGTCGAAGCAATAGACGTTGCGCGGCTTCTCCGGGTGCCTGGAAAGATAGGTGGCCAGCGCGTGGAAATCCCGGCTGTTCCGGGTCAGCCCGGGCAGACAGATGACGGTCCGGGCGTTCTCGTTCGGCGCCGGGTAGTGGCGGACATAGAGCCTAAGGTCGTCAAACGACGCAAAGTAGATGTCTCGCCATAGCTCGCCATCAAGCTCGGGCATGTTCAGGGATCGACCTTGGGAGTTTCTGGACCGATTGGTCGCGCGTTGCCCCGCGCCTCGTCAACAGTGTTCAGCAAAGTTGCAAAAGGGGCAAGCCTTACAAGCAAAAGAGGGACGTGACGGCAGGTCTCACTCCGATTTCGCCTGCACTGCGACCGCCGCCTCGGCCCGAGGTATTCTCCGGCCGCGATTTAGGTCTTGGACCAGCTGCAACGCCTGCTTGGGCCCGGCTAGCCGCGAGCGATAGAGCTGCAGCGTTTCCATGATCTTGATCACATAATGCCGCGTTTCGGTGAAGGGGATGCGTTCGATCCAGTCGATGGGATCGACCTGCGGGTCGCGAGGGTCGCCGAACTGCTTCATCCATTCGGCGACGCGCCCGCCGCCGGCGTTGTAGGCGACCAGCGACAGGAAATAGGAACCGTTATAGCTGTTGATCAGATCGCGCAGATGCGCCTCGCCCAGCTGGGTGTTGTAGGCGGCGTTGGTGAGCTGCGCCGCCGAGAATTGCACCTTGTAGGCCTTGGCCACGGCTCTGGCCGTTGCCGGCATCAGCTGCATCAATCCGCTGGCTCCGACCGGGCTTTTGGCGGCAGCATTGAACTCGCTCTCCTGCCGCGACAGGGCATGCACCAGCGCCGGGTCGACACGATCGGTCAGGAGGCTCTTGAATGCCGGAATCACGCCGATGGGCAGCGCATAGTCGCCGACCGGAAGGTCGCGGTTGAAGGCGATCTTCGCCAGCCTGAGGGCGATTTGCGGATCGCCCGAGGCCTTGGCGAGCTCGGCCAGCAGCACGACCTCGGCCGGGTTGGTGAGCTTGCGCGACAGCGCGAGGTAGAATTGCGACGTGACGCCGTCATATCCCATCGCCTTGGCGACCCCGATGGCACGGACCGCGTCGCGGGACAGGAAACTCTGAATATCGGCCTGGGTCGGCAGCGGCGTCGAGGTGACCTCGAGATGAGCCGGTCTGGCGTCGAGCGTCTGGCGGCCAAGCTGACCGTAGAAATATTGCGGGTACTTGGCCGCGCCGTGGAAGTGGATTATGGCCGAGCCGCGGTCGCCCAGAGCCAGCGCCGTGCGGCCGAGCCAATATTCACCCAGCGCTATGCTCTTCGAGCTGGTGGCGGCGCGCCGCAGTGCAAGGAAATGGCGGAGGGCATTATTGGGCTCGTTCAGAAAGCGCAGCGCGATCCAGCCGGCCAGGAATTCGGCCTCGATAAAGGCGTCGCCCGACACCAGGCCGTGCTTGGACGCAATCTCGTAGGCGACCCGTGGGTTGCCGTCATTGAGCGCGCCGCGACAATTGATGCGCCGCTCGGTCCACCAATTATTGAGGTCGAGCAGGAGGTTGGGCTCGCTCGGCGCGTCGAGCAGCATCTTCCAGGCTTCTTCCCGGCGATCCTTGTCCTTGGTGCGCCGCAGCCATTGGATGCGATTGAAGCGCAAGCCGACATCGGCTTTGACCGCGTCGGCGGGGAGGGCGTTGAGAAGCTTGCCAGCATTGCCGCCGCGTTTGATCACCGCGATGCGGGCCTCGACCTTTTTCTGCTCGTCGGCCGATAGCAGCTTGGCCACCCGAAGTGCCGCCTCGGTCGCGCCCTTCTCGTCGGGATAGAGCAGCTGGTCGATGCGCGCGCGGTGGTGCTCGGCGGTGAGCATGCTGCCGTAGCGATCGAGAATCTTCTTCTCCACCGCCGCATTGAGTTGATGGTCGCGCCAGGCCGAGATCACCAGCTCGCGCGCGGCGGCCTCGTTGTTCTCCTTCATATAGGCGCCGGCCAAAGCGGCCTTGCCCGCGCCGGTTTGCGGCGCCGAATTGCTGAAAAAGGCTTTGACCTCCTCGAGCGTGTCGTCGGTGAGGAACAGCGCTGTTTCCGCCTTCTCGCGCATCTCGTCCTGGCCGGGCCAGTCGGGATGGGACAGCCGGAATTTCTCCATGGCCTCGGCGTTACCGGTCGCCGGGCCGTTACGATATCTGTACCAGAGCGCAAAATCGCGGGCCGCCGGATCCTTGATCTTGGCCGCCGCCGCCGATCCGTTCCGCAGCACGTCCCTGATATTGGCCTCGTCGGCGGTGCTGAGGTCGTAGGACATGATCGGCTTCAGGATCGCGGCATAGTCCATCGCCGGCGGCGGCGCGGAAATGGCCGGATCGAGGATGCCGGCCCGATAGGGATTGGCATCCGGCAACGGCATGTCGGTCACGACTTGCGGTGGAGATGCGGGCGGCAGCGCCAAGGGCAGCCCGGGTGGGGCCAGAAGTACCGGCGCTTTGGGATTGCGCTCGGGGAGAATGACATCCGATACCGCCGCCAATGAGCCGGACGGGGGCGGGGAGGCTGGCGCGAGCGGCGCCATCGGCACCGACGTGGTCGTCGGATTGCGTTCGGGAGGAGGCAAGCTCTCCGCCTCGTGCATTGCCGGGTTCTGGTCGGGCACGGGCACCGTGCCGGTCGCGGCCGTGGTGTCGGTTGCGGTCTCGGCCGTTGGCGCAGCCTCGGGTGAGGGCGTTGCCTCGGGCGAGGGCGCCGCCTCGGCGACCGGCGCTACCGGCCGGTTGGGATTGCGGTCAGGCAGCGGCACAGAGTCCAACCCAGCCGCGGCGGCGGCAGGTGCGAAACACGCAAAACACATAAGCAACGGTAAAATATGCGCGCGACTGCGTTTCATCTCGTCGGTCGGTTTCCGGTTAACGATCCTGCGTTCGGCAGCCAGGACGTCCCCCCGTGCCGGGGAGCCGCGACGATGACAGCACTGTAGTGTGCCGGATTTGAACAATGTCTGAAAGATTCCGGCGGGAGTATGTCTACTTATCAGGAAATGGCACTTTTCCAAGGTGTTCAACCCTTTCTGCCGGTGCGGTTTCCGGGGCGGTTTCCGAAAAATGTTTCGGCTGTGTTCTGTTCGCCACACCCGAAGGCTTCGGCGACGGCCTCAGCGCCCTGGCGGGCTAAGCCCCTTTGCTCGGCGGCGCGGGTGTAGCGGACGATCTC
>JBBQXL010000012.1:0-47788 GCA_038209695.1 Hyphomicrobiales bacterium
TGGCGCCCCCTAGGGGTTTCGAACCCCTGTTTCCGGCGTGAGAGGCCAGCGTCCTAGGCCACTAGACGAAGGGGGCGTTTGCTCCGGGCCAAGATCGAGCCCAAACCTATAGCTGCAAGCGGTGAACCCGATCAAGGGTCAATCGGTCAAGGTTCCCGCCTCAGACCTCGATTACACAACCTCACGCGCGAGGAGATTACACCACCTCACGCGCGAGGATCGGGACGGCCCCGGCGGCTGCCGGCGCAAGCGCAAACAGGCTGGCGCTTAACACGCAATTCATGCGTCTCGACGCACAATGAAGAATTATGACGCATTCGGCTCGGCGGCACCAGTTGGGCCCTAGCACCGAGACCACACAACACCTTGATATCAATAAAGAATTTCACCAACAGAATCCCCTCGCCCATAGGAACGCGCCGTGACCGCTGCACCAGCCCCTGAACCCTCCAAACCCGTGCCAAGCTTGCTTGGCATTCGCCCAGAGGACTGGGCCTTCCCCCTGATGGTCGGCGCGATCTGTGGCGCGCTTACCCTGCTCGGCATCGCGCTCACGACCGGTCCCGAACGGGTGGCCGCGATCTGGCCGATGAACGCGTTTGTCGTAGCGCTACTCGTCCGGCGTGATCGGACGGTATGGCCCGGACTGCTCGCGGCCGCCGCCTTGGGCAATGTCATCGTCAATCTCTACACCGGCGATTCCTGGCCGGTCGCGGTGGCACTCTGCGCCGCCAATGTGCTCGAAATCTTCGCCTGCGCTTATGCTTTCGAGCGCTTGGCCGGTACTCGCGCGGAGATTGCCGAGCCTCGGCCGCTGCTTCTGTTTCTTGGCATCGCCCTGGCGGCGCCAGCGTTGCCCGCGCTGCTTAGCCGCAATCGCGCTTACATCGATCGAGGGCGCGTCATTCTACGCGACCCTCTGGCAATGGTATGCCGCCGACGCTCTCGGCCTGCTGGTCTTTACCCCAGCTCTGCTGGCGATTGATTGGCGCAGGTTGGGCGCCATAGCCCAGGCGACATCGCGCGAAGTCTCGGTACTTTCTTTCCCGGCGCTTTGTCTGTTGGTCCTGTATGTCTTTGCCCAAAGCCGCTACCCCTTCCTGTTTTTGATAGCGCCGATGCTGATCTTCATTGCGTTTAGGCTCGGCGTGGCCGGCGCGGCTTTCGGAATGTTGCTCACCGCGATCATCGCCATCGCCCTCTCTGTCTCCGGCCACGGTCCAACGCAGTTGATCCTTGGCACGGAGACAGAGCGCCTGCTGGTGCTCCAGGTGTTCCTCGCTTTTACCGCTCTCTCAACCCTGCCGGTCGCGGCGGCGGTATCCCAGCATGCTCGCATACGCGCCGGCCTCGAAGAGGCGCTGCGCGAAGTGGAGCAGGCGGACGCGATGCGAGTGGCCGAAGCCAACGCTCGGCCTCAATCGGACGACATCGCTGACGTTACGCTTGGGAGCCTCGCCGGCGCAGATTCCGGCACATCGGCCGCGGTCGATGCCGCCCCTAAAATCATCGCCGCCGTAATCGGGGTGCTCGGAATCGCCGTACTGCTTGGTTGGTTGTTGGGCATCGAAGCTCTGAAGACGGTTCTGCCAAACTACGAGTCCATGAAGCCCCTAACCGCCGTAAGCTTCATTCTGAGCGCTATTGTTCTATATCTTACCGCGCCGAAGATTCGCGCTTCGACCTCTGGGCGTGCGCGGACCGTTCTTTCGGTTCTCATCCTCGCCCCTAGCGCCTTTACGCTGGCTAGTTACGCATTCCCAATTTACTTCCACATTGACGAGCTTCTCACTGCGGCGCTGCCCAGCCTCCCTGAGGACGCTATGCATCGGATGTCGATCGTCACCGCGCTGGAATTTGCCCTGTTCGCCGCCGCGATGCTTTTGCCGAGGCGCCGCTCGGGGGATCAGGCTTTCATCATCTTGACCTTCGCGGGAATGTTGCTCTCTCTCCTGGTGTTCGCAGGCTATCTGTACGACCTTCCAATCCTGTACGCGCCAATCCGCGCGAGCTCGATCGCGGTGCACACGGCAGTCGCGTTTTTCGTTCTTTTCGTTGGGGCGGCGATGACGCGACCCCACACCGGCTGGGTGACGTTGCTTTCCCCGCAGTCCGTCACCGGCGCTTTCGCGCCATGGCTCTTGCCCGCCATCGCGATCTTGCCGATAGCCTTCGGCTGGGTGCTCAACCGGGCCATTAGGGAGTCGATCATCACGGCCGAGTTGGGGGTCGATTTGTTCGCGCTTTCAACCGTCTTCTTTCTCACGGTGGTGGCATGGCGGACCGGGGTGATCGCCAATCGGCTCGGTCGGCATCTCGAACTTCGCGAGCAACTCGAATTGCGTCTGCGGGAAGCCCGTGTTGCCGCTGAGGACGCGGCTGCGGCAAAATCGGATTTCCTGGCGAATATGAGCCACGAGTTGAGAACGCCACTGAACAGCATCATCGGATTTGCGAGCCTGTTGGCGAGAAGCGAGGCGCTCGAAGCCACCGATCGCCGCTATGTCCAAATCCTCGACGAGTCGAGCCAATCCCTGCTTACGCTTGTCAATGACATCTTGGACTTTTCCAGCCTCGAATATGGGGGCATCGCCCTTAACCCCAAGCCCTTCTCGCTTTCCCACCTCCTGGAGCACGTCACGGCTCGCTTCTCGCTGTTCGCCCAAGAGAAGGAGCTCAAGATTGAGACCGTTATCGACGAGGCCGTCGCCCCGGCACTATTCGGCGATGAAATGCGGATCAAGCAAATTATCGTCAATCTCATTGGCAATGCGGTCAAATTCACGGCCAAGGGCGCTGTAACCATCGCCGTGCGCGCGAACGAGAATTCTTTGGTGCAAGGCCTACGCATCGAGGTGCGCGACACCGGCATCGGCATCGCCTCCGACAAATTGAAGACTCTGTTTGGGCGCTTTGCCCAGGCGGACGCCTCGATCCATAGCCGCTTTGGTGGCACGGGACTCGGGCTGGCGATCTGCAAGCGGCTGGTTGAATTGATGGGAGGCGAGATCGGCGTGGATAGCGCCGAAAACGTGGGCACCACCTTCTGGTTCACGCTCGATCTGCCTCGCATCGACGCCTCCGCCCTCGTCGAAGCCACGGAGAATGCGGGGCCGCGCACCACGGGGCGCCGCATCCTCATCGTTGACGATGTTGATCTCAATCGCGAACTGGTCACTTCGCTGCTTGCGCCTCGAGGGCATCAAATCGATCTGGCCGCGAGCGGCTCCGAGGCGATCAAGGCCGTGCAAGCGGCGGACTACGATCTCGTGCTGATGGACGTACAAATGCCGGGCATGGATGGTCTGGCAGCAACTCGCGCCATTCGCGCGCTCGACGGCTACGCCAAGCTGCCTATCGTCGCCATGACGGCGCAGGCGCTCCCGGCCCAAATCGCTGCGTGCCACGCCGCCGGGATGGACGACTACCTAGCCAAGCCAATTATCCCCGCGACACTATTTGACGTGATCGACAAATGGGCGGTGGAAAGCCCCTCCCCAGACGTCATCCTATCGCCGGCCCAGGAGGCAACGCTCGCCAAGTTGCGCGAGACGTTCGTGGCGCGCTGTGCTGCCGATCTAGCGCACGTCAAATTGCTTCTCGCGTCGGACAAGCCCGATGCCAGAGAGGACTTGCACAGGCTTGTGCATCGCTTCGCCGGCATCGCCGGGACGTTCGGCTTCGCCGATATAGGCAATCAGGCGCGGGAGCTTGACGAAGCGTTATCCCGCGGTGAGGCGCCACATGACAGCGACTACGACCGGTTCATCGCCAAACTGGAGCAGCTGGTTGAGGCGGCCTGATCTCGGCCTGCGCCATCCAAACTCAATGCGGCTTGAGTCGCACGCGGGCCACGACCTTGCCGCTAGCAAGATCGATAACCACGATCTCGGGACCGGTCGCCGAATTCAGTTGCAGCGCCACCCGGTCGCCATCAAGGGAGAGCGAGGTGACGGTCGCGTCTTTGGGGATGGCAAGCTCGGTTTCCAGGGCGCCGGGCACCGCGCCACCCGTGCCAGCGCTGCTTTGTCCTCCCCGCGAGGCCTGATAGACAATCGCCGCCATGACGAAGGCGAAGCCGCCGACCAGCAAGATCCCCATCGTGATGACGGCGATTTTCAGCACCCGCACCTGACGTGGGGTGAACACCGTGCCTGGCAATGGCGTATTGTTGGGCTCGTTCAAGACCGCCATGGTGCGAAACCTCATGCCTCAGTCAGAGAAAGCTCCCGCCCTCAGGCGGCTTAGCGCGGAAGCCGATGCGAGCCATGACGGCCAGCGGCTCGATCGCTTCCTGAGCGCGCGACTGCCCGAGTTGAGCCGCACCCGCGTGCAAAGCCTGATCAAAGAGGGTCACGTCTCCTTGGGCCCGGCGACCATAGTGGAGGCGAAATACCGGGTCAAACCGGGTGACCGGTTCATACTCGGCCTGCCGGCCGCCGTAGCGCCCGAGCCGCGCGGCGAAATCATCCCCCTGGATGTCGTCTATGAGGACGACGCGCTGATCGTCATCGACAAGCCGGCCGGGCTGGTCGTCCATCCCGGCGCCGGCCATGCCACCGGCACCTTGGTCAACGCGCTGATCGCCCATTGCGGCGCGAGCCTCTCAGGAATCGGCGGCGTGGCCCGGCCCGGCATCGTCCACCGTCTCGACAAGGATACCAGCGGGCTGCTGGTGATAGCCAAGACCGATCAGGCGCACCGCGCCCTCGCCGATCAATTCGCCGATCATGGCCGCACCGGAGAGCTGGAACGCGGCTATCTCGCTTTGGTGTGGGGCGCGCCGTCCCGCCCGCATGGCACCATCGAGGCAAATGTCGGCCGCCACCCCACCAGCCGCACCAAGATGGCGGTGCTGTCCGGGAAAGGCCGCGAGGCCGTGACTCATTGGCGCGTGGTCGAGACCTTCGACCGCGGCAAGGAGCCGGTCGCCTCGCTCATCGAGTGCACGCTAGAGACCGGGCGCACCCATCAGGTCCGCGTGCATATGGCCCATATTGGCCACCCGCTGATCGGCGATCCGCTCTACGGCCGGGGCTTCAAGTCGAAGCTGCGCAGCCTTCCCGAGCCGCTGCACGGCAAGCTGGCCGGCCTCAATCGCCAGGCGCTGCACGCGGCGGAGCTCGCTTTCGCGCACCCGGTCACCGGCACATTACTCAAATTTAATAGTCCGCTGCCGGCCGATCTCGCTGAGATCGTTCAGGCTTTCAAGGAACTGTGACAGGCCGCAGGCTTTTATCTATGTGACAAAGGTTTTATAGAGAGGATCGCCGGGGCCGCGGATCGCGTTTGAAAGATTGCGGCTGCCACGGCCGTTGGAGACGGGCTAACTCATGGCCGCTAGAAGTTTGCCGAGTGTGGGCGCGCATGGCGGACTGACGCGCTACCTCGAAGAAATCAGACAATTTCCGATGCTGGAGCCACAGCAGGAGTACATGCTCGCCAAGAGTTGGCGCGAGCATGGCAACCGCGACGCCGCGCATGAGCTCGTCACCTCGCATCTGCGGCTGGTGGCGCGCATCGCCATGGGCTATCGCGGTTACGGCCTCCCCATCGGCGAGGTCATCTCCGAAGGCAATGTCGGATTGATGCAGGCGGTCAAGCGGTTCGATCCCGACAGGGGCTTCCGGCTGGCCACCTACGCCATGTGGTGGATCAGGGCAGCGATCCAGGAATACATCCTGCGCTCGTGGAGCCTGGTGAAAATGGGCACCACGGCGGCGCAGAAGAAGCTGTTCTTCAATCTGCGCAAGATCAAGGGCCAGCTCAAGGCGCTCGAGGAGGGCGACTTGCGGCCAGACCAGGTGAAGCAGATTGCCACCAGGCTCGGCGTGACCGAGGAGGACGTGGTGTCGATGAACCGGCGCCTCGCCGGCGACTCATCGCTCAATGCCCCGGTGCGCAACGATGCCGAAAGCGGCGAGTGGATGGACTGGCTGGTCGACGACACCATGGACCAGGAAACCGCGCTCGCCGAGTCGGAGGAGCGCGACCAGCGTCGCGGCATGCTGAACGATGCGCTTGAGGGCTTGAACGCCCGCGAGCGCCGCGTGTTCGAAGCGCGGCGGCTGGCCGAGGACCCGCTCACCCTCGAGGAGTTGTCGGCCGAGTTCGGCGTAAGCCGCGAGCGCATTCGGCAGATCGAGGTGCGCGCCTTCGAGAAGGTGCAGAAGGCGGTGACCAAGGCCGCCTCGGCTCAAGCGCAGCCCGAGCCCGCCCCCGCCGGCTGATCACCACGCGCCTTTAGCGTTATCCTAGACGATGACGGCCTGACGCCGCCGGGGAGTTATTCTGTGAAGCATCTCACCGCCAGCGGCGTCGAGATCGCCTATCTCGACGAGGGCAAGGGTCCAGTCGTCATCATCGGCCATTGCTCAAGCGCCTCCCACAAGGAGTGGTTGCCGCTGATCGAGACGCTCAAAGCCGATTGGCGCGTGTTTGCCCCCGACTTCATCGGCTATGGACAATCGAAGCCCTGGCCGGCCGAGCGACCCTTTGCCATCGATGCCGATGTCGCTGTGCTGCTCGCGCTCGCCAAGAAGACTAAGGGTCCGCTCCATCTGGTCGGTCACTCCTATGGCGCGGCCTTGGTGCTCGAGGCCGCGCGCACGCTGGGCTCCCGCGTGAAAAGCCTCACGCTGGTCGAGCCGGTCTCCTTTCATCTGTTGCGGCAGGAGGGCCGCCCCGAATGGGCCGAAATCGAGGCGCTTGCCCAGGCGGTGCTCGGCCCGGTGGCCCAGGGCGACGACCGCGCGGCCGCCAAATCCTTCATGTCCTATTGGCTCGGGCGCTGGCGCTGGTGGCTGTCGCCCGAGCGCTTCAAGGCGGCGATTGCCGCCACCATCCCCAAGGTCGCGCTGGAATTCGCCATCGCCATCGACGCGCCGACCGCCTTGCACAACTATGCCGAGATCGCGGCCCCCACCCTGCTCATCGCCGGAAGCAAGACGCGCGCGCCGACCCGCGCCGTGGTCGATATTCTGGCGGCCACCCTGCCCAATGCTAAGCTCCAGATTCTCAAGGGCGCGGGACATATGAGCCCGTTCACCCACCCCGCCGAGATCAATCGCCTGATCCTCGACCATCTCGCTGTTGAGCGGTGACCACCGCGGCGGGCCGCTCGGCGATCGGTGCGCCGTCTTGAGCGGGTAGCTCCTCGGCATCGCGCGCGAACAGTTCCTCAAGCTCCGTCGCCTGGGTCAGGGCGTTGGCCCGGACCTTTTCCAGGTCGGTGTAGTATTGATAGTCGTCGTAGAGGCGCTTCTCATCCAGCCGCTTGAACGTGTCGGTCAAGCGCCGAACCTCAGGCTCCTTGAGGCCCAGGCCCCTCAATAGGTCCTTGGTCAATTCCAGCGCGGCCAGGAACGTCTCGCGCTCGATCACGGTCACGCCGAGATCCATCAACCGGTGCACATGAGTGCGGTCGCGTGCTCGGGCATAGATCGGGACATCGGGGAAATGCGTGCGCACCATCTCGGCGACCCTGAGCGAACTCTCGACCTGGTCGATGGCGAGCACGAAGGCGCGCGCCTTGTCGGTGCCCGCGGCCCGCAAGATATCGAGCCGGCCGGCATCGCCGTAATAGATCTGCGCTCCGAACCGCTTCACGAAATCCACCTGCGCGACATTCGAGTCGAGCGCGGTGAACGGGATGTGACGGGCGCGCAGCACGCGCGCCACGATCTGGCCGAAGCGCCCGAAGCCGGCGATGATGACATGCTTCTCGCCGTCCGGCGGCATCTCATAGTCGGGCGGCGGCGGCTTCAACGCGCGGTTGACCGCATCGTCGATCAGCAGCAGCACCGGCGTCGCCGCCATCGACAGGGTGACGGCGAGCGTCAGCAGATTGGCCAGCGGCTGGTCGATGACTTTCTCCAGCGCACCGGCGCCAAACAGCACGAAGGCGAATTCGCCGCCCTGGCTGATGACCAGGCCGAGGCGTCGTGCGGCAGTATTGTCGAGGCCCCACCACCGGCCGAGCAGAAAAAGGATCACGGCCTTGATGACGACCAGACCCAAGACAATGGCGAGGAGTTCTACCGGCCTGGCCGTAAGCACGCTGGGGTCGACCGACATGCCCACGGCGATGAAGAACACCGCGAGCAGCAGCCCCTCGAACGGGGCTATGTCCGCCTCGATCTGATGGCGATATTCGGAATCCGCCAACAGCGCGCCGGCGATGAAGGCGCCCAATGCCGCCGAAAGGCCGGCCGCCTCCATGACCAGGGCCACGCCAACTACCGTCAGCAACGCGCTGGCGGTCATCGCCTCGCGCACGCCGGTCGCGGCCACGATCCGGTACAGCCGGCTCAGCAAAAACCGCCCGACCACGATCACGCCGAGAATGGTGGCGATGGCAAACAAGGCGCTGCGCAAATCCATGCCGGATTCGGCCGCGCCGAAGGCGAAGAACGGCACCAGCGCGATCAGCGGGATGGCCGCCAGGTCCTGGAACAGCAGCACCGAGAAGGCGAGCCTGCCGTGGCGGCTGGTGAGTTCGCCTTTCTCTTCGAGCACCTGGAGCGCAAAGGCGGTCGACGACAGCGACAGCGCCAGCCCGACGAACAGCGCCCGCGCCGGCGCGAGGCCGAGCGCGATGCCGATCGCGGCGAGGATCAGCGAGGTGGCCACCAACTGCGCGGTCCCGAGCCCGAAAATCGCCGAGCGCAGGGCCCACAGCCTAACCGGGCGAAGCTCGAGCCCGATCACGAACAGCAGCATCACCACGCCGAATTCGCCGAATTGGAGCACCGCGTCGACATCGTTCAGGGCGTAGAGCGGCCCGAGCACATAAGGTCCGATGATGATGCCGGCGGCCAGATAGCCGAGCACCGCGCCCATGCGCAGGAACCGGCCGAGCGGCGCGGCAATGGCAGCGGCGGCGAGAAACACCGCCACTTGAATCAGGGAGGCCGACACCATGGCTCGAATCCGTCTCCTCGATGCTGAGTTAGCATGCGGCCGCCGAACTCTCTAGGTGGAGCATGATGCGCGACCGGCCTCGTGCCGCGAATTCGCCAAACTGCCGCTCCGCCCGATGGTCGGCTGTGCTAGGGAGTGAGCCGTCATGGGCTCGACCGATCCACCTCACCCCACGTTCCGAGAGGCCCTCGCCGTGTGGGGCAAGATCGGCCTGCTGTCGTTCGGAGGCCCGGCCGGCCAGATCGCGCTGATGCATCGCATCCTGGTCGATGAGCGCCGCTGGATCGCGCCCGCCCCGTTCCTGCACGCACTGAATTTCTGCATGCTGCTGCCGGGCCCCGAGGCGATGCAGCTCGCCACCTATGTCGGCTGGCGGTTGCATGGCACGGCCGGAGGCCTCGCCGCGGGACTTCTATTCGTGCTGCCGGGCGCCTTGGTCGTGCTGGCTCTCAGCATCGCCTATGTTCTCTATGGCCAAGTGCCTCTGGTCGAGGCCGCCTTTCTCGGCGTTAAGGCGGCGGTTCTGGTCATCGTCATCGAGGCACTTCTGCGCGTCGCCCGCCGTGCCCTGCGCGGCCCCTACGATGTCGCCATCGCTATCGCCGCCTTCGCCGCCATCTTTTTCTTCGCCGCGCCCTTCCCCGTCATCATCGCCGCCGCGGCGCTGTTGGGCTGGCTGCATGCGCTGGCCGTGCCCGCTCCCCCGGCACCATTGCTGGCGAGCCCTCCGCCGGTAGCCCTGTCACGGACGGTCGGGACCGCGGCGCTGTGGCTGGCGATTTGGATCGGGCCCCTGCTGGTCATGGCGGCCCTGTTCGGCCGAGCCCATGTCACCACCGATATCGCCCTGTTCTTTTCCAAGCTGGCGATCGTCACGTTCGGCGGCGCCTATTCGGTGCTCGCTTACATGGCTCAGCAGGCGGTCGAGACCTATGGCTGGTTGAGCGCCGGCGAGATGCTTGACGGGCTCGGTCTCGCCGAGACCACGCCGGGCCCGCTAATTCTGGTCACAGAATTCGTCGCCTTCCTCGCCGGCTATCGCCATGGCGGCGAACCCAAACTCGCCTTCGGGCTGCTGGGCGCCGCCGTCACCCTGTGGGCGACCTTCGCCCCGTGCTTCCTCTGGATCTTCACCGGCGCGCCTTATGTCGAGCGCTTAAGCGCCAATCCGCGGTTGGCCGGAGCTCTGGCCGGCGTCACCGCCGCGGTGGTCGGCGTCATTCTCAATCTGAGCCTGTGGTTCGCGCTCCACGTGCTGTTCGGCACGGTGACGGCCGCCTGGCACGGTCCGGTGCGGCTGTGGACGCCGGACTGGGCGAGCCTCAATGTCGAGGCGCTGGCGCTCGCACTGCTCGCCGCGGGACTCCTGTTCGGAGTCCGGCTCGGCATTCTGAGCACGCTGGCGATCGCTGCCGCCGCGTCGCTCGCCTGGTCATTTATCCAGGGAGCAGGCTAGGACCGATTGCTAGCGTGGGATCCACAGATTGACGAACGGCGCCCTGACCCACGTGCCGCGCCGGCCGCTATAGACCCGGGCGAACGGAGCCCTGACCCAGGTGTCGCCGTCCCTATCGTCAACCGCCGTTAACGGCGCGCGCACATGCGTTCCGTTGCGATAGCGCCAGCGGCGATTGTAGTAATCGACGTTCTGCGCAAGTCCGATTTCGTCCGATGGCGCGGCGACCACGCCCGGAGCTGCCGCGACCGCCGGAAGGCCGGCGAGAAGTGCGAAGCCCGCCGCGGCCAAAACGAGATACAGGGATCGACTGGTCATTGTGAATTCTCCTTAACCAAACGCGCGCGCCTTCCCGCTCGCCCATTCGACTGTTGGTGTTTGAATCGCTCGCTGGATTTTGGCCACCGCAGAACGGCGAGGCAAGCCTAAATTACAGCCAGCCTTTACGTTTGAAATACAGATAGGGCAGCACCGCCGCCAGCACCATCAGCCCGAGCGCGAGCGGATAGCTAAACCACCAGTCGAGCTCGGGCATGTGATGGAAGTTCATGCCGTAGATCGAGGCGATCAACGTCGGCGGCAGGAACACCACGGCGGCCACCGAGAAAATCTTGATGATGTCGTTCTGCTGGATGCTGATCATCCCCAGCGTGGCATCGAGCAAGAAGATGATCTTGCCGGACAGAAACGTGGCGTGGTCGGTCAGCGAGGTGACGTCGCGCGCGGCGGTGCGTATGCGGGCCTGAAGCGGCTTGACCTCCTTCCGCTCGTTGGCGGCGTGAACCAGAAAGGTCAGAAGGCGGCCGAACGAATGGGCGCTTTCGCGAGCCTTCGAGGTGATCTCGCCCTCGCGCCCGATCGCCCGCAGCATCACGTCGAAACGGCGCTGCCGCGCCGCGGCGCGGCCCTGGTTCTCGAAGATCGAATGGGACAGGCCCTCGACCTCCGTCTGGATGCGTTCGATGAAATCCGCCAGCCGGTCGATGATCGTTTCCAACAGGCCGATCAGGATGGCGGGCCCGCTCTTAAGGTCAGACTCGGCGCGGTTGCAGCGCGCCACATAGATGGAGAAGGCTCGCGGCTCGGCATAGCGCAGGGTGACCAGGCGCTGGCCGGCGAGAATGAAAGTGACCGGGGTGGTTCTCGGCTCGCCCTGCTCGGGTTGATACAGCAGCGTCGCCGTCATGAAATAGGCGCCGTCCTCCAGATAGAGCCGGCTCGACGCCTCGATCTCCTGCTGCTCCTCGCGCGTGGGAACGTCAAACTTAAGCGCCCGCTCGATTTTTGCCTCTTCTTCCGGCGTGGGATTGAGGAGATCGATCCACTGACTGGTCTCGGTGATCCTCGGCTTGCCCTTCTGGCGCTCGAGCGTTCCGGTGCGGTTCTCATAGATGGTGAGCATCGAACCTCCCTGGCCGCATCCGGTCCTGAGCTTTGACTTAGATCATGTCCCCTGGCCGGCCGGAATTTATACTAGTGTCGCGATGGCGCCACTGAGACATTGCAACCCACTCAAGACTTTGACAGGGGCATCTAAGGGCGGTTAACAAAGACGATGGGCTGGCTGCGGAGAGACAAGGATTGCATTGCCCTGGTTGTGGTCTGGGCGCTTCTGCTCCAGGCCGCCATCCTGTCCTTCACGTCCGGCGTCCACGCCGCCACCCTTGCCTCCGGCGGCAGCGTCGTGCTGTGCACGGCCAGGGGCGCCGTCATTGGCGGGCAACTCCTCGGGCAAAGCCACCAGAAGGCCGACTGCCAGTGCTGCTCGATGTCCTGCCGCGCTGCCTGTGGCGGCTCATGCGGGGGCATTCTCCCCATCGCGCTGCGCGTTCCCCTGTCCGGTTCGGTCGAAGCGCCGGCCAACCCGCCGCGCGTCCTTGCGCTTCGCCTCCAATCGGCTGAAGCCCTTGCGGCGCAACCGCGCGCTCCCCCTCTCGTCTAAGCGCTAATCCGAACATCTTCGCGTCCTGACGCGGCGCCCCCTCGCTGAGGGAGGCGCATGCGCGCGCTCGGCGCACCCAGATTCAACACCGTCGTGCCCGGCGGTCCGCTGAAGGGTTTGCGGCTGAGCGCGGAGTGGCTCCAGCCGGTGATGGACGATCCCAACGGGTATCAGCTCGAGCGGGAAGGAACGCTCTGGGCCAACGCAACCATGTCGTTCTAGCCGCTCAGTTCTTCTGCACGAGGCAGGCACCGCCGGCCGAGCGCAGTTGCGCGCAAAGCTTGGCGGCGTCCTCGCGGCTGTCGGCGCCGATCTGCACCATGTAGAGCGAGCGGCGCCCCCGGCTGAGGTTTCGCTCGGGCAGCACGAACGGCTCCCGATCGCCCAGCAGCGCGGCGTGCTGCTGCTTCAGCCTGCCGAACTGAGCGAGCGCCTTGGCCTTGGAGAACGAGGTCGAGATATGGACGCCCCAAGGACGCCACGCGCCGCTGGCCGTAAGCGGCTCGCTCTCGTACACCGCGCGCACCACCAGCGGCGCGAGCTTGCGGCAGGAATCCTGAACCTCCACGCCTGCGGTCTTGAGCGCTTCGGGCAGCTCGGTCTCGGCGAGCTTCCATTCCTCGGCGGCGCGCCCGGTGATGAACTGGACGTAGTTTTGCGTCTCCCAGGGCAGCCCGCCCGATCCCGCCAGCCAAGAGCGCACGCGCTCGGCCCCGGCGTTGTAGGCGGCCGCGGCCAGCCCGAAATTGCCGAACTGCCGGCGAAGATCGGCCAGCAGGCTGGCCGAGTGGACAATCGCCGATTTCGGCTCGAACGGATCGTCGAGGCCACGCTCCTCCGCCGTACCCGGCATGAACTGGGCGATGCCTTGCGCGCCCTTAGGGCTCACGGCCCGCGGATTGAAGCGGCTCTCCTTCCAGATCAGGCGCACGAACGGCATCGGCGGCAGTCCCCGCGCCTCGGCCTGCTGCTGCATGATCGGACAAACGATGTCGACAAAGGGCTTGGGCCCGGCCAGAGCGACCCCCGCTTCCTTCGCGCCGGCTGCGACGCGAGAATTGGCGATCCCCGCCTGCGCCGCCGACGCCAACAGGAGCAGCCCCGCCGCAACCGCCATCGTCCGAACAGTCCGCATCAGTGTCAGACATCCTACCGGTCGTGCCCCCGGCAATGTCGAACTTGCCGGCGAGATTATAGAGCCGCCGGGAATCAGCCCGGAAAGGCGCGCAGCGCCGTCTCGGCCACCCGTTCCAGCTCCTTGCGGCTCGCCCCGCCGGCCGCCTGCACCGCCATGCCTTCGATCACGGTAGCAAGATAACGCGCAAGCCCGGCCGGATCGGCGTCAGCGGGCAGATCGCCCTCCTTCTTGGCCCGCTTGAGCCGGTCGCGGATGCGCGCCAGACTACCCGCGCGGCGGGTCTCAAGCTCCTTGCGGATGCAATCGGCGTCGGCGCCAGAAGCGAGGGCGCCCTGCACCGCAAGGCACCCTTTAGGATGACAGGGATCGGTCAGGAACTTGGCGGTGCCACGCAATAGCGCCTCGGCCACACCCCGCGCCGTCGGCGCCTCGAGGGCGTCCGCCCAATAGGCGGTCCGCATCTCGCCATAGCGGTCGAGCGCCTTGCGAAACAGGCCCTCTTTGTTGCCGAACGCGGCATAGAGGCTGGGCGGGTTGATGCCCATGGCGGCGGTCAGGTCGCACAGAGTCGCGCCTTCGTAGCCCTTGCGCCAGAACACGTCCAGCGCCCGGTCGAGCGCCTGATCCATATCGAAAGCGCGGGGGCGGCCAATTGCCACAACCTTATCTCCTGCCATTTTTTCGATCCCTACCACCTCCTAATTTGTAGCGCTTATTATATAATGATCTTGACAGGCTGGGTCCAGCACCACATATATAGCGCTCACTAAATAATCACAGATGGAGATGGACCCATGTCAAAGACCCTCGCTGGAAAAGTTGCTCTTGTTACCGGCGGCTCGCGCGGCATCGGCGCGGCGATCGCCAAGTCGCTGGCCGCCGACGGCGCCGATGTTGCCATCAGCTATTCGGCATCGCCCGACAAGGCCAAGGACGTCGTCAACGATCTCTTGGCCAAGGGCGTTCGCGCCCACGCCTTTCAGGCCGACCAGGGCAACGCTGCGGAAGTCGAGGGCCTGGTGAAAAGCGTGGTCGAGCGTTTCGGGCGCCTCGATATTCTCGTCAACAACGCCGGCATCAGCGGCAGGAATGGCGCGGAGCATGCGACCGACAATGTATCGGCCGTCGAACGGCTGTTCGACGTGAATGTCGCGGGCGTCGCCACGGCGGTTCGCGCCGCCGAGCCGCATTTGAGCAAAGGCGGCCGCATCATCAATATCGGCTCCATTCTCGGCGAGCGCAGCCTGTTCCCCGGCGTCAGCGACTATGCCGCCACCAAGGGCGCGGTCTCCGCCTATACCAAAGGCTGGGCCCGGGACTTTGGCGCGCGGGGTATCACCGTCAACAACGTCCAGCCGGGGCCGATCAACACCGACATGAACCCGGATGATGGCGAACTCGCCGACACACTGCGCGCGACGACCGCGCTTGGCCGATACGGCAAGCCGGAAGAGGTCGCCGCGGCGGTTACCTTCCTCGCCAGCCCGGCGGCGAGCTACATCACTGGTGCGAGCCTGAATGTCGACGGCGGCAGCATTGCCTAATTTTTCGCCCACCCAGTAGGAGGTTCCGATGATCGAACTGAGACCTTTCGATACGCTTGGCGGCGCCGATCATGGCTGGCTGAAAGCCAAGCATCATTTCTCCTTCGCCCGCTATCACGACCCCGACCGCCTCGGCCATGGCAGCTTGCGCGTGTGGAACGACGACGAGATCGCGCCCCACACCGGCTTCCCGCCGCACCCGCATGCCGAGATGGAGATCATCACCTATGTCCGCCAAGGCGCGATCACCCATGAGGACAGTCTGGGTCATCAGGGCCGCACCGAAGCGGGCGACGTGCAGGTGATGAGCGCCGGCTCGGGCATTCGCCACGCCGAGTACAATCGCGAGGGCGTGCCGACCAAGATCTTCCAGATCTGGATCGAGCCGAGCGTGAGCGGAGGCGAGCCGTCCTGGGGCGCCAAGCCGTTTCCCAAATCGGACCGGTCAGGGCGTTTTGTGCCGCTGGCCAGCGGCTTCGCTAGCGACGGCGAGGCGCTGCCGATCAGGGCAGAGGCTAGAGTGCTCGGCGTCTCGCTCAAAGCCGGCGACACCGCCGAATACGAGATCGGCGCCACGCGCCACGGCTACCTCGTGCCGGCGCTCGGCAGCGTCGAAGTCAACGGCGTGCGCATCGGCACGCGCGACGGCGCGGCCATCACCGATGAGAGCGTATTGAAAGTCAAAGCGCTCGAGGACACCGAGCTCGTCCTGGTCGACGCAGCGTAGGTTTACGATGCCACGGTCCCCCTCCCCGTGGCTTCGCGCGGGCAACGGCGAAAGCTGTTGCCCGCCCCCTACGACCACGGCGCCGGGCTGATGTGAAGTTCCTCGAGCATCTCGAGCCAGAGGGCGAAATAGGCGAACGCGGCCAGCCCGGCCAGCACCGCGGCAATAACGAGATACCGACTTTCCTTGGCGAGCATAAACGCCGGCAGGCTGAGCGGCAGAAAGATAAACATGAAGGCCGCGCCCACGCCGACCATCTCCATGCCGTCGCCCTTGGGATTGGCGTGATTGAACAGAAAAACATTGAGAAACACCAGGAACAGGCTTTGCGCGGCGACCACCAGCAGCACGCTGGCGCGTAGCCGCCGGCTGCCCCGACCGTCGGAATAACCCTTCTGCAGCGCGCGATAGTCGGCTTCGCTCATTTCACCAGATCGCCGAACAGGCTGTAGACGCCTTTCGGCCCCTCGGTGACCAGCGTCCAATGGGTGAAATCCTCGGCGCTGGTACAGGAGTTACCGCGTCCTTGCAGGATGAGCGTGAGAACCTGCTTCGCGCCGTTAGTGCCGCTGAACGCGCCGAAAGCGGTGACCTCTCCCGTCAGCTTCCATTCTTTATAAAGGACCGGGCCATGGCCCTCGTCGGGACTGTCGCGCGGGTCGACCTCGAAGATTGAGATTTTTTGCGGCAGCGCCAGCCACAATGTTCCAGAACGACCGCCCGGATTGTCGAGCGAGAAGACGATCTGGCTGTGGCCCGGATGAGTCTTGTCCCAGCGGACCTTGAGGTCGTAGCGCTCGACCGGATCCTGGATGCCGGTGATTGCTTCGACCCCGCCCTCGCCGCCATAGAGCCGGGCCTCCTCGGCGAACTGCAGGCTCTCGATCTGCTCGAGTCGGGTGGAGTCGAGCTTTTCGACCTCGACATAGCGCTGGCCTAGATTGGTGCAGCAGGCGCAAGCCAGAGCCTCCCCGGGCAACACCGACAGGCCGAGTACGGCAGCCGCCAGCGCGAGCCGCGCGCGTCTCACTCTTCCTCGTCCTCGACCTCGGTTTCCGGCCGGTCGCTGCCGGGGTCGAGCTCTTCGTGCCACACACCGTCGGCGGTCTCATATTCGATGCCGACCGTCTCGCCCGGAACCTTCTGTTCGCCGGCGGCGATCTTGGCGGCGGCAAGCGCGGCATCGTGGCTGGGAAAGGTCTCGGAGAATGTGCCGCGCGCCTGGTAGGCCCAGCCATCCTCATGTTTGACGATGCGGTAGGTAATTTTTGCCATCGGCCTCTCCTTACGATCACTGCGCCCGAGCCTCGCACACCCGGCGCTGGCCGCCAAGGGTCCCAGCCGCCTGCCTCTTTCGCGCATAGGCGCAAAAGTGTAGCTTCGCCATGCACTACCGGCGGACTCTGCCGAAATCCCGGTAAGGCCATCGCGATGCAATTCGCATCGTCGTTTGCGGGAAACCACAGTCGATGGCCCACGATATTTTCATCAGCTATTCGTCAAAGGATAAGCTCGCCGCCGACGCGGCCTGCGCGATTCTCGAATCGAAAGGCATTCGCTGCTGGATCGCGCCGCGCGACATCCTGCCCGGCGCCGATTGGGGCGAGTCGATCGTCGATGCCCTGAGCCAGGCGCGCGTGTTCGTGCTGGTATTCTCGTCCCATGCCAACGCCTCGCAACAGATCAGGCGGGAGGTCGAACGCGCCGTCAATCGCGGGCTGGCCGTCATTCCCCTGCGGATCGAGGACGTGGCGCCCACCAAGTCGCTCGAATATTTCATCAGCACGCCGCACTGGCTCGATGCGTTCAGTCCCCCGCTTGAACGGCATCTGAACTATCTCGCCGACATCATCCGCCATATTCTCGATGGCGAAGAGCGGCCGACCCAGCCGCGCCCGCTGCCTAAGCCACCGGCCCCGCCCTGGCGCGCAATCCTGCTCGGCATGCTCGCGCTTGTTCTGGCCGGCGCCGCCCTGGCCGCTGCCTGGCGATTTATGGCGGCCCCGCCCATAGCGCCGTCCGCACCGGCACCGATATCGACGGCGGCGCCAACGCCCGCCGGCGAGATTCGCCTCGCCTTCGGCTCGGTCGATACCGCCAGCGCGCCGCTCTTCATGGTCGCCGCCGACCCGTTTCTGCACGACGCGCCCATTCCGATCTCGGTGACCGGGAAGGATCCGGCGCAGTCGCGGGTCGTGTTCATGAACAATCTTGGTCTCTATGAAGGCCGCGCCGTGGCACCCGCCGTCAGCCAAAACCTTCTGACCCAGATGAACACCGGTAATGTCCCGGCGTCGTTCACCCTTGGTTTCGCCAAGCCGGTCAGAAGCGTGAGTTTCACCGTGCCCAAGGTTTATCCCGCAACCGAGAGCGGCATCACCTTTCCGGCATGGCGCGCCGTCGCGCGCAGCGCGAGCGGGCAGGAGCTGAGTTCCGCCGGCGAAGGGCTCACGCGGCGATTCGCTGACGTTCCCGCCCAAACCTATGCGCTGCGCGCCCCGGCTTTCGATGGCATCGCGGCGGTGAAATTCTCGTCCGACCCCAATCTCAATGGCACGCCCTTCGCCGCGTTCAGCGCGCTGCTGATCGAGCAGATCACCCTCGTTCTGTTCGAATGATCGCGGGCGCTCAGGATTAGAGCGAGATCAGCACCACGCCGGCCACCGCGGCGATCACCCCGACCACCTTGGTCCCACGACATCGGCTCGCCGAGGAAGATCACGCCGAGCAGCGCGCCCCCGACGATGAACATGCCGTAGATCGGCACCACCACCGTGGCGGGACCGAGGGAGAGCGCGTGGAACAGGGAGCTCACCGCCACGGTCAGCGCGATGCCGCCGGCGATGGCCCAGAGCAGCGGCCGCCGCTCCAGCTCGAGCAGCAGCGGCTTGAGCTCGCCCCGCATCGCCACCACGGCGATGGCGAAAATGGCGACGATGGTGGTCGACACCGCGAGCACCATGTAGGTGGTGGCGTTGCCGCTGCGCTCGGCGAGCTTCACGAACAGAGTCATGAGCGAGTAGCCGGCCATGCCGAGCAACGCCCACAGTACATAGGATTGCATCGCGCCCTCCGCCTTGCTGGACCAAGCCGGCAAAGGACCGCGCCCGCGGCGACGAGTCAACCGTCGGAGCGCCGGATGGGCGCCCTCACCTAAAGCCAGCCTCGTGGTGACACATCACATGCGCCGGCGGGTAGCTATGCTCCAGCTCGCTGACGCTGAACGGTTCGTTGTCCTCCACGATCTCCTGCATGCAGGCGCAATATTTGCGCAGCTTGACCGGATCGAGAGCTTCGAGCTTGCGGTCGGCGATACAGGTTTCGATCCAGGCCAGGTCCGCCGCGCTGAGCGGGGCCGCGCCCGCGGGACCGGCGGCGACAGACAGGCCGAGCGCCACGGCCAACCAGGGGATGGAACGGAGAAATGAGGCGCCCATGCGGGGAGTTTACCGCAATGGCCAGGGCCCGCGATACGGCGCGGAACGCGGCAAAGTCGCGCCCGCTCTGGTCCGTTGGGTGCCATAGAGTCGCCGCGGAAATCGGACTATTCTTCGATCCACGCTTTCGCTGCCGCCGACAAACGGTTATCTCAGTCCTGTTTTCCGGGCTGATTCCACTCTGAACCAGAAGGAATATTCATGCGCTATCGCGTGATTTCGATTCTCACCGGAGTTCTCCTGGCCGCGTCCTTGGCCACGCCAGGCGTGACAGCCACCGCCAATCCCTTCGATCAGCTCAAGGGCGATTGGACCGGCGGCGGCACGGTCTTCCCCAAGGACGGCGAACCGGTGCAGGTGACCTGCCAGGCGGCGTACAAGCCGGCCGGCAGCAATGTCACCCAGACCCTGCGCTGCACCGGCAATGACTACGAGATCGACACCACCCTGAAGCTGACCGACAAGGGCGGCAAGATCAAAGGCTCGTGGAACGAGAGCGTCTACGATGCCAGCGGCGGGGTGACCGGCACGACGCAGAACAACCTCATCCATGCCGTCATCAGCGGCGACAAGTTCCGCGGCCGCATGAGCATCAAGCTCACCGATGGCGGGCACACCATCAACATCGTCCAGTTCAACGATAAATCCGGCACCTTCCAGCTCGCGACCAGCCTGTCCCTGCACCGCTAGCAAAGACGCCCTTCCCCGGATATTGCGCGTAGGAGGTAAGTTATGAACACCAGCACGAAACGGATGATGATGCAGAGCGCCGGCATTGCCCTTCTGGCTGCATTGATCGGCTCCACCCCGGCTTCGGCGGGGCAGCACGCCAAGAAGAAGCAGTCGTGCTTCTGGCAGGCGGAGCTGGTCAGGCCCGCTCTGAGGCAGCCCGAAAAGGAAGCCTTCATCGCCAATTGCAAGGCCGACCTGACGGCGTCGCCAGGGAAAAAGCGGCGCGGCGATTATTGAGGCGCGCGAACCGGCGATAGGGCCGCTCGCTCACACCTCTTCCACATAGGGTTCGCACCTTCGAGCCGAAATGGGCGAGCTTGCGAGCCTCAGCTCAAGCGCTCTGCAGCGCCGCGCTCACCTAGCACCGATTCAGTCTAGCTTGAATTACTATCGGCTCAGCGCCAACTCGATGCTCAAAGGCGAGACGAGCCAGCGTCGCGTCCAGGTGATCAGGACCGCAATGATGGATAACGACATCGTCGGAAGAAAGGCCCGCATCGTTGCCTTCTACCTGCCCCAGTATCACCCGATCCCGGAGAACGACGAGTGGTGGGGGCCCGGATTCACTGAATGGATCAACGTGGCAAAGGCCAGGCCGATGTTCCGCGATCACTATCAGCCTCGCCTTCCCGCGAATCTTGGTTTCTATGATCTGCGGCTTCCCGAGACCCGACTAGCTCAAGCGGAGCTAGCGCGCGCCCACGGTGTCGAGGCATTCTGCTACTGGCACTACTGGTTTGCGGGACGACGGTTACTCGAGCGACCCTTCGCCGAGGTCTTGTCATCCAAAGAGCCTAACTTCCCGTTCTGTCTTGGTTGGGCGAACCAGACCTGGACTGGCATCTGGCATGGGCTCAAGGACAAGGTGCTGATCGCCCAGACCTACCCAGGGCGGGCTGACTACGAGCGCCACTTTGCTGCCGTCCTTCCTGCTTTCCGGGACCCCCGGTACCTGACCGTCGAGGGGAAGCCGTTGTTCTACGTCTATTGTCCGCTCGATTTACCCAATCCCCATGAATTCACGGATATCTGGCGTGAGCTCGCACTTAAGGCCGGGCTGAAGGGTCTCTATCTAGTCGGGCGGCGCCAGTCGAATTGGGATCCCAAGACGTCTGGTTTCGATTCTGTTGTCGACCCGCGACTCCCGCCCCTTACCAAAAAGCCTTCGTGGATCCATCCTCGTGGACGGCTTCGATGGGAGTGGATGCGGCTCAGGGGCCTTCCTACGATCCACCAATACGCCGACGTCTTCGCCAACCTCATAACCGACCGAGGGTCCCCCGATTCAGTGGCGATTCGGCATCCCTGCCTGGTTCCCAACTGGGACAATACTCCGCGTAACGGGGTGAATGGGGTGGTGCTTCATGAATCCACGCCGGCCCTGTTCCAGGCTCAGGTTCGCCTCGCGCTGGATCTCGTCACTCCCAAGCCTTTCGAGCACCGCCTCGTCTTCCTCAAATCCTGGAACGAGTGGGCTGAGGGCAACTACATGGAGCCAGATCGCAGGTTCGGCCTGGGCTATCTCGAGGCCCTCCGGCGGGAGGTCTCACCCGCTGAATAACGGACCCCGGTCCCGATTACTTTGCGATCGAGACCTGCCGGTCTACTCGTCCTCCACGTTACACCTCACTGGCGATCTGGCTGTTCATCGGCGCTTGCGCCCGTGGCATAGTGGGCGCCGCCCCAAACCCGGAGACAGCCCCATGCCGGTCCTCGCCGTGGCAACTGCCTGGTTCGCATCATCGGCCCTACGCCGCATGCTGTTGGCCGTGGTGTGCGGCGCAAGCCTCGGCCTCGGCCTAGCCGCAGCTCCGGCCGTCGCGGAGGATGCGGGCAAGCCGTTGCTCGAGGCACCGGTCGTGCCGGTCCCGCCGCTCTTCACCGAAGCGGCAATAAACACTGCCACCGCCGCGCTCGATGGCATCGTCGCGAACGCCATGACCAAGACCGGCATGCCCGGTGTCGCCGTCGGCGTCGTCTACAAGGACAAGGTGATTTACGCCAAGGGCTCCGGCCTGCGCGAGGTCGGCAAGCCCGGCGCCATCGATCCCGACACGGTGTTCATGCTCGCCTCGGTGTCGAAGCCGATCGCCTCGACCATCGTCGCCAAGCTGGTTGGGGACGGCGTCCTGAATTGGATCGATGGGGCGAAGATGCACAATCCGGCCTTCGCGCTCAACGATCCCTACGTCACCGAGCACGCCATGATCGCCGATCTGCTGTCGCATCGCAGCGGCCTGCGCACCGGGTCAGGCGACCTGCTCGAGGATCTCGGCTTCGACCGCGACTACATCCTGTCCCATCTCGACCAGCAGCCGCTCGACCCGTTCCGCGCGACCTATCACTACAGCAATTTCGGCTACACCGTCGGCGGCATCGCCGCTTCGGTCGCGGCCGGCAAAAGCTGGGAAGACCTCGCCGACGAGGCGCTGTTCAAGCCGGCCGGCATGACGACCGCGAGCTACCGCCACGCGGACTATCTCGCTCGCCCGGACCGCGCGCATATCCACACGCGCCTCAAGGACGGTAGCTGGGCCGCGCTCTACGATCGCGATCCGGACGCCGAGGCCCCGGCCGGCGGCGCCAGCGCCTCGCTCAACGACATGCTGCGCTTCTTGCGCCTCCAGCTCGGCAGCGGCACGCTCGACGGCACGGAGATCGTCAAGGCCGACGCGCTCGCGCCGAGCCACGAGCCGCAGGTGATTCCCGGCCCTCCCCCCTCGCCAGCCGCCCGCGCGGGCTTCTATGCCTTCGGCTGGAACATCAGATATGACGACCAGGGCCGCGCCAGCATCGGTCATTCCGGCGCTTTCGACCTCGGCGCCTCGACCTTCATCGGCTTCATGCCGGGCGAGGATCTCGGCATCGTCGTTCTGACCAACGGCCGGCCGATCGGCGTCCCCGAAGCGATCGCCGCGGGCTTTTTCGACGTGGCGCAGAACGGCAAAGAGACCGTGAACTGGCTAGATTTCATGGGCGGCAACTTCGCGGCAATGGACGCGGCCGACGCGCCCGAAGTGGATTACGCCAAGATGCCTGCCACGCCGAAGTCCGCCCGCGATCTCGCCGCCTATGCCGGCCACTACGGCAATTCCTATTATGGCCCGCTCACCGTCTCCGCGGACAGCGACAGACTGTCGATGACCATGGGTCCGCAAGCAAAGCCCACGACTTTCGCCCTCACCCATTTCGACGGCAACATTTTCAGCTTCGAGACCGTCGGCGAGAACGCTAACGGCCTCGCCGGCGCGATCTTCACGGTTGGAGAGGACGGCAAAGCGGAGCAGGTCGTACTCGACTATTACGACCGCACCGGCCTCGGCACTTTCGTGCGGGAGTAGCTGAGAGGCGGCACTCGTTGGGGACCCGAACCCGCCGGGGGCGCGCCGAACTACTTGTAGTAGCCGACGCCGCAGACCTGATCCTCGACCTTGGTGACGAACGTGACCTTCTCCGCCGGCGTGTCCGTGTTCGGCCGCGGCCACATATAGGTGACCTCGCTGATTTCTCCGTCCTTGGCCGCGTTCATGATCTCCTCGCCGAAGGCAACGCCGTTCACGTCTTTCATCTCCCTGAGCTTCATGCCCTTATGAGTGGGATGTGCGGTCTCGATGCCGTCCGAAGCGTTGACGCAAAACACATAGAGGTCGCGGTCCCTGAACCCTCCCTCCTCCGAATTGAACATGGCGAGGGCCTCGGTCTTGTCGGCCTTGACCGCCGCGACGGCCTTTTCCAGCATCGCTCTCGCTTCGGCGGCGGTGCCGAACTCAGCCGTCTCTGCCAGAGCGGAGGCCGATAGCGCCGCGGCACAAAGACCGGCAAAGGCTATTTTCCGAAGCATAATCCCTCCCTTGACCGCAGCGGTCCTAGTTCCTGCGTACGATCCCATTTTGGCCGTTTCACCGACCGGATCAACCCGCGATCTGACTGACTTGGCGCCCAAGTGCCGCTAGCATAGGCCCATACTGCCGAAGGCCGGAGGCAAACCATGAAGATCATTATCTACGCATCGCTTTTGGTCCTGCTGGCGCCGAGCGCTTATGCCGCCTCCTTGCCAGGCGACAGCGCCAACGGGCAGAGCCTGCTCGACGCCAACTGCATGACCTGCCACCAAACCGACCTCTTCACCCGCAAGGACCGCCAGGTTCAGTCGTTGGATGCGCTGAAAGAGCAGTTGGTTGCCTGCAGTCATGCGGCCAAAAAAGACTTCTCCGCGAGCGAGATGCAGGACCTGCTCAAATATCTGAATGATCAGTTCTATCACTTCGAATAGGCCCGCTGAGCGCCGCCAGTCTGTAGACTGTGCCGCAATGGGAGCCAGATTTGGGGACAAGTATCGCTTCACCGACTGAAACAATGGAGGGAATGCCATGCAAGTTCCAACACGGGTCAGATGCATTTTCATCGCGCTGATCGCCTTGTTCGCCGTTGGGGTTCAGGATGCGCGCGCAGACAGCGGCAGCATCACGCTGACGGTTTACAAAGCCGGCTGGATCATCGGCGGCTCGGGCGGCCATGGCACGCTGACCTTCCGCGGCAAGCACTATCCGCTTTCGATCGGCGGCCTCGACTATGGCCTCATCTTCGGCGGATCGAAGAGCGTACTGCGCGGCCGGGTGAGCAACATCAGCCGCGCGTCCGACGTGGCCGGCGTCTATGGTGCCGCAGGCGCAGGACTTGCAGTCGGCCGTGGCGCCCGGGCGATCATCCTCACCAACCAGAAGGGCGCGGTGCTTGAGCTTTCAGGCCAGCAGGTCGGGCTGTTGGCGAATGCCGACCTCAGCGGGCTGGCCATCACGATGAAATGACTTTCGGCTCGCGCCGCAGCGACGGGCGGAGATAAATTTGTCCGCTAAGCGCCATAAGCGGAAATTCTGTGCCATGCCCTCTCGCCTGCTTATCCTCGCCTGCGCACTGATCCTGGCGCCAGCCCCGGCGCTGGCCGGCGCCAAGGAGAAAATCGCGGCGATGGCGCCGTCGGGGCTGGTGCTGGTGATGGACGACAAGGGCAATGAGCTGATCGCCCAAAATGCAGATAAGCCCTTCGTCCCGGCCTCCGTCACGAAGCTCGTGACTGCCTGGCTGGCGATGGAGGTGCTGGGCGGCGACTACCGCTTCGAGACCGAGTTCTACCTGGACGACAAGCGGGTGCTGTATGTGCGCGGCGGCGGCGATCCGTTCCTGGTCTCCGAGGAGCTAGCGCCGCTCGCGACCGAGCTGGTCGCAGCAATCGGCAAGGAGCCGATCACCGGCATCGTGCTCGACGCGAGCTACTACCCTTCCGACCTCCGCATCCCGGGCATCGAGGACACCGCCGAGGCCTACGACGCGCTGAACTCGGCGCTGGCGGTGAACTTCAACACCATTGCCGCCGTGCGCAGCGGCAAGACGGTCCACTCCGCCGAGCAGCAGACCCCGATCACCCCGCTGGCGATCAGCGAGTTCCAGGCGCGGGGTCCCCAGGGCCGCGGCCGCATCAGCCTGAGCAAGGACCCGGCGGTGAGCCTGAAATATGCCGGCGAGCTGATCGCCGCGTTCCTCGAGCGGGAAGGCGGCAGCGTCAAGGGCAAGATCACAACCGGAGCGGTGCCCGAGGGCCTGAAGCCGGTCTATGTTCACCGCCAGTCGCGCACCCTGTCGCGGATCCTCAACCAACTGCTCATCGGCTCGAACAACTACATCGCCAACCAGGTCTTCCTGGAGATTGGCGGGACCCTGGGGGGAACCGTCAGCCTGGAGAAATCGCTCAAGGTCGCCAACGACATGCTTGCCAGGAACGGCCTCGCCGATGCCATCCATATCGAGGAGGGCTCCGGCATCAGCCGCGGCAACCGCTTCACCGCCCGCGGGCTCGCCAAGGTACTCGAGCTGTTTGCGCCCCACGCCGACCTGCTGCACGGCCACGACGGCGGCCTGAATAAGACCGGCACCTTTTCCGGCGTCCGCACCCTGGCGGGCTATGCCGACACCAAAAGCCACGGGCGGGTGCGCTTCGTGATCGCGCTGGGAGGCAATACCGGCGCCATGCGCTTCCAGCTGCTCAAGGCCATCGAGGCGGGGCTCTAGCGGAAGCCGCGCCCCATGCTTCCTCGACAGATGGCTGGGCTTTGGTGTGTCTATTCGCACCCACTACAAAGGCAGCCGAGGGAACTGCGGCTTTTCGACAATGCGAAGAAGTAAGCGCGTAGGGAATTCTGGATCGAGCACCCAACGGGCAGGACGGGGCCTCGGCGCTGGCGCATTGGCAGCCGCAATTGTGGCGCTGGTTTCATTTGCGGTAGGTGCTTCGCCGCTCCTGAACAGCCGCTCCCCGTCTGAACCTGTTTCAGCTCAAACCTCACTGCTCCACCAGGCGCTCATCTACGCCAAGGAAGGAAGTGCGAAGCTCGTCGACGGGCGCTGGAATCTCAGCAAGAGCGAGTCGAAGCTCGGCATCAAGCTGTCAGCCGACGAAACGCAACAACTGATGGCGTGCACCGGGCAGATCGTGTGCGAGAACCCCGGCGAAGAGGAGAGCGGGGCCGAGATCCCCGGGGGCTATGACCCCGGGGTCGGGGACAAAGTTACTGCCAGTGCGGTGAGCGTGCTCAGACCGGACCTGCTGGTGACGGCGCAGCACGTCTTCTTCAAAGGCAGAAGAGCAATGGTGTCCTTCGACCGATGCAGCTTCCGCAGCTATCTGCACCGAAAGATCGCCATTCCGGTCGTGGTCGAGAAAGACCAAAGGCGGGGATACGTTTTTCATAACGAGGATTTTATCGTCGTTCGCCTCAAGCGCGCATTGGAGGGCTGCAATTCCTTTGCGCTAAGCGAGTCCGATTCGTCTCTGCCCGAGGGCGAGCAGATTCTTTCAGTTACCGCGCAGCAGCGTCACACCTTGAATAAAATTTCGCCCCGAGAACCAGTGCTGGCGAAGGGAACGATAAGAGGGGCCTTCGACGGACTCTTCGGTGGGCCGAAATATTACTATGCCGACATCGACCTCGATGAGGGCGGTTCAGGCGGCGCGGTTTCGCGCTAGCGGATGGACGACCGGTTTCCGATGACGCAGGCCGCTTCGTCCTGAGTGGGATTTTGGTTGGCTATGGCGCGAGCGCGAAGAACGGCAAGCCCTATAGCGAAGACCGAAACTATACGATCATCATTGGCCTTCAGGCGGAATTCAGGGACCTGGTCTTGGGCAAAGCCCGTAAGCCGGCTGCGGTGGAACCGGCGTCCTGTCTCCAAGGCGGGGCGGCTAAGATCGATGTGATGTCGGACTCTGTTGCATCGGCTTCGGATGCTCTTGCCCCTTTGCTGCAGCAAGACGCGTGCAGAAGCGAGGCGACCCCGGACCCGATGGCTGGCAAAGTGACCGCCATGTGCACGGAGCTCGCAAAACTCGCCAAGGGATTGAAAAAGGCCGCATCGAAGCGCGCGAAGGAAAAACACGAATTCAGGCTTAAGAACGACACCAGCTGCCCGATCTGCTTCACCTATAATCGTTGCAATGATTACGGGTGCTGGGACGAAATGGTGAGGGCAAGCGGCAAATCGACCCTTTTCGCCGGCGTGAGAGAGCAGGCACCCGCGATCAAGAACCCGAAATTCTGCAAGTCGGGATCAGCTCTTTATCGATAAGGTCGGCAGCGGGATCGTCCGCCCACCAGGGCAGGAAGCCCGCCTTCGTGTTCTCATCGACCGGCATCTTTTGGCCGAGCGGAAACCCTATGCGGCAGGCTAAAGAGATAGCTGGAGGTAGGCATGAGCCAAGACGCCCTTGAAAGAGATCGGAAGTTTTATCAAGAGCATGGGTTAGGCGGCCGGCTGGGGTTTGGCAAAAAGCCCGCCGTTATCGTGATCGACCTGCAACTAGGATTTACCGATCCGACTTGCCCTCTGGGCGGAGATCTGGATCGTGTAGTTGAATCCTGCAGGGAATTGATTTTCTCCGCGCACCAAAAGCAAATTCCGGTTTTCTTCACCGCTTGCGCGTACGAAGACCATCTCAAGGATTCCGGGCTGTGGGGGAAAAAGGTTCCCGCTTTAAGCTGGTTGAAAGTAGGCAGCAAGTGGGTGGAGATCGATCCGCGCTTGGGAAAAACGCCCGAAGACATCCTGGTGATAAAAAAATATCCGTCGGGCTTTTTCGGCACTCACCTGCAGGCGACCCTGACGAGCATGGGAATCGATACCCTGATTATTACCGGGTGCACGACCAGCGGCTGCGTGCGCGCCACATCCATCGATGCACTTCAGTACGGCTATCACGGAATCGTGCCAGAAGAATGCGTTGGCGACAGAGCGGAGGCGCCCCATTTGGCCAACCTTTTCGATATTGGACAGAAGTACTGTGATGTGATGCCGCTGCGCGAGGTGTTGACTTGGGTCGACAACTACCAACCGGTCGGCGATTGAAGTTCTCGATTGGCCGGAAGAGTTGTCCCTTCAGCGGACGGCCTCCGTCTCCTTCTTGTAGCTGCGGGTTCGAGCTAATCACTCCTCCAGCATATAAATCTCCGCGCCTGATTCCTTGAACTTCCCGCTCATCTCAGCCATGCCCGCCTCTTTCTCGGCAAGCGCCGCCGCGTAGTCGCGCACCTGCTGGGTGATCTCCAATGGAGCAGAGCTAGGCGAGCTTGGTCACCGCGACATGGCGCTAACAGCGCTCAAGGCAATTTCTTTACGGCGCGAGGAACTTGAAGGGTTCGGCCGGCTCGAACTTCGAAGCGACGTCACCGCCAAAGTTCTGCGGCACGCCGAGCTTGAGCTTCATCGGCTTCGCCCCTGGCTTCAGATCGACCTTGTCGAGGTCCACCCAGATCACCGATGGGTTGACCACGGAGTCGAAATAATAGCGCTTGGCGTCGTGGTCGATCACGGTGCGCCACAGCGTCGACGAGATGTTAGGCTTGTCGGGATCGCTCATGCCGAGCGGCACACCGATAGACCGCATCTGGGAGAATATTGCCGCCACCGCCTCGCGCCGATCCTTGAACTTCGGCGACACCTTGAGGGCGTAGCTGGCGCGCACGAAACGGTCGGCAGCGCTGATGGTTCCGGGCAAGAAGTTATTACCGCCGACCAGATCCCAGTAGGTGTCTATGGCGATCTGCTGGGAGTAGACGGGTGAGTTCGTCATCACCTTGCATTCAGGGCCGTGATGAATCTGCAGCTTGCCGCCGACATATTCGAGGATCGCGGAATCACCGCTGGGGTCGGACGGCGCGATATGCACCGATGCCCGGCCTGCCGTTCGGAGCGTTGGCGGAAACCACGGTGAAGGGATCGGCCCGCATCGCCTCGACCGTCTCCGCCACGGTTCCGTAGTTGTCGAGCAGGTACTGGAGCCACGCGCCCACCGACAGGGTCGGCTTGCCGCGAGCAGCCGCGTCGCCGAAGTCGGACTCAGCCAGATAGAGCAAATTGCCGGCCATGCCGGCTTCGTTGATACCGTCGGACGTTGCCAGGTCGTAGACGCTGACGATCACCGAGCCATATTTCGAGGTCCAATTGATCGAACCTGGCCCGACGCCGCCGTCGCGCTGCATACCTCTGGGGAAGGTCCAGAAGTCTGTCGCCATCTGCAGATCGTTCCAGTCCATGCTGCGGCCGACAATGTAGGTTCCCGTGCCGGTCTCGTAGAGAACGCGGGTGCAGGCCTCGGCGTGGGGCATACCGCTGACGATCAGCGCGGCCATGCTGAACGTGGTTAGGCAATTGGTCACCGATTTCATCGCGGGAACCCTCCTTGCTCTGCTTCGCTCCGGTTATCTTTTTCTCAAGTCACGCCAGGACGTCTTGATATAGTCAAGTGACCAGAACGGCTTGAGCTTTGGCTCAGGAGCCGGCTTGGTCTTCCTCCACGTACACCTCGCCGCCGAGCGCGCGGAATTTCTCGCTCATCTCGTCCATGCCCTTTTGCCGCGCATCCTCGGCGAGCTTGGCGGCGTAATCCCGCACTTGCTGCGTGATCTCCATCGAGCAGAATTTCGGCCCGCACATCGAGCAGAAATGGGCGAGCTTGTGCGCCTCCTTGGGCAGCGTCTCGTCGTGATAGGAGCGCGCCGTGTCGGGATCGAGCGACAGGTTGAACTGATCCTCCCAGCGGAAGCCGAACCGCGCCCGCGACAGCGCATCGTCGCGCGCCACCGCGCCCGGGTGGCCCTTGGCCAGGTCGGCGGCATGCGCGGCGATCTTATAGGCGATCACACCCGCCTTCACGTCGTCGCGGTCGGGCAGGCCGAGATGCTCCTTTGGCGTCACGTAGCAAAGCATGGCGGTGCCGAACCAGCCGATCATCGCCGCGCCGATGGCGGATGTGATGTGGTCGTAGGCCGGCGCGATGTCGGTGACCAGTGGGCCCAGCGTATAGAACGGCGCCTCGCCGCACAGTTCGATCTGCTTCTCGACATTGATTTTGATCTTGTGCAGCGGCACGTGGCCCGGGCCTTCGATCATCACTTGGCAGCCGCGGCCCCAGGCAATTTTGGTCAGCTCGCCCAGCGTCTCCAGCTCGGCGAATTGCGCGCGATCATTCGCATCCGCAATGGACCCCGGGCGAAGCCCGTCGCCAAGCGAGAACGATACGTCGTAGCGCCGCATGATCTCGCAAATGTCCTCGAAGCGCTCATAGAGGAAGCTCTCGCGGTGATGCGCCAGGCACCATTTGGCCATGATCGAGCCGCCGCGCGACACGATGCCGGTGACGCGGTCGGCGGTGAGGTGGATATAGCCGAGCCGCACCCCGGCATGGATGGTGAAGTAATCGACGCCCTGCTCGCATTGCTCGATCAGTGTGTCCTTATAGACCTCCCAGTCGAGCTTAACCGGGTCGCCGTCGACCTTCTCCAGCGCCTGGTAGATCGGCACCGTTCCAATGGGGACGGGCGCGTTGCGGATGATCCATTCGCGCGTGGTGTGGATGTTGCGCCCGGTGGACAAATCCATCACCGTGTCGGCGCCCCAGCGGATCGCCCACACCATCTTCTCCACCTCCTCCTCCACGGACGACGTCACCGCCGAGTTGCCGATATTGGCGTTGATCTTGGTCAGGAAGTTGCGGCCGATGATCATCGGTTCGGATTCGGGGTGATTGATATTGGCCGGAATAATGGCCCGGCCGCGCGCCACTTCGCTGCGCACGAAGTCCGGCGTCACGAAGGCGGGCAGCGACGCGCCGAAGCTCTCACCGTCGGCCAGGCGCGCTTGCGCCTGCTCGGCCTGGCACGCGCGGCCGATATTCTCGCGGTGGGCGATATAGATCATCTCCTTGGTGACAATGCCGGCCCGCGCCAGCTCGAGCTGGGTGACGGGCTTGCCGGCCAGCCCGCGCACAGGCTGCCGTTCGACCGTGAAGGCGTAGGCGAGATGAGTCTCGCCGACATTGCCGTTGTCTTCCGACTTGATCTCGCGGCCCTGATAGGTCTCCACCCCGCCGCGCGCCGCGATCCACGGCGTGCGCAAGGCGGGGAGCCCGCGCGCCACGTCTATCGCCGGCTCGGCATCGCCGTAGGGCCCCGACGTGTCATAGACGCGAAACGGCGCCTCGCCGCTGCCGAGCGCGATCTCGCGCAACGGCACCGGGACATCGCCATGACCTTCGGGCGATGAATAGACCTTGCGGCTGCCGGTCAGCGGCCCGGTGGTCACTTCGGTGCGCTTGATGGTCTTGTCGTGGACATTCATGGCCTCGGCACTCCTCTAGAGGCGCCGGCCATGACGGTGAAAGAGAAGGATGGCAAGTTCCTGTCCCTTCGCCGGCATGACCCGGATCAGGTTCGAAGGGTCTCCGCCGGGCCTTGCCTGAAGGCAGCGGACTCTCAGCCCCTTGCCTGGGGCTCCCCTCGGAACAGCTGTAATCTAAACCTCGGCGCCCCCCTTTCAAAGGGGCGCCGCGATCAATTCGTGGCTTAAGCGCGTTTGCGGCGCGGCCCCTTGGCGCTGCGCTTAGCGGATGACGCCCGCGCGGCGCTGCGGCGCGGCTGTTTCACCCAAAGATCCTCGTAGCCCATGATCGACAAGATCGCCCCGAGCACGATGGTCACCGCCGCGCCGGCAAGCACGCCGGCATGGCTCGCGATCATGCGGTCGCCGAGAGTCTGGACCGCGATGGGGAACACCAGGTTCATGAACCCGCGCAGGATCATGAGCCAGCCGAGCACCGTCACGATCACCCGCCAGTCCGGCACCCACAGATTATGCGCGTTGACGATCGCCAAGCCGGCGATCAGCGCCAGCATGCCGGTTATGAAGATCAGCGCGCGCGAGCCGATGAACTCCTTCAGCAGGCTCGAATAGCCGTCGCCCTCGGTCAGCATGCCCATGACCATGCCGATGCCGATAATCAGCAGCAGCGGCCCCATCAGGCGCGCGATATATTTCGATGTAGCCATCGTCCCTTCCCTCCCGGTTCAAGTTTTATGTTCTAAAGCGTCGCACACCCAAGCTCTCCAGCCGCCCTCGCCTGCCGGCTCGCCGCTGGAGTCGAGACTTTCAGTCCCGACGCCGCATCACCAGGATCGACCTTTGACTAAACGAAGAGCGTCCGAGGCGATTTTTGCCAGGCTCTCCCCTAGCGCGCCCCTCGAACCGGCTCATGTTAAACCGAACCGGTCGGAAGACAAGCCGGACGCAATCCGAGGTCAGGACAGGATCATGACAAATTGAGCGACGGCCGAGACCGGCCAGGAGACTATGCCGGCAGCCGCGCAAACCAGCGGCAATTTGGCTTACCCCCTCGACAGCAAGGGAAATCTTGCTCCGCAGCCTCATCCAGTTTAAGCCTCGTCATCATTCTGCCGTGCTTCACCTTGATTTGCGGGCCCGAAGGCCTCAAGGAGGCCCGACATCCCCCGCCACAACCGAGGTAGATAGGGACGTGAACCAGGACGCTAGGACCGAGACCAAGGCCAAGGCGAGCGCGAAGCGCAATGCCGCAACCTATCGCTGGATCGCGCTGGCCGTTCTGCTGCTCGCGACCATCGGCGGCGTGCTGCTCTATTGGCGCCATACCGCGATCTATCCCTCCACCGACAACGCCTATACCGGCGCCAATGTGGTGCGCGTGGCCTCGCAGGTCTCCGGCCCCGTCGTCCGCGTCTACGTCACCGACGACGATAAGGTGGCCACCGGCGATCCCCTGTTCGATATCGATCCCACGCTGTACGACGCGGCGCTGCGCAACGCGCGCGCCCAGTTCGACGCGGCCGCATCCGCCGCCGGGACCGCGGCCGACGGTCTGAAGGCCGCCGCCACCAAGCTCGAAGAGAAGCGCGTGGCGCTCGAGGATGCGCTCGGCAAATATCGCGCGGCCAAAGATGCGCAGAAGCCGGGCGAACCACCCTCATCCGCGCTCACCGATGCGTTGAAGGCGTGGCATGACGCTAACCAAGCCCTCGACCAAGCGCAGGCCGATTTCGACACCGAGCAGGACAAGAGTCTGACCGTGACCACGCCCACCGTCCAGGTTCGGGCCGCTTCGGCCGGACTCGACAAGGCGACCCACGACCGGGTCAAAACCCACGTCACCGCCCCCGGCGATGGCTGGGTGTCCAATCTCAATCTTCGGCCGGGCAGCGTGATCCAGGCCGGCACGCCGGCCTTCGCCCTGATCGAGGACGGCCATTGGTGGGTCGACGCCAATTTCAAGGAGACCGACCTCGCCCGCATCATGCCGGGCCAGACGGCGACCATCCGCCTCGACATGTATCCCGGCGCCAAGCTTGACGGCGTGGTCGAAAGCATCAGCGCCGGGTCCGGCTCGACCTTCTCCGTGCTGCCGCCGGAGAACGCCACCGGCAACTGGGTCAAGGTCACCCAGCGTTTCCCGATCAGGATCAGGATCACCAGCCAGCCAAGCTCGGATCAGCCGTTACGGGTGGGCGCCAGCGCCGACGTCACCATTGACACCACAGAGACGACGCAGAGCCAGCAATGAGCCGCGCTAAGCGTGGGGCCGGACAAGGCCGCAAGGGAGGGAAACCTCCCGCCGGGCCGCCGCGCCCGGTTCCCGCCGAAGAATTGCCTTTCGAACGTCCGCCCATCCCGCTGGTTATCGCCGTGGTCCTCACCGCGATACTGGAAGTGCTCGACATCACCATCGTCAACGTGGCGATGCCGCATATGCTCGGGGCATTTGGGGCGACCTCCGATCAGATCACCTGGGTGCTCACCTCTTATATTGTCGCCGCCGCCGTGGTGATGCCGCTCACCGGCTATCTCTCCAAATGGCTCGGGCGACGGCGGCTTCTGCTGACCGCCATCATCGGCTTCATCGCATCGTCGGCCTTGTGCGGCCTGGCCTGGAACCTCGAAAGCATGGTGGTGTTCCGCCTCGCGCAGGGCGTGTTCGGCGCGCCCCTCGTGCCCTTGAGCCAAGCAATCCTGCTCGACGTCTTCCCCCGCAACCGGGCCGGCCAGGCCCTCGCCATCTTCGGCATGGGCATCATGGTGGCGCCGGTGATCGGCCCCGCGCTTGGCGGCTATCTTACCGAGACCTATTCCTGGCGCATGGTGTTCTACATCAACGTGCCGATGGGCCTGTTCGCCCTGCTGATGTCGATCGGCTACCTGCCGCAACGCGCCATCAAGGATATCAAGACCGACTGGATCGGCATGGGGCTGCTGGTGCTGGCCGTCGGCGCGCTGCAATTCGTGCTCGATCAGGGCCAGATGCGCGATTGGTTCAACTCCCGCCTCATCGTGGTCGGCACCATCATCACCGTGTTCGCCACTGTCGCCTTCTTCCTCAGAGGCTGGAATAAGCCCGACAACATCATCGACCTATCGCTACTCAAGGACCGCAATTTCGTGGCCGGCACGCTCGCCATCACCGCCTATGGCATCAGCCTGTTCGGCTGGATGGCGATCATGCCGCTGTTCAGCCAGCGCCTGCTTGGTTACGACCCGGCGACGGCCGGCACGCTGTTCATTCCGCGCGCGCTCGTCAGCGCCGTCACGCTGGCGATTACCGGCAGCATCCTCATCAAGATGTTCGATGCCCGCTATCTGGTCGCCGCCGGTCTCGTTATGACCGCAATCGGCACGCTGCTGATGGCCCACTTAAATCTGTATGTCGATTTTTGGGGCATCGCCGCGCCGGGCATCTGGTCGGGGATCGGCACCGGTTTGTTCTTCGTGCCGCTCACCGCCGTCGCCTTCGCCAGTGTTCCGAGGGGGCAACTTGACGAGGCTTCAGGCGTCTATGCGCTGATGCGCGGCATCGGCGGGTCGGCCGGTATCGCCGTGGTCATCTGGCTGTTCGTGCGCCAGGCGCAGATCCATTTCGCCGAGCTCACCGAGCATATAACGCCCTATAACCGCGACCTCGTCCCCTATCTGTCGCAGCACGGGCTCACGCCCTATTCGCCGGAATCGGCGCCGCTGATCGTGAACGAGATCGCCCGTCAGGCGCAGATGCTCGCCTTCAACGATATCTTTTGGTTCATCGGGCTGGTGACGCTGGCGATTATCCCGCTGCTGCTCCTCATGAAGAAGCCGGAGAAGGTCGAGCTCGTGCCGGCGCATTAACGGCCCGGCCAGCAATCAATCGCGCGGGAACAGGGATCGGCCCCGGGGTCCAGCCCCGCGGCGCGCGCAGGGTCCTGCAATTAGAAGCAGACCTTGGCACCCGAGGTGCAGACGTAGGGCGACACCACGCCGTGCCAGCAGATGGTGTAGGAATTCGATTTCACGATGTCCGGCTTGTAGAACAGATCCGCGCTGACGCTGTCGCGCCAATAAGGCTGCGGCTTTGCCTTCATCGGCGTTATGGTGACGGAGCCGAGCTTCTTTTGCTTCTTGTACTCGTTGATGGCGTCAGCCAGCGCAAGTTGCGCCCGACTAATTCCCGTTTCCCGGTCGAAACCATCGGCGGTCCCGGAAAATCCGAGACAGCCTGCATTGGCTGGCGCGCTGTGGGCCAAGCACAGGCCTGCCCCGATCAGTGCCAACCCAACGACGCGCAAATACGACCTCATCGGAACGTCCCCCTCAGCAATGACTACGATAAGACTATCCACCGCGCGCATGCGTCGCGCAACAATCGCGTGCGCTGAGGTGGGGTCGGCCCCGGAAGCTCGCCCGCGCCGCGATGCAGAATCGTCCACATCACCAGCAGGCTTTCGCGCCCGAGGTGCAGACATAGGGCGACACCACGCCGTGCCAGCAGATGGTGTAGGAATTCGATTTCACGATGTCCGGCTTGTACAGCAGTGCATCCCACACGCTGTCGCGCCAGTAAGGCTGCGGCTTTGCCTTCATCGGCGTTACGGTGACGGAGCCGAGCTTCTTTTGCTTCTTGTACTCGTTGATGGCGTCAGCCAAAGCGAGCTGGGCGCGACTAACACCCGTTTCCTGATCGAACCCATCGGCTGTGCCGGAAAATCCGACACAACCGGCATTGGCGGCGGTAACTGGGGCCAAGCACAGAGCGGCCCCCATTAGTGCCAACCTAAACCCACGCAAATGCGACCCCATCGGAACACCTCCCCTCCACCACGATCCTAGATGCATTAGATTATCCAGGGCGAGCGCGCGTGCCAGTATCTTTGCAGCCGCACACACCCGGTTCGCCGCGCCCTGTAGCCTTTGTGCCACAGTCGCGAATATTCGCGACGACGCCGTAATATAACGTGAGTACAATATCTTAGCCGTGCAGCCGACAAGGGCGTGGGAGGGTCGTGATGGCAGCCAAGCTGATCCTCGTAACTGGAGCCTCGAGCGGCATCGGCGAGGCGACCGCCGAGCGCTATGGCGCCAGCGGCGCCAATGTTCTGCTGCTGGCCCGCAATGCCGAACGGCTCGATCGCGTGGCCGAGTCCATTCGCCGCCAGGGTGGCACGGCAGCGCCCTATGTGATCGACCTGTCCGATGCAAGCGCCATCGCCGAGGTGGCCGCGCGGATCAAACGCGAGTCGGGCACGCCCGACATCGTCATCAACAATGCCGGTGCCGGACGCTGGCTGCCCATGGTCGAAACCACGGCGGACGATGCGCGGCGCATGATCGAGGTGCCTTATCTCGCCGCCTACAACCTCACCCGAGCCTTTCTCCCTGGCATGATCGAGCGTGGCAGCGGCGCCCTGGCATTCATAACCTCGCCCGCGTCCTACCTCGCCTGGCCGAATGCGTCCGCCTATACCGCCGCGCGCCGCGCCATTGCCGGCCTCGCCGAGACCTTGCAAGCCGAGCTTAGAAGCAGCGGCATAAGCGTGACGCTGGTCGTGCTCGGGGCGGTCGAGAGTCCTTATTGGCAGCACAATCCCGGCAGCCGTGAGCGGCTGCCCGCGAGCAATCCAACTCTCGCGCCGGTCCTGTCACCGCAGCAAGCCGCCGAAGCGATCTTCGCCGGCGTGGCAACAGGGAAGCGGACGGTGGTGAAGCCGGCCATCTTGCGCGCCCTGTTCGTGCTCAATGCGATCGCGCCACGCCTCGTCGCGTGCCAACTCCGCCGCGCCATCCCCAAGCCATCGCCGTAAGCCTCAGCGGTGCTCCTCGACGCTCGAGGCGATGAGCTCCTTGTTGAACCAGGCCAGCGCCCGCACCTGCTTGGCCCAGCCGATGATCTTGGTGCGGTCGGCGGGATCGACCACGGGCAGGCGCTCGGCGCCGGAATTATCGAAATTGCGCAGCGCCGTCTCCAGCGTGTCGTCGGGCCGGAGCGTCAGCTCCCGTTCGCCCTCGGGCAGCGTGTCGGCTTCGCCTTCCGCCACCTTTTGCATGAAGTCGGACACGCGCACGCCTTTCATCAACGCGCGGTGGGGACCATCTTGCAGTGAAATGCCGCGCGTTTCGAGCTGGGCCTGGAAGAACGACCGGCCGAGAATGGCCTGGGAGATGCCGTTGGCGATCGCCACGGTGAGCAGGAGGGCGAGGCTTAGGGCAAAGCCGCCGGTCAGCTCGAACACCATGACCGTGGTCGAGATCGGTGCACCGAGCACGGCCGCCGTTACCGCGCCCATGCCGAGAATGGCGTAAAGACCCTCGCTCGACCCGATTTCGGGGAACAGGCCCGCGGCGATCAGGCCGAAGGCGCCTCCGGCCATGGCCCCGAGATAAAGCGCCGGCGAGAACACCCCGCCGCCGAACCGCGCGCCGATCGCGATCGCCGTCGCCGCCGTCTTGGCGAACAGCAGCGTGAACATCAGTACGATCGGCAGCTGATCCTTGAGCGCCGCGTCGGTCGTGTCGTAACCGACCCCGAGTACTTGCGGAAACCAGATGGCGATGATGCCGATCAACAACCCGCCCACCGCCGGGCGGGCGATCAGCGGCATCTCGATATTGCGGGCCAGCCAGTCGGTGCCCAGCACCGTGAGCTGGAAGATCACCGCGACCGCGGCGGCGGCGATGCCGAGCAGGATGAAGGCGGGAACTTCGAGATAGGAGCTGATCTGGTAGGCCGGCACGACGAAGGCGGCGACATTGCCGAACCAGGCTTGTGACAGGATGGTCGCCGTCACCGAGGCCAGCACCAGGGGCACGAACGTCCTGATAGCGAAATGGCCTAGGATGACCTCCTGCGCGAACAGCACGCCGGCAATCGGGGCGTTGAACGAGGCGGCGACCGCACCGGCCGCGCCCGCAGCGAGCAGCGTGCGCCTTGCGGCATTGGGCAGATTGAACCGTGTGCAGGCCGAAGCGGCGATGCTGGCGCCGAGATGCACGATCGGGCCCTCGCGGCCGGCGCTGGCGCCGACACCGAGCGACAGCGCGCTGGCCAGCGCGCTCAGCAAGCCCTGGTTCAGGCTGAGCCCCCTGCCCGCGTTGAGCCGCGCCTCCATGACGTCCGGCACGGCGTCGGTGCGCTTGGCGGTCAGGAGATATTGCAGCATCAGCCCGACCAGCACCCCGCCTGCCGCTGGCGCCAGCATGATCACCCACCAGGGCTGCTCACGCGCGGCCGTGGCCACGGCCTCCGACATGGTGTGAAGCCACGGCCACTGAAAGACACCGATCGCCAGCCGGAACAGAATGGCGGCCGCGCCGGTGGCCAGCCCGATCAGCGGCGCCAGCAGCCAAACCACCGGCTGCCTGGTTTCACCAAAATGCTTGAGATTGGGGACCGTCCAGCGCCCGACGGTTTCCAGCAGCCTGACATGTCGGAGCGCCATACGACGGTCTTAGCGACGCCAGCAGCCTAGCTCAAGCCTTGGCCCTCATGAGGCGAGCTTGAGCTTGGCTTCGGCGCCCTTAGCGGCGCCGTCGCTCGGCATCACATGCGGCTCGACCTTCTCGCCCGACGGCAGCCCGAACTTACGCAATAGCCGCTTCATATACGTGCGGAAGCGGTAGTGCTGGATCTCGAACCGGTGCCAGGGCGTATCCTTCCATCGGATGCCGTGGCCGATATCGGGATTGGCGCGCGCCTTCAGCGCCCGGAACCACGCGGCGCGCTTGGGATCGTCCTGCTCGGCCTTGATGAAGGCCGCGATCAGCCGCGCCTGATAATCGGCGATCTGCCACACGCCGCCCTCCGCCGGCTCGAACAGGCCGACCACGAACAGATCGTCGAACTCCCGGCTGAACGTGTGGATGAACAGCTTCGACTTGCCCTTTTCGTCGAGAATGTAGGAGGAATCGATGAACGGGAAGCTCACCCTATAGCCAGTGGCCCAGACCAGAAAGTCGATCTCCTCCGCGCTGCCGTCGGTGAAGATGACGCGCTTGCCGTCGAGCCGCTCGATGCCCGGCTTCACGATGGTGCGGCCATGGATGAGGTGATCGATATAGGTGTTGCAGGCGGTGGGATGCGCCTCGAACAAATCGTGGTCCGGCCGCTCCAGGCCGAAGCGGCGGTGCGGTCCGACCACGATGCGCATGCCCCAGCGATACAGCAGCCGCATCAATTTGCGCGGTAGCGGAATCCGACTGGTGTAGTCGATGAACACGTCGGTCGGCTTGCCGAACACCGTCTTGGGGAAGAAATAATAGGTCCGGCGCATCGAATGCACGACCCGCCCATTCTCGATCGCGGCATCGGACAAAATATCGACGGCTGAATTCCCGGCGCCCACCACCAGCACGCGCTTGCCCTTGACCTGTTCCTTGGACTTGACGTCGTGGGAGTGCAGCACCTCGCCGTCAAATTGGCCGGGATAAGTCGGGACCACCGCCTCCCAATGATGCCCGTTGGCGACGACCAGACCGGCGTAAGACCGTGGCGCGCTCTCGCCCTCGATCTGGACGCGCCAGCCCTGCTCCGTGCGCTCGGCTTTGGTAACGCGCCTGTTGAAGCTGATCAGCTGGTAGAGGCCGAACTCCTTGGCGTAGGCCCGCAGATATTCTTGCGCCTGCGCCCGGCTCGCATAAGGCGCCCACTCCTCGGGAAAATGGAAATCGGGATAGCGCGACAGCTTTTTCGAGGAATTGAGATAGGTCGAGCCATAGACCACGTGCGGGCTGTCCGGGTTCCACAGGCCGCCGACATCGCCTAGGGCCTCGAAACAGTCGAACGGAATGCCGCGCTCGGCGAAGGTCTTGGCCACCGCCAGGCCGCAAGCGCCCGCGCCAATGATACAGTAACGCTGCACCGATCCGTGATCCTTCAATGCTTGGTTGAGACTGCCCGAAATTCGGGGCGCCTTTCGGGCGAGACCTAAGCATCCCCGCAAATCGGGTTCAACCCCGCACAGATCCTTCCGTCTGCGCTTGATCTATGTCAAATCCGCGCCCGCCAGGGACGACCTCAATGGGGTCAAGCCGCCGCGCTTGGAGCCTGGATTCGGCGGCGGTTTGGTTTATGGTCTGACGCCCGCAGGGCCCCCGGGGGAGTTGCATGGAAATCAAGCAAGACGTCACCATCAAAACTTGGGATGGCACCTGGACCTACCATCCCAAGATGCTGGTCACGCCCGAGAACGTGGAGGATCTGGTCGAGATCCTGACCGACGAGGTGCGTTTCCCCTCGCCGGTGCGCCCTGCAGGCTCGATGCATTCCACCGCGCGCATGAACGGCGACGACGGCGGCACCATGGTCGACATGAAGGCCATGAACCGCATCCTCCATTTCACCGACGACACCGTGACGGTCGAGGCCGGCGCCACCTATATCGTGGTGTCCAACGCGCTCAAGGAGCGCGGGCTCCAGTTCCACGTTACCACCGAGATCGGCAATGTCACCTTGGGCGCCATGGCCACCGCCGCCACCAAGGACTCATCGTTTCCCGGCGGCTTCGGCCAGATCAGCTCCTATGTTACCGGCGTGCGCCTGGTGACCCCCGACGGCAAGCTCAAGGAGATCACCGAGCGCGACAATCCGGAGGAGATGCAGATCATCCGTTCCAGCTACGGGCTGTTCGGCATCGTATACGAGGTCACCATCAAGGTCCGCCCCACCACCGCGCTGGCGGTGCGCCACTACTCGCTCAGCCTCGATAATTTCAAGCGCTATTTTCCGATCTACAAGGCCCGCGGCTATGCGGTGATGTATTACATCTTCCCCTATGTGAAGCGGGTGCTGGTCGAACTGCGCAAGGACAATCCCGAGGTGCAGCCAACCTCGCGCCACCGCTGGGTCTACCGCAACCGCTTCTGGCGCAAATACGGGCCCGCCGTGACATTGTGGATCGAGCGCAGCACCAAAAACCCGCAGCTCAGGTCACTGGCCGACAAGCTGCATTTCTTCGCGCTGCGCCAAGCGCTGGTGCTCGTGGTGCGCAGCGACCGCACCTGGCCGCACGCGCAGATCATCAACTATCCGCGCGACCCCGGCGCCAACAAATATCTGTTTAGCATGTGGGCATTCCGCGAAGGCGGCTTTTTCGACATCCTGGAGGAATATTGCGAGTTCTGCCTCGCTTACGAGAAAGCGACCGGCTTTCGCTGCAACCTGCCGAGCGTGGGCTATGCGATCGCGCGCGATGTCGAGGCCTTGCTCTCCTATAGCTGGGAGGGGGCGACTCTGAGCATCGACCCCGCTTCGACCGGCGGGCCCGAATGGGAGGAGTTCCTGCGTCACTACAACGAGTTCTGTAGCGCCCGGCGCGGCGTGCCGCTGTTCAACCAGACCCCGTTCCTGACCCGCGATCAGGTGCGCAAGGCCTTCGGCGTGCGTATTCAGCAATTCGCCGCGCGCCGCAAAGCCGCTGACCCCAAAAACCGCATGCTCGACACTTATTTCCGCGAGTTGCTCAGCTGAGCCCGATGCCGGTCTCGCGCTGATAGAGGATCAGGTCGAGCGACGGGGCATCGCCCGTGATCCTGGTAAGCAGGCCGTGAACCTGCCCACGGTGATGGGTTTGGTGGTTGAACACATGCGGCAGCGCATAGCGTAGCTCCTGCTCAAAGTCGGCCGGCCGGCTGATGGTCCGGTATTTGATTTTGCGCGCGAGGTCGGCATCGGTGAGCCCGCCCACGAAAGCGATGAGGCGGGCGTCCTCTTTAACCCGGGCTGCGCGCAAGCCGCCGAGATCGTCATAGAGAATCGCGTCGAGCTGGGTCGGCGCCTCGCCCGCCCCGGTCAGGCGCTGCATCCAGATCTGGTCGCCGACCAGAAGATGGTTGAGCGTGCCGTGCACCGAGCCGAAATAGGCGCCGTGATCGGCCCGGTATTCGGCGTTGGGCAACGCTGCCGCCGCCGCGTAGAGCCGCTCGTTAGCCCATTCGTTATAGCCAGCGAACATCTGGAAAATCAGCCGCATGCCTACGCGCCCATGTTCTTGGTGAACCAGCGGATCAGCGGGAAGGAGATTGCGCGCGGCAAGAAGCGCACCGTCTTCAGAAAGCCCGCGACCTGGGGCGGAAAGGCGATCTCGTAGGGGCGCCCCGCCAGTTTCTCGAGAATTTTGCGCGCGCAACGCTCCTTGCTCATCGCATAGAGCTTCTTCTTGGGGTCGTACGAGGCATTGAGCGGCGTATCGACGAAGCCCGGATTGATGATGGTGACGGCTACGCCGGTGTCTTCCAATTCGAGCTTGAGGCTTTCGGCGAGATTGATCACCGCCGCCTTGCTGGCGCCGTAGCTTCCGTTCTCCGGCCAGCCGGCATAGCCGAACAGCGAACCCATGATGGCGATATGGCCGGATTTCCGCGCCAGCATCGACGGCAGCACCGCCGCGACGCCGTTGATCACGCCGTCGACATTGAGCGCCATGGTGCGGTGGAAACCGTCGAGGTCGATATTGCGAATGTCGAACGGCACATACATGCCGGCGCCGAACAGCGCGAGGTCGATGGGCCCCAGCCTGGTCTCGATCTTCGCCACGGCCTCCTTCAGTTCCTCCGGCCGCAAGACATCGGCGCCGAAAGCCTCGATGCGGTCGCCTTCAGCCAGCGCATAGAGCCGGTTGCTCGGCCGCGCCGTTGCCGCCACGGTCACGTGCGCCTCCGCCAGCCGCCGGGCGATCTCGCCGCAGATCGCGCCCGACGCGCCGGTAATCCACGCTACCTGCCAGGGAAATTGCTCTGCCACCGTCCCCCTCAATACCAAACTGCGCCCGAAACGTTAGTGCACGTAGCGATAGAACATTATAATCTTACACTATCGCATCTTTGACGCCTCGGGTCGTGCGGGGCTTTGCGAGCCAGTTGCACAAGCTCGGCTCGTCGAAATCGAAACTCCCTCGGCATGAGGAGGGATTCCATGGTGAAGAAGCCAAAATCCGTTTTCGATCCCAACGTGTTTCTCGCCACTGTGGATGGCGGCCGCACGATTTCCAACTATCCCAAGGATGACGTTATCTTCCTACAGGGCGATCGCGCCGATGCGGTCTTCTATGTTCGGGAAGGCCAAGTCAAGATTGCGGTCACCTCCGAGCAAGGGAAAGAAGCCGTCGTCGGCATCGTCGGGCGGGCGAGTTTTTCGGCGAGGGCTGCCTAATCGCCCAGTCCCAACGACTGGCGATGGCTGTAACGCTGACGAAAGCCACGATCATGCGGCTGGAAAAAGCCGCCATGGTGCGCGTCCTCCACGACGAGCAGGCGTTCGCCGAGACGTTTATGAGTTACCTGCTGAGGCATAACAGCCGCGTCGAGGAGGACCTGGTCGATCAGCTGTTCAATTCGAGCGAGAAGCGCCTGGCGCGGGCTCTTCTCCTCCTGGCGAATTTTGGCAAGGAGGAAAAGCCCAAGCGGGTCCTCGCCAAAATCAGCCAACAAACGCTTGCCGATATGATCGGCACGACCCGACCCCGCGTGAGCTTCTTCATGAACAAATTTAGGCAATTGGGCTTCATTGAGTACAACGGGGACCTACGGGTCAACAGCTCGCTGTTGAACGTGATCCTGCGCGACTAAGCGCTCCTACCTGCGAGACGATCGGCGAATCTGTTCAACTTTGAACATCGGCACTCTCCTCCGACTGTTACGGTTGGTCGCGGATCCAGGAGAGCGCCAATGCTGCAATCGTTCAGAGCGTCGAGCGAACCGCTCCTCGCGATCTTGAGCGCTGCAACCGGCAAAATCTCCAAAACTCGCGCGGCTCCTGGCTCTGTTGGTCCCGCATATGATCGACAGCGCAATTCCAGCGCCGCGGTGCGGGTCTGGCTTGGACGAATAACCGGCAGCGGCCTCCGAGGCCGCACATCTGGACGACTCCCGGGGAGAAGGGAGAGCACGCCTCCTCCCGGCAAGCGCGATCGCGCGAGGAAATCACCATGGCGCTTCAGAGTATCGCCGAGGAAGCGACGAGCGGGTTTGCTGACCAGCAGCTGGCCCGAGAGCGCGACACGCGTGACCATTGCGTCAAAAACATCGTTGTGGTCGCCGCGAGCATGGTTCGCCGCAAGCTCGGCCGCACTGTCGATTCCGCGGCAGAGGCGGCGCTGCAGACGGCAAGCCGGCAGATGTTCGCAATGGCTCAAATGCACGAAATGATTTCCCACGCTGCCGACGAAGGTCTTGCTGAGGTCATCCAGAGCGTCGGCCACGAGATCGTCGGTTCCGGTCCACATTTGCAGCTCACTGTGGAGGCAGAGCACGTAACCGTGCCGGCGCATCGGGCGGCCGTGTTGGCGCTGATCGTCACCGAGCTGCTCACCAATGCGATCCGGCACGGATTCCGCGACGGCGAGAGGGGCAAGATCGCAGAGACCTTGCGCCCCACCGAAGGCAACCTGCTCGCCCTGTCGGTCACCGATGACGGAGCTCCACTGCTCAATTGCGCAAACGGCATCGGACTCAATCTGGTGGCCCGACTTGCAGAACACCTCGCCGGCGATCTCAGCGTCGCAACGAACCCCAAGCGCTTCACTGTCACCTTCCCGCGTTCCGTAGCGGCGCGGCAAACCCGCAAGCACAATCACGTCGCGCCTGCTCTGGCCGCCGCTTCCCAGCCGCTGCTTTGGGATTCGTTTGCGCGGAACCGAGGCTGACACTTCGCGCATCCAGGCCCGCGCTAGGACACGACTCTCCCCCTGGCGCGGGCCGTTCCTCCTCCGGGGCTGAGCGAACCAACAATCAATCGACGAACGGATCGTGCACCAGGATGGTATCCTCGCGCTTCGGGCTGGTCGACAACAGCGCCACCGGCGCTCCGATCAACTCCTCCAGCCGGCGCACATATTTGATGCATTGGGCCGGCAGCTCGGCCCAGGAGCGGGCGCCGCGCGTCGATTGGGTCCAGCCCTCCATGGTCTCGTAGATCGGCTCGACCCGGGCCTGGGCCCCTTGCGCCGCCGGCAGATGGTCGAGTTCCTTGCCGTCGAGCCGGTACCCGACGCAGATCTTGAGCTCGGGCAGCTGATCGAGCACGTCGAGCTTGGTGAGCGCGATGCCGTTGATGCCGCTCACCTTGCGGGTCTGGCGCACCAGACAGGCGTCGAACCAGCCGCAGCGGCGCGGTCGGCCGGTGACGGTGCCGAACTCGGCGCCGCGCTCGCCGAGCAGCTTGCCCGTTTCGTCCTTGAGCTCGGTGGGGAACGGCCCCTCCCCGACCCGCGTGGTGTAGGCCTTGGTGATGCCAAGCACGTAATTGATGGCGCCGGGGCCGAGCCCAGAGCCGGTCGCGGCCTGCGCCGCTACCGTGTTCGACGAGGTGACGAACGGATAGGTGCCGTGGTCGATGTCGAGCAGCGCCCCTTGCGCGCCTTCGAACAGGATGCGCTTGCCCTGACGGCGCTTGGCGTCCAGCAGGGCCCACACCGTGTCGACATAGGGGAGTATCTTGGGCGCGATCTCGCCGAGCTGACGGCACAGATCGTCGGCGGAAATCTCAGGCTCGCCCAGGCCGCGGCGCAGGGCATTGTGATGGGTGAGGATGCGCTCGATCTTTGGTTTCAGCGACGGCAGGTCCTGAAGGTCCATCACCCTGATGGCGCGCCGGCCGACCTTGTCCTCATAGGCCGGGCCGATGCCGCGCTTGGTGGTGCCGATCTTGCCATCACCGGCCGCAGCCTCGCGCAGCGCGTCGAGCTCGCGGTGGAGCGGCAGGATGAGCGTGGCATTCTCAGCGACGCGCAGATTGTCGCGGCTGATGCTGACGCCGAGTGCCTCGATCTTGGCGATCTCCTCAGCGAGCGCCCAGGGATCGATCACCACGCCATTGCCGATCACCGACAGCTTGCCCTTGCGCACCACGCCGGACGGCAGCAGCGATAGCTTATAGGTCGTGCCGTCGACCACCAGCGTGTGGCCGGCATTATGGCCGCCCTGGAAGCGCACCACGACATCGGCGCGCTCGGACAGCCAATCGACGATCTTGCCCTTGCCTTCGTCGCCCCATTGAGAGCCGACGACCACGACATTGGCCACGTGAAAATCCTTTGATTTGAGGCCGGGAACGCACAAACGGCCCCGCAGAGCGTGGGGGCCGTGTCAGCTTATAGCGCGCCACTGGGCCCGATGCGAGCGTTGATGCCTGTTCTGGGGAACCCTTTAGGCGGCTTTGACGAGAGCCTGTTTCGCTTCGGCAAAGGCCCAATCGAGCCACGGCAACAGCGCCTCGAGATCGCTCTTCTCCACCGTCGCCCCGGTCCAGATGCGCAAGCCCGGCGGCGAGGACCGATGCGAGGCGATGTCCTTGGCGACGCCCTCGGCATCGAGCAGCGCCGTGATGCGCGCCGGAAATGCGTCGCGCATGCCGGGTGGCAGCGCCGCCACTTCGGGATCGACGATCTTGAGACAGGGCGAGGTGTTGGAGCGCGTCTCGGGCGCTTGCGCGAGAAAATCGACCCACGCGGTGCGTCCCACCCAATCGGCGATCACTTTGGCATTGGCGTCCGAGCGCACCATGGTGCCCGCCACGCCACCCACGCTCTCGACCCAGTCAAGAGCGTCGAGATAATCCTGCAAGCACAACATCGACGGGGTGTTGATGGTCGAGCCCTCGAACAGCGCGGTGTTGAGTTTGCCGTCGCGCGTCATGCGGAACAGCTTGGGCAGCGGCCAGGCCGGCGTATAGCTTTCCAGCCGCTCGACCGCCCGCGGCGACAGGATCAGCATGCCATGCTGCGCTTCGCCGCCGAGCACCTTCTGCCAGGAGAAGGTCGCCGCATCGAGCTTCCGCCAATCGATCTGTTGCGCGAACACCGCAGAGGTCGCGTCGCAAATGGTCAGCCCCTTACGGTCACTGGCGATCCACTCGGCATTGGGCACACGCACGCCCGACGTGGTGCCGTTCCAGGCGAACACCACGTCGCGGTCGCAATCGACCTGGGCAAGATCCGGCAGCTCGCCATAAGGCGCCAGCAGCGCGCGCACGTCCTTGAGCTTGAGCTGCTCGACGATGTCGGTGACCCAATCGCGGCTGAATGCTTCCCAGGCCAGCACATCGACGCCGCGCGCGCCGAGCAGCGACCACAGCGCCATCTCCACCGCGCCGGTGTGCGGACGCGGGCACGATCGCCACGCGGTAACCGGGCGGCAACTCGAGCAGCTCGGCGGTGCGCTTGAGCGCGAGCGCGAGCCTGGCCAAAGTATCAGGCTGGCGGTGGCTACGGCCGACCAGCGCACCCTTGAGCCGGTCGAGCGAC
>JBBQXL010000013.1:0-47632 GCA_038209695.1 Hyphomicrobiales bacterium
CAGGCCGAGGCCGATCTCATCGCCTTCGAGGAGCGGGCGCGGAGCTCACCGATCGTGCGGGATTGCTACATGCTGTCGGGCGAGATTGATTTCCTGTTGAAATGCGTGGCGCGGGATTTGAGCGCGTTCCAGGAGTTCATCATCCACGAGCTGACGGCGGCACCCAACGTGGCGAGCGTCAAGACTACGCTGGTGATCCGCGCCTCGAAGCATGCGGCGGGCGTGCCCACGGAACTCGCCGCCGAGACAGACGCCGCGGCGCGACGCTGACGGCGCGGTTCCATCCGCCATGAGTGAACCCACATCCGCCAATCCGGTGCTGGTCGAGGTCACAAGGGGGTCCATCGTCGAGAGCGCCCACACCGGCGCCATCGCCATTGCCGACACCGAAGGCCGGCTCGTGCTGGCGCTCGGCGATGTGGAGCGGCCGATCTATCCGCGGTCGGCCGTCAAGGCGCTGCAAGCGCTGCCGTTGGTCGAGAGCGGGGCGGCCGAGGCATTCGGACTAGGCGACGACGAGCTTGCGGTCGCGTGCGCGTCCCATAGCGGCGACCGGGTGCATATCGAGGCGGTGAGACGCCTGCTGGCCAAGGCAGGGCTCGACGAGAGTCACCTCTCTTGCGGCGTGCATTGGCCGGTGAGCGACAAGGCCACGCGCGACTTGATCAAGTCCGGGCGCCGCCCTGAAGCCATCCACAATAATTGCTCGGGCAAACATGCCGGGATGCTCGCCGCCGCGGTGCATCTCGGCCTCGATCCGCGTGGCTACGAGGAGCCGGATCACACGCTACAGGTGATGATCGCCGGAATCATTTCAGAGACTTGCGGAGTCCGGTTGGAACGCGCTGGCATGGGCGTGGACGGCTGCTCGCTGCCGACCTGGTCGCTGCCGCTTAGCGCCTTGGCGCGCGCCTTTGCCCGGTTCGGCACCGGGGAGGATCTCGCGCCCGCGCGGGCCGCTGCGGCCGCAAGGCTCATGCAGGCCTGCTTTGCCGCACCGGTGCTGGTGGCAGGCGAGGGCCGATTCGACACCATCGCCATGCGCGCGCTCGCTCCGGAACTATTCGTCAAAGGCGGCGCCGAGGGGGTGCATTGCGCGGCGCTGCCGGAGCTTGGGCTTGGTCTCGCGCTCAAAATCGATGATGGCGCCAAGCGCGGGGCGGAACGGGCGCTCGCCGAAGTGCTAGCGGCGCTGCTGCCCGAGGCGCGTTCTGCGCTGGCCGATCAGCTCGATGGCGAGATGTTCAATTGGCGGGGCATCAGCGTTGGCCGCATAACTGCCAGCGCCGGTCTGCGCCGCGCCATCGGCGCGGTTGACGCTGCGCCTCGCCCTCAGGCCGAACGCCGCAGGCGGTGAGCGGCACGCAACATTTTCCGATTCATTTCGCGGCTCTAGCGGGCGACGTTGGCGTAGACCGCGAGGTTGCTATAGGCCTCGGCGCTGGCCTTCGCCAGGTCGGGCCCGGTCGGGGTATGCCCGCTCATGGCGCGGATGCCGCCGTCCTTGGCGCCGGTGATCAGATTGTTGGTGATCAGCGCGGTGCCCGCCGACGGATCGACCGACACGCCGATGCCGATAAAGGCGTTGCGGATGAGATTGTCGGTGACGCTTACGTCGCGCAGATAGCGGCCCCAGCCGATGATGATGCCGTAGGCGATCGTCCCTTCGATGACATTGCCGGTCACCACGCTATCGGCTTCCACGCCGATGCCAACGCCGTTCGGCACGGCATCTTTGCGCAGGAACAAATTGCGGATCAGATTGCCTTGCACCACCGCCAGCCTGCCGCCCTCGTTGAAATTGGTGACCGAGATGCCGGTCGCCGCTTTGTCGATCAGATTGTTGGCGATCACGGCACCTTCAAACGAAAATTCGGCCCATAGAGCGGTCTCGCCGAGTCGGGCGCAGGAATTGCCGGTCATCTGGCAGTTGGACCCGGAATTGGAGCGGATCGCCGAGAACGCGCAATCGGCGATGCGGTTGCCGCTGACCAGCACCGAGCCGGCGCGAAAGATGCTGATGGCGTTGCCGTTCTGGCCGCTGCCGCCGCTCTTGGCGGCGATGCGCTCGATGCGGTTGGCCGAAACGATAGTGGCGTCCTCTCCCGGCGTGGACCGCCACACCATGATGCCGTTATCGCCGCAGTCATGCACATGGTTATGGGCGATCTCGAGCCCGTTCGCATCTTCGCTGAACAGACCGCCTTTGCGGGCATCGGCGATCTCGCAATCCTTGATCCAGCCCGACACCTTGCGCAGCACCACGCCATTCTCGGCGCTGCCGAGGAAGCGGCAGCCGGCGAGATCTAGATGCTTCGCCTCGGTGGCGGCGAGCAGCGCGCCGCCCTCGCCAAGCGGCTTGGCCTCGCCCTCGAGCACAAGGCCGGCCAGCCGCACATTCTCCACGCCTTCCAGGCTCAGCAGCGCGCCGCCATCGCGGCAGCGCAGGATCGAGCGTCCCGGCACGCCTTCGATCTGGGTGCCGGATTTGAGGGTCAGGCGGCTAACGGAATAAATGCCGGCGGGAAGGAACAGCGGCAGGCCGGTTTCGGCGGCCTGGTCGGCGGCGAGCTGCAGCGTCGCCGTCTGGTCGAGCTCGCCGCCCGCCGGCACGATGCCATAAGTGCTGAGGGCTTGGGAGGAGTCCGGCTCGTCATACGCCGCGCCTGTGCGCGGTCCGGCGGTGGCGGCGAGGCCCAGTCCCAACCCGCCCAGCAAGACTTGCCGGCGACCCACACCCATTACTTGGCCATCCTTGCGCTCGCCAGTGCCGCTTCGCGCGCGAATGTCGGGCTACTGACGGATTCTGGCGACGCGTGAGCGCCGGCGCAGGCGAGCACGAAGCGCACGGTCTCATGCGCCCCGCGCAGAAGCTCTTCCGCGCTGAACGTGCCGCCTTGGCCGGTCAGAGGCGGGACATGCACGAACAGGACCAGACGAGGGTCCGGTTGCCGGCGCGCCCAGTCGAGCGAATGGTAATAGAGAAAATTACAGAGATAGCTGCCCGCCGAACGCGACGTCACGGCGGGGAGGCCGGATGTTCTGAGATGCGCGGCGAGCCGGCTGGCCGGCAGGGCGGTGTCGAGGCGATTGGGTCCCTCGGCGTGGATCACTCGGCCCGCCGGCAAAGCCTGGCTGGCATCGGCGCGCAGCGCGGCGCGGTTATGCGCCGAACGCTCGATGCGGAACGCGTTGGCGCGTTCGCTGACGCCGAAGTGAATCATTACATGCGGTTGCAGGTTCGCATAGAGGCGAGGCATGAGCGCGGCAGCGTCCCATTCGGTGGGCAATATTTGGAGATGCAGCTCGCCGTCGATTTCCGGCGAACCCGCGCAGGTCTCGGCGAGCCAGGCCGAAGGATTCTCGGGGACACCCGGAAAGGGGCCAAAGCCTGTAAGGAGGACGCGCGGCCTTATCATGGTCTTGGGCTTACCTGGGGCGCGTGCGCGAGGGAAGCGAATTTGGGCCGTCTAGTCGGGGTCCTTAATGCCGGCAATCCGCCCAAGCTCATGCGCCGCGGCAGCAGGCGTCATCTCGCCGGCGCGCACTCTGTCCTCTAATTCCTGGAAGTGGCGGGCCGCGCGTCGGCCGCCTTTGAACGCGGCCAGCAGCCGTTGCTCGAAAATCTCCCGCATCCAAGACGCGGCCTGGTCGCTGCGGCGCTCATTGAGCGCGCCGGACGACGCGAGCGCCGCGTGCCGCTCTTCGACCTTAGTCCAGAGTTCATCCAAACCGCTGTTGTCGCGCGCCGACAGCGTCAGCACTTGCGGATCCCAATTGTCGTGGCCGGCAGTCAGAATGTGCAGCGCCGTGCGATATTCCATCGCCGCGCGATTGGCGCGCTCGACCTGATCGCTGTCGGCCTTGTTGACGGCGACGATGTCGGCGAGCTCGAGCAGGCCGCGCTTGATGCCTTGCAGCTCATCACCGGCGCCGGGGATCGCCACCACCACGAAGACGTCGACCATATTAGCGACGGCGGTTTCCGATTGGCCGACACCGACCGTTTCCACCAGAACCACGCCGTAGCCGGCGGCCTCAACCAGCGCGATGGTTTCCCGCGTGGCTTTGGTGACGCCGCCGAGACTGTCGCCGGCCGGAGAGGGGCGGATGAAGGCATCGCGTTCGGCGGCGAGCCTGCCCATGCGGGTCTTGTCGCCGAGGATGGAGCCGCCGCTGCGCGACGAGGTGGGGTCGACGGCAAGGACGGCGACCTTGCGGCCCTGGGCGATGAGGTTCAACCCGAGTTGGTCGATCAGGGTCGATTTGCCGGCGCCCGGGACACCGCTGATTCCGACTCTGATGGCGCTGCCGGTATGCGGCAGCAGGAGATCGAGCAGCGCCTGCGCGTTGGCCTGATCTTCGGGCTTGGCGCTTTCGACCAGGGTGATGGCGCGGGCCAGCGCCACCCGGTTGCCCGCCCGGATGGCTTTGGCGGTCTGCGCGACGTCCTTCTTGGCGGTGTCCTTGCCGTGCATGGCATGCGGCGTACGGGCAAACCTCCGCGAAGGCAAGAGCGAGATGCGGCTTCAGCTCGCCCGGCGCGCCGGCCGCTCAAGGCGCAGACAGCGGATCAGCAAGAACATGGTCGCCAAGGTAGCAAAATAGACCACTAGCTGAAGGGCAGTCGGCTTGTCGGTGTAGCCAATCAGAACGTGAAGCATGCGCCCAGGGATGCTCGAATCGGAAAGCAGCCAGGACGTATCCCAAACCTTGGTGCGGAGTGCAGTGACGGTGCCCGCGGCCTGCAGGAATCGCACCGCCTGCGCCGCCATGCCCGCGGCCAGCAAGGCGATCAAAACGCCGGTCACCGAGAAGATGTAGCGGGTCGGAATGGCGATCAGACCGTAATAGCTGAGGGCGGTCAGCGCCGCGCCGGCGACGAGACCCAGAGAGCCGCCGGTCAAAAGCGAAGCCATGCCGGTGCCGGCGACCACGATCCCATAGAGGAACAGCACGATTTCCGAACCTTCGCGCATGACCGCAAGCAGCACGACGATGGTTAGTGCGGTCAGGGGCTTGCAGCCTTCACTGACGTCGGTTCCGACCTGGCGCATATCGGCCGCCAACTCGCGGCCGTGCTCGGCCATCCACACATTGTGCCAGGTCAGACTGATCACCGCGACGATCAGAACGGCGGCGTTAAGCAGCTCCTGGCCCGATCCGGCGAAGGCGTTGGAGATCGCTCCGGCAAAGACGGCAACGACGCCGGCGCCGAGCGCGCCGAGCAGAATGCCGAGCGAGACCCACCAGCCCCGGCCGGGGATGCCGCGGGTCGCGGCCAGCACGATGCCGACCACTAGGCCGGCCTCGATCACCTCACGGAAGACGATGAGAAGAGCGCCGAGCATGGCTTATTTCGCCTGGATGGCGCCCTTGGCGCTATCCTCGTGGTACTCGCCGTAGAATTCGTAGCGGCCGGCATCGAGCGGCTCAACCTTGATCACCGCCTTCGCGCCTCCGGCAATGACTTTCTCGATGTCGAGATCGTCGCTCTCGAATTCCTCGGGCGAGGCATCTTCATTCGTGACGGTCAGCGTGAAGGCCGTGCCGGCCGGAATCTGTAGCGCGGCCGGCTCGAACCGGTGATCCTTGATGGTGAGGGAAAATTCCTGAGCGAGCGCTTGGGAAGCAATCCCAAACCAAGCGAGCAGGGCAAGGAGCAACAGGCGCATGACGCCTCCTTTCGAGGTGTGACGCAATTTGCTTTGCCCAGCAGGCCAACCATGCAGGCCCGGCCGCGTGTCTCGCAATCGCTTTGGTTGAAGCGAGACGAAGATCGCAATTATTCCAATGCCAAACTACGGAACAAGCGTATGATTCTAGACGATAATTCTGCCTGTCTTGGTGTTAAGCCTGAGCGCGTTGCGGCGATCCGACGCAAGGCTCAGCGGCGCAGAACGCCGATCACCCGGCTGGCAAAGCCCAAACGCTCGGCCATGACTCTGACGGTATAGGTCAGCAGGGCTTGAGCCAGCGGGCTGTTCTCGCGCGTGAGTCGCTCATAGGCCTCGGCGCTCAGCTCGTACAGCACGCTGGGCACCTCGGCCTGAATGGTGGCGCTGCGCATCTGGCGGGTGATGAGGCCCATCTCGCCGATGGTGGTGTGGGGCCCGAGGCTGCGGACGCGGATCTGGCGCCCGTCGTTCATTTTGACGATGATGCCCACCCGGCCTTCGAGGATGAAATGCATCGAGCGGGCGCCCTCGCCTTGCGTGGCGATAATCTCGTCCTGGCCGACGTCTAGCCGCTCGCAGAGAAGGCAGAGTTGCTCGGCAAATTCTGCGCTGCCGAGCGTTTGCGTCAGCCAGCCGCGCAAGGTGCCCGTTTCGCCGCCGCCGTCCGAATGCGCCGCAATGACCTCCTGCTCGCAGGTCTCCAAAGCGCGGTCGAGATCCGAGGATACGGTGACATCGTCGGTGACGAAGCCCCGCGCGCGGAAGGCGTTGCGCAGCTCGCTCGGCAAGTTGACCAGCACCAGGCGGGTGCGCGCATCTTCGGCCGCCCGTTTGATCTGGGTGAAACTATGCATGGCCGAAGAGTCGAGGCCGGTTACGAGGCGGAAGTCGAATACCAGGAAACGGCAGTCAGGCTCGCTGGCGAACAGCGCCTTGACCCGCTCATAGAGCCGGTTGGCCGAGCCGAAGAACAGATAGCTTTGCAGGCTCATTCCCTGGATCTCGTGGCCATGCGCGGTGAGAATGCCGAGCTCGTCAGGTCCGCGATCGAGGGTGGAGCGATATTCGGAGCCGTCGAAGGTGAATTTGACGGCATCGCCCCGGCTGGCGCTGACGGCAAACGTGGCGCAACCAATGATCACGCCGATCAGGACCCCGGCGATGAACCCGACCTGCACGATCAGCAGGGCGATGGCCAGCAGCGACAGATATTCCAGCAGCGAGATGCGCCGGGCGGCGTCGACCAGCCATTCATACATCAGGCTGGCGCCGAGATAGAGCAGCAGGCCGCCGAGCACGAATTTGGGGACCCAGGCGAGGAAGCTCGGATCGACCGCCAGCATCAGCCCCGAGACCGCCGCCACGGCCAGGCCGCAGATGCGGCTGCGGCCGCCGGCGGCATAGGTCAGGCTGGTCCGGCTCAGCGAAATGCAGCTGACATAGCCGCCCAGGCTCGCGGCGGCGATGTTGGCGACGCCAAGCGTGGTCAACTCGCGCTGGAGATTGGCCTCGCGCCTGGTCACGAGCTCGATTCCGGTGGTGTTAAGCAGCATGGTGATGGCGGTCACGAACATGACCGCGAAGATGTCGGCGCTGAGCGATGGCAGCAGGTGCCAGGGGAATTTGCCGACATCGCCGAAATCCCAGGTCGGCGACCGGTCAGCACGGTGGCTATAGCCACGGCGATCATCACCGGGGCGAGGAGGTCGTCGGGCGGACCTTCGGCGATCAGCCGTTCCGCGACCGCGGCCGCCAGCGTTGCCGTTACCGCGGCAGTGGCACCGTCCGGCGCGGCGATAGCGAAGGGGAGCGAGCTGCGGGCGGCCACGAATGCGGCGGCGATGGCGCTGCTGATAAAGGTCGCGGCGATGCCGTAAGCGAGCCAGGCGTTGAGCGACGGCGCGAAGATGAGCGCCGCGAAGGAGAGTCCGTAGGCGACCGAGATGATGCTGGCGGACAGGCCGGCGAACAGGTCACGCGATCGGGCAAAGATCTATCCGGCAGCCGGGGCGCTGCGGGTCCCGGTCTCACCCTTGACGGACATGCCACCCTATCCCCGCGCGGCGTCGGCGTTGCCGATGCGGTGCCTGAGAAGGCGCCGATTCACACCACGCGTCAGTATCGTGCGAATTCACCGGCAACGGATAGGGAAGAGATATGTCAATTTTCTAACGCCCGCACGCGGGTCTACTCGGCCGCTTGCTGGGACTTGGCCTGCGCCCCGAGCTTCTTCAGCAGGTCGATGGCCGCGTCGGCGATCGGCGTGCCGGGTCCGAAGATGGCCTTGGCGCCGGCCTCGTACAAAGCGGGGTAGTCTTGCGGCGGGATCACGCCGCCGACCACAATCATAATGTCGCCGCGGCCTTGCTCCTCAAGCGCCTCGCGCAAAGCCGGCACCAGCGTCAAATGGCCGGCGGCCAGCGACGACACGCCGACGATATGCACGTCGTTCTCGACCGCCTGGCGGGCGGCCTCCTCGGGCGTCTGAAACAGGGGGCCGATATCGACGTCGAAGCCGAGATCGGCGAAGGCGGAAGCGATCACCTTCTGGCCGCGGTCGTGGCCGTCCTGGCCCATCTTGGCGACCAGGATGCGGGGCCGCCGCCCTTGCTCGGTCTCGAAGCTGTCGATCAGTTCCTTGATGCGGTTCATGCTTCCGTCCATGCGACCCATCTCCGCCCGGTAGACCCCGGTGATCGCCGATACCTCCGCCCGGTGGCGGCCGTAAACCTTCTCCAGAGCATAGGAGATTTCCCCCACCGTCGCCTTAACGCGCGCGGCCTGGACCGCGCCTTCGAGGAGGTTGCCGGTCCCTGTCTCGGCGTATCGGGTCAAGGCGTCAAGAGCCTGCTGGACCTGGGTTTCGTCGCGCTCCGCCTTGAGCCGGGCAAGCTTGTCGAGCTGCTGGCGCCGGACCTCGCGGTTGTCCACCTTCAGGATGGCGATATCGGCCTCGCTGTCGGGCCGGTATTTGTTCAGGCCGACGATGGTCTGCTTGCGCGAGTCGATGCGGCCTTGGGTGGCGGTGGCGGCCTGCTCGATCATGCGCTTGGGGATGCCGGCGGCGATCGCCTTGGTCATGCCGCCGAACTTCTCCACTTCGGCGATATGCGCCATGGCCCGGGCGGCGAGGTCGTAGGTCAGCCGCTCGACATAGAAGCTGCCTCCCCACGGATCGATGATGCGGGTGGTGCCGGATTCCTGCTGCAACATCAGTTGGGTGTTGCGGGCGATGCGCGCCGAGAAATCGGTCGGCAGCGCCAGGGCCTCGTCGAGTGCATTGGTGTGCAGCGACTGGGTGTGGCCCTGGGTCGCGGCCATGGCCTCGATGCAGGTGCGCACCACGTTGTTGAACACGTCCTGCGCGGCCAGGCTCCAGCCGCTGGTCTGGCAATGAGTCCTGAGCGTGAGCGAGCGCGGGTCCTTCGGCTTGAATTCCTCGGTGATCAGCTTGGCCCAAAGCAGGCGGGCGGCCCGCATCTTGGCAATCTCCATGAAGAAGTTCATGCCGATCGCCCAGAAGAACGACAGCCGCGGCGCGAAGGCATCGATATCGAGGCCGGCGGCCACGCCGGCGCGGACATATTCGATGCCGTCGGCCAGGGTATAGGCGAGCTCGAGGTCGGCGGTCGCTCCCGCCTCCTGCATGTGATAGCCGGAGATCGAGATCGAATTGAATTTCGGCATGTTCTTCGAGGCATAGGCGAAGATGTCGGACACGATGCGCATCGAGGGCGCCGGCGGGTAGATATAGGTGTTGCGCACCATGAACTCTTTGAGGATGTCGTTCTGGATGGTGCCCGACAATTCCGCCGGCGGCACGCCCTGCTCCTCGCCGGCGACGATGAATAGCGCCAGGATGGGCAGCACCGCGCCGTTCATGGTCATCGACACCGACACCCGGTCGAGCGGGATGTGGTCGAACAAAGTGCGCATGTCGTAGATCGAGTCGATGGCGACGCCGGCCATGCCGACATCGCCGGTCACGCGCGGGTGGTCGGAATCGTAGCCGCGATGGGTGGCGAGGTCGAAGGCGACGGACACGCCTTGCTGGCCGGCGGCGAGGTTGCGCCGATAGAAGGCGTTGGAATCCTCGGCGGTCGAGAACCCGGAATATTGGCGCACGGTCCAGGGCCGCTGCACATACATGGTGGGGTAGGGGCCGCGCAGATAAGGCGCCACGCCCGGCATGCCGTCGAGGAAGTCGAGGCCCTTCAGGTCGCCCGCGCCATAGGCCGGCTTGACCGCGATGCCTTCCGGCGTCTGCCACGGCGCGCCAACCGGCGCGGCGCTCGAGACGGTTCCTCCGTCGAATTTCATGTCGACAAATGAGGGTATGCGCGTCATCGGCGGTTAGACCTCGTCATAGGCGGCTGTCAGAACCTCAAGCGTATCACAGCCCTGGTGGAGGAAAGTGCTAACGCCGGCCTTCTCCAGCGCGGCTCGATTGGCACCAGGCTTGCCGGCGAGATAGACATGCGTCGCTCCCGCCTCGGCCAAGACCTTGGCCACGTCGGCGGCCTCGCGCTCGTAGACCTTGTCGGAGGAGCACAGGCAGGCCAGCTTCGCGCGGGATTCCTTGAATCGTTTCGCGAGGTTGTCGCCGCTTGCTGCCACCGCTTCGATGCCGCCCGACTCGAACAGGCTCTTGGCGAAGCTCGCCCGCGCGTTGAAATCCGCCGGCCGGCCGAGACAGGCGAGGAAGATCTTTGGCCGGCTGCCATGCTCGGCGAGATAGGCGTCGCTGCGGTCGCGCAGGCGCTCCAACGGCTCCGCCAGCCGGATCGGGGCCAGCGCCTTCTTGCGGGTCGACAGAACCGCCAGCCGCGGCGGCGCCAACACCGGAACCTGATCCTCGGCGAGGTCGGGGAAGTCGCTGGTGCCGACCAGAGTGTCCTTGCGGCGGGCGATATTGGCCTCGCGCTCGGCCCGCACTGTGGCGATTGCCGCCTGGATCGATCCGGAGTCGAGCGCCTTGGCCACGCCGCCTGCCCGCTCGATGTCCTGAAACAGCGACCAGGACTTGGCGCAGAGCGCGTCGGTCAGCGCCTCGATGGCGCCCGAGCCCGCGGCGGCGTCGGCGACGCGATGGATATTGGACTCTTCGATCAGGATGGTCTGGGTGTTGCGGGCGATGCGGCGCGCGAATGCATCGGGCACGCCGAGCGCCGCGCTGAACGGGAGCACACACACCGCATCGGCTCCGCCGACCGCGGCGCTCAGCGCGGCGATGGTGCCGCGCACGATGTTCCCATGCGTGTCGCGCTTGGTCATCATGCGCCAGGCGGTCTCGGCGGCGACGAAGGCGGGCAGGGGCTTGAGCCCGCAGGCTTCCTCGACGCGCGTCCAAAGTTTCCGCAGGCTACGGAACTTGGCGATGGTCAGGAACTGATCCTGGTCGGCGGCGAGGCGGAAATAAATGAAGCGGTGCGCATCGTCGAGCGCGATGCCGCCTTGCTCCAGCGCGCGCAGATAGTCGACGGCAGAGCCGAGCGCGAAGGCCAGTTCCTGCGCTTCGGAGCCCCCGGCGGCATGAATGACGCGGCCGTCGGCAACAGCAAACGGGCCGGTGAAATCCTGCGCGGCGAGATCGGATACGAGTCTGGCGAAATTCGGAGCGATGTCCGGCCAGAGCTTCGGGCTCTCGCCGGTGGTGGCGATTGCGCCCAAAGGATTGAAGCCGAACCGGATGGCCACAGATCGAGGCGTAAGGCCGCGCGCCTTGACCAGCGTGGCGAGAAGTCCGGCCGCGTCCTTTGAGGACCGGCCAAGGTCGAGATCGACGGCGACACCGGCTTCGAGATGGATGTCGTCGAGCGCCGTGCTGATCGCGGCGCCGGTAGCCGGCAGCGCATAGCCGCAATCGCCGATGGCGCCCTGGAACACCAGCGTCAGCCCACTGGCGCCATTATTCAGATCGTCGAGGATCTGCTTGTTGGCCGCTACCGGATCGGGCAGGTCGATGCGCTGCATGACGGCCCAGGGCTGGCCCGCGGGCCGGCCCTCGACGCGGCTGGCCTGGCTCGGGCGGCCGTAGAGCGGCTCGATGGCGATGCCGTCATAGGTCTTGGACCGGAGCGAGGCAAAAGGCGCGCCCTTGAGCGCCTCTTCGACGAGGGCCTTCCACGCCGCCTCGTCGGCAGGCGCGAAGTCGCGGGCGAGGGAGAGTTCCACCATTGCCGTCAAGCCCATAGATGCGCTACCGCGCTTTGCGCTACTTGGGCGCTAAGCTGCTCCAAGGGTCCTCCTAACACGAAGCTTTGCCTGCGCGGAAGCCGTGCGGCGCATGCTGTGCGTCGGTGACCAGCGGCTTTGCGGGGAGGGCCGGAGAAGCTAGAGTGCCGACCGCAATCGAGGAGAGCACCGAAATGGCGAAGCGCAAGGCAGCGCCCAAGGACGATGGAATCCAGAGCGCGGCGGACGCCAAGGCTCCGGACGACAGCGTCTATATCGGCCAGAGCATCAAGCCGGAGTCCCTCCCGGAGTTCATCTTGCTCCGGCTCGCCAACCGTCATGGCCTCATCACCGGGGCCACCGGCACCGGCAAGACCGTGACGCTGCAGGGCTTGGCGGAAGGATTCTCCGACGCGGGCGTCCCAGTGTTCTGCGCCGACGTCAAGGGCGATCTGTCGGGCATCGCCGAGAAAGGCGAGCCGAAGGGCTGGATCGACGCCCGCGCCAAGGAGATCGGCTACACCGTCGACTACGAGGCCTATCCGGTGATCTTTTGGGACCTGCTGGGAAGGCAGGGATTGCCGATCAGGACGACAGTCTCGGAGATGGGCGCGCTCCTGCTGTCGCGGCTGATGGATTTGAGCGAGGCGCAGGAAGGTGTGCTTAACATCGCCTTCAAGATCGCCGACGACGAGAAGCTTCCGCTGATCGATCTCAAGGACTTGCAGGCTCTGCTCGAAGATCTGGCGGCGCGCGCCGACACGCTCACGACCAAATACGGCAACGTGACCAAGGCGTCGGTGGGCTCGATCCAGCGATCGCTGTTGGTGCTGGAGCAGCAGGGTGGCAGTCATTTGTTCGGCGAGCCTGTGCTCGACATCAACGACCTGATGCTCAAGGACGGCAAACGAGGTTTTATCGGCGTGCTTGCAGCCGACAAGCTGATGGAGTCGCCACGGCTCTACGCGACCTTTCTCTTGTTTCTCCTCTCGGAACTGTTCGAAAAACTGCCCGAGGTGGGCGATCCCGACAAGCCGAACCTCGTGTTCTTCTTCGATGAGGCGCATCTCCTGTTCCGGGAAGCGCCCAAGGCGCTGCTGGAGAAGGTCGAGCAGGTGGTGCGGCTGATCCGGTCGAAAGGCGTCGGCGTCTATTTCGTGACGCAGAACCCGCTCGACATTCCCGACACCGTGTCGCGCCAGCTCGGCAATCGGGTGCAGCACGCGTTGCGCGCTTTCTCGCCATTGGAACAGAAGGCAGTGAAGGCCGCGGCGACAACCTTCCGCGCCAATCCCGCCTTCGATACCGAAAAGGCGATCATGGAGCTTGGCATCGGCGAGGCGCTGGTCTCGACCCTGGATGGCAAGGGCCAGCCGACCATCGTCCAGCGGACTTTGGTCAAGCCGCCGAACTCGCGGGTTGGCCCCATCAACGATGCGGAGCGGGCTGCGATCATCAAGGCCAGCAAGCGGGTGCTCGACACGGATTATACCGAAATCGTCGACCGCGACTCGGCCTACGAAATGTTGCAGAAGCGCATGGCCAAGCGGGAAGACGAAGTGTCCGTCCAGGCCGAAGAGAAATCGGCCAGGAAATCCGGTGGCGGCTCGCGCAGCGATAGTTTCTGGACCACGCTCGGCAAGACCATCATCAAGACCGGCGTGCCATTGGCGACGAAAGCGCTGACGGATGTTCTCAAAAGCCGGACCAGAAAAGGCGGCTGAGCCCGGAGCCTAGGGGACCCCAGCCCCTATATTCTCGCCCTAATCGTGCTACCAGGTCGAACCTCATGATCACGCTCGACGGCATCACCCTCCGCTTGGGCGGACATCTGGTTCTCGACCACGCCACCGCGGCGTTGCCGCCGAAGAGCCGCGTCGGCCTGGTCGGCCGCAATGGCGCCGGGAAATCGACGTTGCTCAAGGTTATCGCCGGGGTTCTCGAGGCCGACGAGGGACGCATCGAGGCCCCGTCTGGCACGCAGATCGGCTATGTCGCGCAGGAAGCGCCGGGCGGCGCCGTCACCCCGTTCGAAGCCGTGCTGGCGGCGGCGACCGAGCGAGCGCTGCTGCTCGAGGAAGCCGAGCACGCCCACGATCCGCATCGTATCGGGGAGATCCATGAGCGCCTCAATGCCATCGATGCCCATGGCGCGCCGGCCCGCGCCGCCCGCATCCTCGCCGGCCTCGGCTTTCCTGACGCGGCGCAGCACCGCCCGCTCGACAGCTTTTCCGGCGGCTGGCGCATGCGGGTCGCGCTCGCCGGGTTGCTGTTCTCGGAGCCCGATCTGCTGCTGCTCGACGAGCCGTCGAACCATCTCGATCTCGAAGCGGCCGTTTGGCTCGAATCCTTTCTCAAGTCGTATCGCGGCAGTCTCATCGTGGTCAGTCACGAGCGCGATCTGCTCAACAATGTGGTCGACTACACGCTGTCGCTCGAGCGGGGGGGCCTATCGCTCTATCAGGGTAATTACGATTCGTTCGTCCGGCAGCGCAGCGAACGTCAGGTCCAGGCCGAGGCAACCCGCAAGCAGCAGGAGGCCAAGGCCAAGAAGCTTCAGGCCTATGTCGATCGCTGGCGCTACAAGGCGCACACCGCGCGCCAGGCGCAAAGCCGGCTGAAGGCGCTGGCGGCGATGGGGCCGATCGCCGCCGCGGTGCAGGACGCTTCGGTGGTGTTCGATTTTCCGAGCCCCAAGGAACTCCGCCCGCCGCTGGTGGTGCTGGACGACGTCGCGGTCGGCTATGTGCCCGGCGTGCCGGTGCTATCGGGGCTCGATCTGCGCATCGATCCCGACGACCGCGTGGCGCTATTGGGCCGCAACGGCAACGGCAAGACGACTCTGGCCCGTCTGCTGGCGGGGCAGTTGAAGCCGATGTCGGGCTCGGTCGTGGCCTCGGGAAAATTGCAGGTCGGCTATTTCGCCCAGCATCAGATCGAGGAACTGGTTGCCGACGACACGCCGCTCCAGCACATGCAGCGGCTGTTGCCGTCGGCTTCACCCGGCGCGGTGCGGACGCAGCTCGGCCGGTTCGGCTTCTCGGGCGACAAAGTCAATGTCGCGGTGCGGCAGCTGTCGGGCGGAGAGCGGGCGCGGCTGTCGCTCGCGCTGATCACGCGCGAGGCGCCGCATATTCTGATCCTCGACGAGCCGACCAATCATCTCGATGTCGACGCCCGCGATGCGCTGGTCGAGGCGCTGGCCGGCTTTGGCGGCGCGGTCGTGGTGGTCAGCCATGACCGCCACGTGCTTGGGCTGGTCGCCGATCGGCTGCTGCTGGTCGATGCCGGCACGGTCAAGGAGTTCGACGGTACTCTCGACGATTATCGCGACCTGGTGCTGGGGTCGGGGCAGGCCGGCGGGGCGAACGGCCAGAAACCCGCCAAGCGCGATCGCAAGGCCGAGCGGCGCTCGTCAGCCGAGTTGCGCGAGCGCCAGCAGGGTTTGCGCAAGACGTTATCGCAGGCCGAGGCCGAATTGGAGCGGCTGTCGAAGCGGCGCGCCGAGATCGACCGGCTGCTCGCCGCCCCGGGCGGCAATGGCGGGCCGTCGGTCAGCGAGTTGATGAAGACGCGCGCGGAGGTCGAGCGCAATATCGCTGCCGTCGAGCAGCGCTGGCTGGAAGCGACCGAAGCCACGGAACGCGCCCGCGCCGAGACCTCAATCCGGGGATAGACGGGGAATAGCGTCAGCCACGCGCGCCGCGACGGTGCGAACGTGGGCAAATCCGAATAAATCTCCGCAAATGCCGGCGTTATCGCCGGCTATTTCGGGGCGAGCGCCAACATTTCCTCGACATGCGCCCAGTTGATGAGGTGGTCGAACCATGCCTCGAGATATTTGGGCCGCTCGTTGCGGTAGTCGATGTAGTAGGAGTGCTCCCACACGTCACAGCCGAGCACCGGCCAACCGCCATGAACCAGTGGGTTCTCGCCGTTCGGGGTCTTGGTGATTTCGAGCTTGCCGTTCTTGAGCGCCAGCCAGCACCAGCCGGAGCCGAACTGGGTCTTGCCGGCTTCGATGAAGTCGTTGCGGAATTTGTCGAAGCCGCCGAGATCACGGTCGATCAGCGCCAGCACCGAGCCGGGCACCTTCTTGCCGCCGCCGTCCTTCTTCATCCACGGCCAGAACTGGATGTGATTGAAGTCCTGGGCTGCGTTGTTGAACACCCCGGCGTTTTTGCCGTAACTCGCCTTGACGATCTCCTCCAGGCCCATGCCCTCGAAGCCGGAGCCGGGCAGCAACTTATTCAAATTGTCCACATAAGCCTTGTGATGCTTGTCATGATGGTAGTGCAGCGTCTCGGCCGACATGTAGGGCTGAAGCGCTTCATAGTCATAAGGCAGGGGAGGGAGTTCAAAAGCCACGGCGATGCTCCGGCAGTTGCAGAGATGGGAAAAGTCTGCCGGAAGCTAAAGGTTCCGTGCAAGCGAAGCAAGCCAAGCTGTTGGCCGAACATGCGAGAGGGTGGGCGCGGAGCCCCTGAACTCCGCGCCCGGTGCCGAGGTAGGTTTGCTTTCATCAGTGCAGGGATCTGACGGTGCTGACTTTGAACGGCGCCACCTGAACCTGCGATGAACCAAGCATGCAGCTTTGCTTCAGGATTCCGGCAAAGACCTACTTGATCAGAGCATGCAGTTCCTTGAATTCCGGGGTGCCGGCGCGCTCCAGCCATTCGAACAGCACCATCTCGCTATCGACGATATCGGCGCCGGCCTTCATGAGACGGTTCATGGCGAGCTTGCGGTTGACCTTGGAGCGCGAGCCGATGGCATCGGCGACGACGAAGGCCTCGAAGCCTTGCGCCTCCAGGTCGATCGCAGTTTGCAGCACGCAAACATGAGCCTCGATGCCGCCGATGACCACCTGCGGCCGGCCCTGACGGCGAAGCTCATGCAGCCTTTCGCGCAAGGGGTCGCTCCTCAGGCAGGAGAACTCGATCTTGTCGACCACGAAGCCGGCATTGGCGGAGGCCTCGCGGATCGCATCGACGGTCGGCCCCAAGCCTTGCGGGTATTGCTCCGACAGGGTGATCGGCACGCCGAGCGCTCGCGCCGCGCGTACCAGCCGCACGCAGCGCTCAACCACCCGGTCCTTGCCGGAGATCGCCTCAAGCAGCTTGTCCTGGACGTCGACGATGAGCAATTGGGACTTGTCGCGGGCGATCAGCATGGGGTGCCAATGTGCCGGGATTCGTGGGTGCGGCAAAGTCTCGTCAAGGCGCCATCCCGGCGATCTTCAGCGCGAAGGCATAAGACAGCGCCACTTCCTTCAGTCGCTCGAAGCGCCCCGAGGCGCCGGCATGGCCGGCCTCCATATTGGTCCGCAGCAGTATGAGCGGATCGCCGGTGGCAAGCTCGCGCAGCTTCGCCACCCATTTGGCCGGCTCCCAATAGGTCACGCGCGGGTCGGTGAGACCCGCCAGCGCGAGGATGTTGGGGTAGGCCTTTGCTTGCACATTGTCGTAAGGCGAGTAGGCGGCGATGGTGCGGTAGTCCGCTTCGCTCTCGATCGGGTTGCCCCATTCCGGCCATTCCGGCGGGGTGAGCGGCAGACTGTCGTCGAGCATGGTGGTCAGCACGTCGACGAACGGGACCTCGGCGATCAACCCGAGAAACAGATCGGGCGCCAGATTGGCCACCGCCCCCATCAGCATGCCACCGGCGCTGCCGCCATGGGCCACGATGTTGCCACGCGAAGTGAAACCTTGCGCGGCGAGGAATTCGCCGGCGGCGACGAAATCGCTGAAGCTGTTCACCTTCTTGGCGCGCTTGCCGTCCTTGTACCAGCGATAGCCCTTGTCCTTGCCGCCGCGAACATGGGCGATGGCATAGACGAAGCCGCGATCGACCAGGCTGAGCGCGTTGGTGGAGAACCCGGCCGGGATGGTCATGCCGTACGCGCCGTAGCCATAGAGCAGGAGCGGCGCGCTGCCGTCGAGCTTGGTGTCCTTGCGATAGAGCAGGGACACCGGCACCGTCTCGCCGTCCTTGGCCGGCGCCATGACCCGGCGCGTGACATAGAGGGCAGGATCGTGACCGCTCGGAACTTCCTGAGTCTTGCGAAGCACGCGTTTCCGCGTGTTCATGTCGTAGTCGAACACCTGCGCCGGCATGGTCATCGACGAGTAGGTAAAGCGCAGAACCGGCGTGTCGTATTCGTAGCCGGGAGAAATGCCGAGCGCGTACGCTTCTTCGTCGAAGGCGATGGCATGCTCCGCGCCGTCGGCGAAGCGCCGTACGACGATGCGCGGCAGTCCATTTTCGCGCTCCAGCCGCACCAGAAAGTCCTTGTAGGTCACCACGTCGAGAATGAGCCGGCCGGGTTTGTGCGGCTCGATTTCGCGCCAGTTCTCGCGGCCGGGATGGTCGGCCGGCGCCTCGACGATGAGGTAGTCCTCGGCGCCATCTGAATTGGTCAGGATGATCAGCCGGTCGTTATGATGCTCGACCGAATAATCGTGCTCAGGCTCGCGCGCCGCCACCAGGCGCGGGGTACCGGCAGGATCGGCGGCATCGAGCAAGCTGATCTCCGCCGTCTCGTGGTCATGGACGCTGAGCAGGAGGAGCCGGCGATCCTGGGTCGTGCCGAGGCCAAGAAAATAGCCGGGATTGGCCTGCTCGTAGATGAGAGTGTCGGCGGTATCGGTGCCGACCGCGTGCCGCAACACGCGGCGCGGCCGATGCTCCTCGTCGAGCCAGACGTAAAGCAGGGTCCGGCTGTCGGCAGCCCATTCCAGCGACCCGTTGCTATCGGCAATGCGGGCATCGACGAGGGTGCCGGTCGCGGCGTCGATGACATTGACGGAGTAGAACTCGGAGCCCTTGGTGTCGACCGCATAGGCGACCAGGCGGTGGTCGGGGCTGTGGGTGACGCCGGCGATGCGGAAATAGGCATGCGACGCGGCCAGCGCGTTGCCATCGAGCAGAACTTGCTCGGCGCCGCCGTCCCTTGGTTTCCGGCAGAACAGCGGATGCTGGCCGCCGACCACGAAGCGCGTGTAATAGGCGAAGGGCCCATCGGGCGCGGGGACGCTGGCATCGTCCTCCTTGATGCGGCCCTTCATCTCGGCGAAGAGCCGCGCCTGCAGCGCTTCGGTGTCGGCCATGACCGTTTCGGTGTAGGCATTCTCGGCTTCGAGATAGGCCCTGATCTCCGGAGCGAGCAGGGCGGGATCCCGCATCACCGCCTGCCAGTTCGGGGCGCGGAGCCAAGCGTAATCGTCCACCCGCGCGATGCCGTGATGCACCGAGGTCATGGGAAGGCGATCGGCGCGGGGAGTCCGCGCGCGGGAAAGCTTGGTGCTCATGCTTTGAGGACTATGCGCTGCTCTTGCCGCCCGACTCGTCGGTATCGAGCTCCAAGGCTACACCATTGATGCAATAGCGCGCACCCGTCGGCTTAGGCCCGTCGGGGAACACATGGCCGAGATGAGCCTCGCATTTGGCGCAACGGACCTCAGTGCGACGCATGAAGAACTTACGGTCTTCGTGCTCGCTCACCGCCTCTTTTCCTACGGAGGCATAGAAGCTGGGCCAGCCGGTGCCGGAGTCAAACTTGGTGTCCGAGCTGAAAAGGGGCGCTCCACAGCAAACACAACGGTACATGCCCGGCCGTTTCTCCTCATGATAGGGATGGCTAAAGGCACGCTCGGTGCCGTGCTGGCGCGTAACGTGGAACTGCTCAGGAGTAAGTTTCTTACGCCACTCGGCCTCAGACGCTGCGACCTTGCCGTTATCCTTGGTCTCGACTTTGTCAGCTTTGCTCATCGATGGAACACTTTCCGGTTCGGGTGCATTTGTTCGGATACAATATAAGCATCGGGACGGATGCTCCGAAGAGCTGAGCCTCGCTACTCACGCAGGCTTGATTCCCGCGGAGTTGTCTGGTCGATAGAGCGGCCGAACTGGGGAGTTGTCGAAATGGAATAATACAGCTCTAGGTGAATGTTAAATAGAGATGGGAGCCGATTTCGGTAAAAGAAAGTCTCTGCTTCATTTATCATTTCCCCCGCCTTGCAGTGTTCGCCAGAACAGGTTTGTTGCGGTTTCGCCAAAAATTGCCTATAGGGGGCAAATGAGCTTCGCTCATAGACGTTCAAGACATTCTGTAGTTGAGAAACATTGTAATTTCACGTCACAAAAACGGCGTAATCTGGTGACTCAAGAGTCATCTCGGCCCGGGAGATGCCCAAGCACCCGCAAAGTGGGGTGAGGTGCTTGGTGGACCGGAGATAACCAGGATCAAGGAGCCAATTCATGGAAGCGAATCTGGAGAAAAACGAACTCGTCGAACTCACCGCTGAGATCGTCTCGGCTTATGTCAGCAACAACACGGTTGTCGCGACCGACCTTCCTGGTGTCATTCACAATGTGTTCGATGCGCTGAGCAAAGCCTCAAGCAGCTCCGGCCAGCCCGCCAGAGAGGAGCTGAAGCCCGCCATCCCGGTCAAGAAATCGGTCACGCCCGAGTACATCATTTGCCTCGAGGACGGGAAGAAGTTCAAATCGCTGAAGCGCCATTTGCGGACCCATTACGATCTGTCGCCCGAAGATTACCGGGAAAAATGGGGCCTGCCGCACGATTATCCGATGGTTGCGCCCAACTATGCGGCGGCCCGTTCCGACCTCGCCAAGCGCATGGGTCTTGGGCAGCGGCGCCGGTAGCGGTCGCGAATCGACGTCTCGTTCACTGGGAGCGGGTGCGGCAATTTCTCGCCGGGCCGGCCTTACGCCTCCCAAGATCGAGTAGTCGCCTTAAGTGTTACCACAAGCCTTTGTGACTCTTAGTGAATCTGGCTTTCCTTGCTTGCAAGTCGGGCGCGAACTCCACATAGTCGGACGAAGACGAACGATTCGCGGGTCGTTCAAGGCCTGCGGCAGGGGGATAAGAATGCCGTCCGGACGCGCCTTTCGAGCTCAGCTCGTCGTGCAGGGACAGCGTGAGTTATTCGACTATTGGCATGGGTCGGCCGGTGTCCGGCGCATGCCCGCCAGGTCCGATCTCGATCCTCTCAAGGTGCCGAAACTACTGCCGTGCATCGGCCTGATCGATGTCAGGGAGGGCCTGGACAAGGCCTCCTTCAGGCTGGCTGGGACGCGGCTCCACGACATCTACGGCCAGGAAATCACCGGCAAGCGCGCCGGCGAGGTGTTTTCTGGCGACTGCGCCGATTATTGGCGCCGCATCCATGATCGGGTGGTGGAGCAAAGTCTACCGCTCCATGGTGTCGTGCGGGGCCCCGCCAAGGACCGCGATCATGTCGTGTTGTTTTGGCTAAGGCTGCCGCTGTCGGAGGACGGTGGGCGGGTCGATCGGATCCTGTGTTACGACGTGGCCGGTCCCACCGAGAGCGATCGGGCGCCGACCGAGCGCCCGCTCCTGTGCTATCCCCGTCCTCAGCCGCATGCGCAGCCGCTGCCGCGACGCGTGCAATTCGGCTAACGCTCGAGCCGGCCGAGGCCGGCAAGCTCCCCTTTATAAGCACTCAGCAGGCCGAGATGCCGGTTCAGGTCATAGCTCCAATGGCCTGACAGGGCGCGCCTTCGCTCCGCTCTGAGCGCGCGGCGAAGTTTGGCAAGGGATGCGGCGGCACCCTTCGGGGCTCGAATCGTCGAGCTCGTGCGGCCAAAGTGCAATCAGCTTCGGCAAATCGCGCGGTCTTGCGTAGGCGGCGGCGCCCGCTTCGGCGATCGGTCCGAACACGCGGCGGGCGCTGGAGTCGCACGGCCTGGGCGGCAACCACCAGCCGAAGCCAGCAAGACGAAGTCTTCGTCATTGGGGCAGTGAGGACTATCGGCCCACGATCGATGCGTGGCGATCCGGCGGGGGTGCCGACGGCGAGTCGTGATCGGCTCGGCTAATGCGGCGTGCGCTGGCTCAGAGCAGTCTCGGCGTCGCGCCGGATGCGCTTGACCATGGCCATGAGGCCATTCGACCGCTGCGGGGTCAGATGCTCATTGAGATGCAACAGGCCGAGCTTTTGGCCGGCATCGATATCCGCGATTTCCGCTGCGGTCTTGCCCAAGTAGAGGGAGAAGAGGATGGCGATCAGGCCGCGGACGATATGGGCGTCGCTGTCGCCGATGAAGCTCAGGCGCGGCGCGGCGCCACTCTGATCGACATGAGTGGCGAGCCACACCTGGCTAACGCAGCCTTGCACCTTGTTGGCGGGGGAGCGCTCGTCCTCGGGCAACGGCTCGAGCCGGCGGCCCAGCTCGATGACGTAGCGGTAGCGGTCTTCCCAATCGTCGAGAAGCTCGAAATCGGCCAGGATCTCGTCGAAACTGGAAATCCCGCGCGTCGGGCTGAGTGTGTCCATCAACTCAATATAGGCGGGAACAGAGGGGGCTGCGACCGGCTTCGGCGCGAAAATTGGGGCGCGCAGATTGAGAGGGAAAGGGCAGAAACCATCCCAATCGCGCGCCCTTTGGCAGGCGGGGGCTGCCAAACCTATTGCGAAAATCAGCCAGACAGTTGCAGCCGGCGATGCCTAGGTTCCGGCCGGATCGGGCCCAGACCAGGCCTCTTCGCGATCTTCGGGACTAAGGGTGTCCTGCGAGGAGCTCATGTCGAAGCGCGCCGGCTCGAATAAGCGTGCCTCGGAGCCGCTGGTGTCTTCCTCGGTGCCACTCTCGGTGCGGCCGTTGATGAGATCCATCAACATGCGTGCACCAAACTGCGCCTTCTGCACGAACACGCCAAACGCATCCTTGCCCCTGGCACAGGTCTCCGGATTGCGGTCGCAGAATGAGGCCACGTCGTTCACCGCAGCCTGCGCGGTGCCGTAGACTTCACTGCGCTGCTGCGCGTCGGTCGGCAGCAGCAGAACGATGATCATCAGCCAGAAGGCTGTCCTAACCAGGAACAGCATTGCTTTGCCCTCTCTGTTAAATCCTGCGGCTTTTGCCGCTATCCTTCCCCTCAACGCGAACACTATAGCGCAGATGAAATAAGGGAGTTTGACTGCAATCAATAAAGTTGATTCGAAAATTTCAATCGATTCTGTGGTTCATATGATTAGCACTTCAGTAATACTTGATTACCGATTGCTGTAGAATTGTCTCAAATTTTAGGGAAAATACGGATCGGGGCCGGTTTCACGCGAGTTCTTGACCTTGCTGCACCCGTTTGGGGCTTCGAGCCCGCTTTATGCTTCCTTAAGTGCGGGCGATAATAATCAAAACCAAGACAATCGGGGACGCAGCGGTGTTTGGCCCGCTCCGAGATGCACGTGTTTGCTAGTGACAGCGTACGGGGGCTTTCAGCCTATTTTTGCTCGCTCGTGCACGATTCCGCCCGTGGCGACCCCCTGACGGCCGCCCGCCATCAATCCTTTATCGCCTCCCATCTGCTCGGCGGCCTGGTCGCGCTTTGCGTGTTCCCCGTCTATTTGGTGGTCAGCGGCAAGCCGTCGCTATTCACGGCCGCCGCCTTCCTTTGGCTGCTGTCGCCGATCGGGATCGCGATTTTCTTGTCGCGGACCGGCAAGTTCGCTGCTGCGCATCTGGCCTCAGCGGCGAATTTCGCCGGCCTGGTCACCTATTGTGCGTGGCTCACAGGTGGGCTCGCCTCCTGGCTGCTCCCGTGGATGGTGGCCGTGCCGCTGGAGGCTGCTCTTACCACCGACCGGCGCATCGTCGCTTGGGCGGCGGGCGTCGCCGGCCTAGGCCTGGTCATTCTCGCCGCGGCCCAATGGCTGGGATACATGCAGGCGCCGCAAGCGATGCCGCTGTCGCCCATGCTGCTCGCCTTTATCGGCGCGATGAGCGCGATGGCCTATGCCGCGGCCTTGGCGGTGATGGTTCAGTTGGTGCATCGGCAATCGGAGAACGCGGTCCAGGCCGGCGAAGAGCGTTATCGCCTGCTGGCCGAGAACGCGACCGACATGATCACCCGCCATGACGAGAAGGCCCGCGTCGTCTTCGCGTCGCTCGCGGCGCAGCAGCTCTTTGGCGAGGCGGCGCAGAAAATCACGGGGGACGGTTTGTTCGAGCGGGTTCATGTCGCCGACCGGCCCGCTTACATGACGGCGCTCTCGCGATCGTTCGCCAATAACGAGCCGATGGCAGTCGAGTTTAGGGTTAGGCGGGCGGGCCCGGCCGAAGCGGCGCGCTATGTGTGGGTCGAAATGCGCTGCCGACCACTGCCGGTGTCGGGCGGCGAGGCGCTGGATCGTCCGGGCATCGTGGCCGTCACCCGCGACATTTCCGATCGCAAGGCGCAGGAAGCCGATCTGACGCGCACCCGCGACGACGCCGAAAGCGCAAGTCGCGCCAAGACGCAGTTCCTCGCCAATATGAGTCATGAGCTGCGCACGCCGCTCAACGCCGTGATCGGATTCTCGGAGATTCTCAGTCGCGAGCTGTTTGGCTCGCTCGGCGAACCGCGTTACCGTGACTATGCACGGCTCATCCATGAAAGCGGCGAGCACCTGTTGAATGTCGTCAACGATATCCTCGACATGTCGAAGATCGAGGCCGGCAAGTTCAAGATCGTCAAGGAGCCGTTCGATGTGGCGTCCCTGATCAAGTCGTGCTGCGATATCATGCGGCACACAGCCGAGCAGCGGTCGCTGTCGCTGATCGTAGATGTGATGCCCGGCATCCCCGAGCTTCCAGCCGACAAACGCGCCTGCAAGCAGATGCTGCTGAATGTGATCTCGAACGCCATCAAGTTCACCGATCCCGGCGGCTGGGTGCGCGTCTCTGCCCGGCGGGTCGGCGAAAGCGTGGAATTTATCGTCGCCGACAACGGCATCGGCATCGCCGAGCAAGATTTGTCGAAGCTTGGCAATCCCTTCGTCCAGGCCGACACCTCCTATGACCGGAGCTATGAGGGGGCAGGTCTCGGCCTCTCGGTGGTGAAGGGCCTGGCACGGCTCCATGGCGGCGCCCTCGAGCTCGCCAGCATGCTCGGGGAGGGTACCATCGCCACGATCGTCCTGCCTGTCGATGGCGCGGGCGAATCGGTTGAGGAACCCCTGCAAAGGCCCCCAGCGGTTTCGGCGGCATGATGGTGCCAACGAAGGATGCTTGGACGCCAGGGCGTCAGGCCCCGTTTAGCATCTCTTTAGTTTCGGACGCCAAAATGGCCACGCGGAGGGGCATGACGCGTCTCGGCACTTGGCATCCTTTGAGTTCACCCTGAGCGATGGGCGTATTAGCACCGCGACTCGTGTTCCTGGCCTTTTTGGGTTTGACCGGCAGCATCATTTACAACGCGCTCTATTTGCAGGATCTGCATAGCAGCGCCGCCGTCGCGGCGCGTCCGGCGCCCGTCAACTCGGCCGTCGAGATGACATCGCTCCCACCGGTGAGCACCGATCTGCCTCCATTGGACGTTGAGAAAGGGACCCCGCAGCTCGTCGTCAGAGCGGTACAACGGGAGCTTGCAACGCGCGGCTTCGATGTTGGGCCGGCGGACGGCCAGCCAAACGAGAAGACAGAGGCGGCGATCTCGGCCTATGAAAAGGCTCACGACCTGCCGATCACCGGCGTCGCCAGCGACGAACTCTTGCGCAACATCCTTCTTGGCCCCGTGCCGCCTGCCGGCGCGACCGGATCGGTTGCCGGGGAATCCGCCCGCGCCGACACCAAGGATGTTGCCAACGTGAAGTCGGTGCAGAAAGTCCTCTCCGATCTCGGCTATGCGCCGGGTCCGGTGGACGGGGCGCTGGGCAGCGCCACGGCGCACGCGATCACAGCCTTCCAACATGATCGCAAGATGCCCGAGACAGGACGGATCACGCCCGATCTGCTAAGCGAGCTGAAGCGGGTCACAGGGCGCGACCCGACCAAGATGGCCGCGGAGCACTAAGCTCTGGCGCCAGGGCCAGAGTTCCCATGCGAATCAAAAGCGAGATCTGGGTCAGGGCGTATATCCGCCGCTGCCAAGCCGAGGCTGTTCCCGTCGTCATTGTGCGGCGCGGGGACGAGGCGGCAGGCGCGATCTTCATCTGCATCGATAGGCTCGACGGCACTGTATTCCTCTATGGGCCGGCGCCGGCCGGGCTGGTTGAGAGCGAGACCGAGAGGCGGTGGGTGCGCTGTTTGGGGCGTGAGCCGGTAAGCGAAGGCGAGGCGACCGGCTATCTCGCTCGCCAGCGGGACTTCGACCCGGACCTTTGGATCATCGAGGTCGAGGATAGGGCCGGACGGCATTTTCTCGGCGATGAGGCAGTCGAAGATTGATGGGGAGAACGCCAAACCGAACCGGCGGCGGTTAGGACTTGGTTAACCTTACCGGCAGCTTAATACTGTCGATGTGGCGTCCGCGATCTAGCGAGGCGCGAGCCACCGGTGGAGACTGGACATGGGGATCATCCTTGAATTTCGCCGCAGCGAAGAGGCGGCAATCCGGAGCGCGGAACCGGTCGAGGGCTCACTCGGCGAAATCATCATCTTTCCCGGAGTGAGGATCGACCGCCGCGCCGCGCACGAGGAACCAGATCAGGCCGGCACACCATCGGGCCGGCGCGTTCAGCGCGGCCGCAAGAAATAGAACCGTCAGCCGGATTTCGTGTAAGGCGTGCAGGAGGTGGCTTTTAAAGCCCGTTCGGCGCGATCCGCACGGCTTGGACCGGCCAAAGGCGCCCGTATCAGAGCGATTCCCTCCGTGACCGGCGAACTGACGACGATGACATCGTCGGACGACTCGGGAGCGTCGACGCTAGCCTCCTCAACAGTCTGATCGGCGGCGGCGATGACGAGATCAATCTCCGCCCGCTTCATATCGGCGCCGGCAACCGAATAGAAGTTCTCGCCCTCCGGCGTGTAGAGCGCAATCAGCCAAAGCTCATCGGCAACCTTGGCGTTGAGCCGCACCGGACCATTGGCGAGATCGAAGCGGCAGAACGCATAGCGCACGTCCGGCGCCATCATCGGCATGACCTGCCGGCCGGGAGTTGCCGGCGGCAGTTCGATCATCGTATTGGCCGGTCCGAGCGCCGCCAGCCGGGCATGAGCATTCCTGGGGGCGAGCATCGGCAGCGTGAGCACGGCCACGATGTGTATGAGGCCGGCAAGGACCAGTCCGAGCACGATATAGAGTCCAGGGAGCCTTACTCGCATGATGTGCGCTCGATCTTGGGCAGCCGATCGTTTGGAATCAGGCCGATGCCCGAGGCGTCGGTGTCACGCGGGCTGTAGATGCGTAACAGCAGCACGAGGTGCTGATCCGCGGCGCCGCTCGGCAGCCAGTTCTCGGGGCGCGCGTTGCGCGCCAGGCTGACGCGAAAGGTGCCATCGGCGTGTCGAAGCATCTCCTCGCTGTTGAAGCTGTAGCGCGCCGAGGGATTCTCTATCAGTCCGCCATATTCGTCGTAGACGGCGAGCGACCACCAGCGCGAGTTGAGCGGAAAGCCCTCGACCGCATATTCACAGTCCGAACGAAGGCTCCGGCCAGCGTTGTCGGTACGGGCTATGAAATAGCGCGCCACGGTCGATGTGAGAGGAAGTCTGCCGCTCCGCGCAACATGCGCCTTGGTGTAGGGATCGGCATGGGGGTTCCCCTCGCTGACCCAGCCACTCCAGGGTCCCACCTTCGTGGTGGTCAGAGGCGAACCTCGTTCGATCATGTACCAGGCCGTGCCGATGCCGAGCATCAGAGCCACCACGAACGTCCCGACGAAATAGACCAGGGACCGCATCGAATGGCTGGCTTCTTCGTCTTCACGCCAAGCGGTCGCTTGGGTGGGCGCCAGCACGAGCGGAGAATTTGGCAGGGCACTGGTCAAGCGATTGGTGTCCATCGATGCGCGCAGAGGGGGAGGCGCCTAATGCGGGGTTGCCGTACCGTCATCTTCTCCCGCCGACAGGGCAGTCTGCGGCTCAGCCGGAGCATTATCAGGCTGCGGCCGGGGCGCACCACCCGCGTTCGACGCGGAGGCCAGACTTGGCTTCGGCGGTGATCCCGCCGGCGCCTCAGCGCGATCCGGACGCGCGTCACCCGGCGTGAGCGGGCGAGCGTCCTTGAGCATAGAACTAAGCTTCTCGAGAACCTGCCGGGTGGCGGAGGACATGTCCTTGACGCTCTCGGGGGCCGACCCAACAAGCTCGGGATTGGCATTGGCATTTTGCGCTACGGCGGCGGCGATGCGCGCGCGCTCGGCGACCTGAACAGGATGGCTCTCGATACCTGGGATGTCGGGAATGTTGTCGGTGTCGTGCGCAGCCGTCATGTAGGCCTTCCACGTCTGGGCCGGGAAACTGCCGCCAGTCACCCGTGCCATCGGGGTGAAATCGTCATTGCCGAGCCATACCCCGGTGACGTATTGCCCGGTGAATCCCATGAACCACGCGTCGCGGTAGGCAGAGCTCGTGCCGGTCTTGCCGACGGAGTAGGTGTAATCGAGTTGGGCCGCTTTGCCGGTTCCGTTCAGCACCACGCCCTGTAGCATCGTGTTCAGCTGCTCGATCACCTTGGGATCGAAGAGCTGCTTACGGGGAGGCTCGTCGCGCTCGTGATTGTAGACGACATCCCCGCCTGACAGGGTCCGGATCTCCTCGATGCCGTAGGGATGAGATTCAAGACCGCCGCTGGCGAAGACGGTCCAGTTGCCGACGTGCTCGAGCGGCGTCATGCCCTGGTCGCCAAGCGCCAATGAGCAAGTCTTCTTCAGGTGGGTGACGCCAAACTTGACCATATTGGCCATCACCTTTTCCCGGCCGACATCGAGCGAGACCTTCACGGCGATGCTGTTGATCGATTTCGCCAAAGCGTCCTTCATCATCATGCGGCCGCGATAGCCGCCGGAATAGTTCTTGGGAGCCCAATTTCCGCACCTGGCGCCGGCGTCGCTGATGACCGTGGTCGGCTTGTAGCCATTCTCAAGCGCGGTGAGATAGACGTAGGGTTTGAACGAGGAGCCGGGCTGGCGATAAGCGTGCGTGGCGCGATTGAACTGGCTTTCGCCGTAGTCCTTTCCACCCACCATGGCGCGCACGGCGCCGTCGGGCTCCATGGAAACCAGGGCCCCCTGATCGAAATTGCGGGATTTGCCGAACTGCTTGATGGTTTGCCCGAGGGCATCCTCCGCCATTCTTTGCAGCGACACATCAACCGTGGTGCGGGCGACCAAGATATGGTCTTCCTTGCCCAGCATCAGCCGCTGGACCTCTTCGAAGGCCCAATCGAGGAAATAGTCCGGCGTGTTGCCGTCGCCGCGTTCGACGATCTTGGCGGGGTTCATGCGGGCGCCATAGACTTGGCCTTCGCTCTTGAAGCCGGCTTCGACCATGTTGCTCAGGACTTCGTTAGCCCGGGCGCGCGAGGCAGCGAGATTGACGTGAGGGGCATAACGCGTCGGCGCCTTGAACATGCCGGCGAGCATGGCCGCCTCGGACATATTCACCTCTCGGATCGATTTGTTGAAATAATATTGAGCCGCCGCCTCGACGCCGTACGAGCCGCCGCCGAGATAGGCGCGGTCGAAATACATCTTCAGAATTTCCGGCTTCGAGTAATGGTTCTCCAGATAGACGGCGATGATCGCCTCTCTGATCTTTCTGCTGAGCGAGCGTTCCGGCGACAGAAACATGTTCTTGGCGAGCTGCTGGGTCAGCGAGCTACCGCCTTGCACGACCTGATCGTGGCGGGCGTTGGCGGCGAGGGCCCGGAACGTGCCCATGACGTCCACGCCGAAATGCTCGAAGAAGCGCCGGTCCTCGGTCGCCAGGGTCGCCTTGATCATGACGTCGGGAATTTCTTCGAGCGGTACCGAGTCGTCACGCAGCAAGCCGCGCTTGCCGATCTCGTTGCCGAAGCGATCGAGGAACGTGACGCTGTACTCGTCGGAGAGGTTCATCTTGCCTTGCGCGATTTCGAAGGCAGGAAGAGCGAAGGTGGCGAGCACCAGCAGGCCGCCGACGCTGAGCGTCAGCCCCTCGCAGGCCAGCTCGTTGAGCGCGCGGACGAAGCCTTTGACCTCGAAGCGGCCGAAGAACGAAGAATAGCCGGCCCACCAGTCGCGGAAGCCGATCCAGGAATTGTAGAGGCCGGAATCGATCCAAGAATCGATTTTCAGCCAGTCGATGAGTTTGCCGCGGCGGCTACCTTGAAGGAGATCGCGCAATTTGCCCCAACCTCTTGCGTGCGAATCCGTCCCGGGAGATTGGCATCCCCCAATCTAGCGACAGGACGGGCTCATTTGGCGGGTAAACTACACTGTGATTGCGGCGTTTTATAGAGATTTGCAAGCCCAGCCGGCGCGCTGCCGAGTCGCCTCATTGTTTAACGTCGTAGCCCCGGTTTTTCATGCAGGCGACATAGTCCTCGTCGGCCGAGCCCTTGCGGAGCCGGGCAAAGATGCTGACGACCGATTTGATACCTTTTTCCTTCGCTTCTTCCTTGCAGGCGAGCTCTGCCTTCTCGAGGGTATTGCCGGTCTCTTCGGCCTTGGCGGGGCGCTGGTCGACCAGGGTGAAGTCTTTGGGCGCGGGCTCGACCAGACTGCAAGCGGACGCCACGGCGCCGAGCAGGCACGCAGCGAGCACCGCCGGTCTGACCCTCGACATTGCCGAACCCCGTTTGCCTCTGTGTGACATTATCGCAGTTTCCGTCCGCCGGGACGAGCCAGCTCCGGCCCATAAGCCTCTTGCATGGGAGTTAAGGCCGAAAAATGAAGCGCAGGGGCGGTCGGTGCGAGGAGGGGGGCTACCAGAGACGCGGCACGAGCCGGTAGCGGACGCGCTCGGCATAGGCCGCATAGCCGTCGAGCTCGGCGGTGAGGGTGCGCTCCTCGAGCACGGCGCGCAGCGCGATGAGCAGCACCAGGCCGGTCCCGGCGACAAGACCCCACCACGAGCCGAGCAGCAGCGGCGCCCCGGCCAGGAACAGCAGCGCGCCGGCATACATCGGGTGGCGCACATAGCCGTAAGGCCCGGTCGAGACCACCTGATGACCCCGTTCGCGCTGGACCTTGACGACCGGGGCGGCGTAGCTGTTCGCCTTGAAGGTGAGCCAAACCACATAGGAACAGAGACAGATCAGCACGACGCCCACGACTTGAAGGGCGAGCGGCACTTCGGACCAATGAAAGCGCTTGGCGTCGAGCCCCATCAGGATCAGCCAGCCGATCCACAGCGCCAGCATGACCCCCATCAACAGTTTGTCCCAGCGCTTCTGATCGCGCTGGATGAGAGGGCGCAACCGCTCGGCGAGCAATGCAGGGTCGTGGCGGGCAAGCCAAAATCCGCCGCCGATGCTCATGATCGCGGCGAGCGCGAGATAGATCCAGGCCTGGGGCCAGGCGAGCGTGCCGGCGGCGCCGAACAGGATGGCGCCGAGAAACACCAGCGACAGCACGGTGCGGCGCAGGAATTTCCGCATGAGATCGCGATGGGACAAGGGCATACCGCTTCGGTTGTCACGATCACGTGAGGATCGCGCGTCCGCAAGTTCTCCCCCTACCCCTAGCATTGGCATAGACTGGCAGGGAAGCCGCACTCAAGCAGGAGGATCCGCCGGATGCGAACAGGCATCATTTCCGTTGCAACTCTGGTCCTGGGGCTCACCGCGTTCGGCGCGGTGCACGCCCTGTCCGCCACCACGGCGCTCAGCGCCGATTGCAGCCAGGGCAGCGCGGAGGAGAAGGTCGTCTGCCTCAATCAGAAGATCACCGATCTCGAGGGCAAGGTCACCGAGTTGACCAAAGAGACCCTGAAATGGAACGACCGGATCACGCTGTTGAACGAAGACATGCGGATTTATCCCCGCTGTCTCGACAATGCCGGTCCCAACGCCCCCGACATCGCCGCCGTGCTCGCCGCCGCCTGCAGCAAAACCCCGGCTCAGACCTGGATGATCCGCAAGCCCTATCAATAGGGTTCGCCCCCCGGTTAGCAAAAGAGGCCGCTGCGCGTGAGGTTCAGCGTGCGCCGGAATGTCGCTGTTCATCCCCGGAACAGGCGGCAACCTCGGGCGTTTCCCGGCTGCCCACCAATGGGCCAATCACTGAAAACCACTCAGGAGGTGCAGTATGCTTAGGACCATCGCGCTTGCGGGCGCATTCAGCCTTGCCTTGGCGACCGGGGCGTTTGCCGTGACCGGCCAGTTCAACAATATGTGTGCCGAGGGTCTATCGCTCCACAAGGAGATCAAGACCGATTGCACGGTGAACTCGGTCTACAAGGGCAAGACCTATTGCTTCGGCAGCGAGCAGGCCAAGCAGGATTTCATGAAGGATCCTGCCGCCAATCTGGCCAAGGCCGAGACGTACTACTCGAAGCATCAAGGCTAGGGCCGTCGGGGCTTAGGCCCCGCAGGCCCTGAAGTTTGGGGCGCCTCACGCCAGGCGCCTCAAGGGATGGCATCGTTAAGGGCCCGCCTCGCGCGGGCCCTTGGCGCATCTGGCGTCCGTCGCGTTATGATAATGTCCGTGCGCCGCTGTCGGGTCATCGTCCGGGTAAGCTTTGGGTGGAGGTCCAATGCCGAAGATCGCGTCGATCTGTGGAGTCATTCTGTGCGTTGCCGCCATGGCGATGTCGGCGCCGGCCTGGGCCGCCGATCCTGCTCCCGAGGAGGGGGCCGCGGAGGCGCCGCCATGGCAACCGCCCAAGGGCTATGAGTGTCACGATACCGAATTGTCGGGCAGCGGGCCGGGCTTCAAGAACTCGCAGGAAGAGTCCGAGGAAGCGGCGCTGGCCGATTGGCTCATCAAGGCGCAGGCCGTCTATGCCGACGCGGACTGGAAGACCACCAAAGATCCCCGCATGGAATGCGTGAAGCAGGGGCTCTACAGCAAATGCTTCGCGCTCGCCACGCCGTGCCACCCGATACCGAAGTGAGGCGCGGCCGTTCGCTGCCGGCGTTGTCGGCCATCTTCATTTGGATTGAGTGTGCGTGAGCTCCGCGTCACAGGGGACGCCGTCAAGAAGACGGCCATACTCACCGGAGGGTCACCCACGCACTGATGGAACGATGCGCTCTTTCCGCCGATGCGTCGAGGGATAGTTTGGCGATGACGAGCGGCGGCTGCGAAAATGACTAATCAATTTTGCTTGGCGGGGCCACGCTTGCCAAATTCGGATTTGGCGTGAGCGCGGCACGCCTCCGCCCGTACCGACGCCGGCACCAAGATCGGCCGTTGCGCTTTCGGCGCTCGCGGCGCTGACCCGAGGAAAATTTGCAATCGCCCGAGCAGAGAGGGCTTGGCGCGCTGCGGCGCTGAAAATGTCATGCTCGAGATCAGCACAAACGCTGTTAATATCGTTGCCGATTGGAGCTTCGCCTTTTAGCGATATCGCGTGTTAGCGCGGTGCCAAACGCGCGGCGGATCGCCGGATGCGCGGGACGGCTGGACGCCGGCATGGAGAGAGTCATGCGGACGATTGTCGTGATGGCGCTGGTGCTGATGGCGGCCGCCGGTCAGGCGGTGGCGGAAAATTCCGAGCAGGCCGCTCCGCCGAAATGCGTGACGGCGGAAATCAATCCGGTCACCGGTCGCGTGTTCTGCATCAACCCGCTCGGCGCGCCGGTCGAGGCGCCGCCCGAGGAGGCCAAGGCGCCCTGCAAGCAGGACTTCCGCGGCCGGTGGACCTGGTCGCCCAACTGCACGCCCGCGCCAGAGGGAATGTGAAGGCGTAGTTGAGTGTTGCGACGGCCCGCTGCGCCCTGGCTTGGGCCGGTTTTCCGTGCCCGTTCACCTGGTGTTAAACATTAGCTCAGAGAAATAGTGAAGGCGGCTTTAAGGATGCCACCGGGTGGGGTTTGATCGCGCATTGGTGATTGGACCGGCGTTTGAACAATGTGCCCCGGCACCCCATATCTCGGTTAACGATAGTTTACGGAGACCTGCTATGGCGGAAGTTGCGAGTTGGGCCCTTCAGCGCGGCGTCTATCAGGCGCTTGCCGGGTCGCTGAACCTGACCAAGCTGCTTGGCGGCGTGCGGGTTTATGACCACGCGCCGCAGGCCGCGCCCTATCCCTTCGTTACGCTTGGGCAGAGTGTGGTCCGCGATTGGAGCACCGGCACCGAGGACGGCGCCGAGCACGATCTGACCCTGCATGTCTGGTCGCGCTCAGGCGGCAAGAAGCAGGTGCAGGAGATCATCGAGGCGATCAAGGATGTGCTGCACGACCAGCCGCTCATGTTGCCGGACCATCATCTCGTCAATCTCCGTCACGAGCTGTCCGAGGCGCGGCTCGATCCCGATGGCGACACCTTTCACGGCATCGTGCGCTACCGCGCCGTGACCGAGCCGGCGCAGGCCGTTGCGGCTTAGCCGACCTACCATCCACTGAATTTGGTCATGGCCGGGCTTGTCCCGGCCATCGCCGTTCTGGGATTATGAGCGCGCTCGGTGTTGCGATATAGACGCTCGTCAAAAACCCGCAGGGAAGGGCCCGTCGATGGGGCTGTGGACCAAGTTCAAGGAATTTGCCGACCGTATCGGCGGCGAGGAAAAGCCGGCCCGGGACCTGCGTGAGGACGAGCTGCGGCTCGCCGCCGCGGCGCTGCTGGTGCGCGCCTCGGCGATCGACGGCCAGGTCGACCCGGTCGAGCGCCGCAAGCTGAAGGCGCTGCTGCAGGAGCGGTTCGATCTCGGCGGCGATGAGATTAAGCCGCTGCTGGACGAGGCCACCGCGCGCGAGCACGATTCGGTCGATCTCTATCGCTTTACCAGCGTCCTGTGCCGCGAGCTCGACCAGGACGGCCGCAAGCGCATCGTCGAGATGCTGTGGGAAGTGGTGATGGCCGACGGCGTGATCCACGAATTTGAATCGAACCTGGTGTGGCGCACGGCCGAGCTGCTCGGGGTGTCGACCCGCGACCGGGTGAATTTGCGGCAGGCGGTCGCCGCTCGGGTGGGCTTCACTTCAACGGACTGAGTGAGTCCGGCAACGCCAGCGCTGATAATCAGGCGGTGATGTCTTCAGTGCCCCCCTTTTCAAATACCTGCCACTCCCATTGCAAATGATGCCGCTGGTTACTTCTCCGCGGGCACCGGGAAGGCACGGATGTCGGCGGCGGCATCGGGATAATTCGCCGCCAGCTCCTCGACATTGCCGAGTTCGACGTCTTCTTCAGGCACTACGCCCGGCCATTCGGTGCTCGCGCCCAGGAACCAGCGGCGCTTGCCGGTGATGCGCGCGGTGTGAAACGTGTTGCCGGGAATGAACAGCTGGACCAAATGGCCGCCGACGAGGTTCGGCCCGACGATGACCAGCTCGCTGAGCCCCTTATCGCGCAGCAGCAGCACCTCGATCGGGTCGCCGAGATAGTAGTGGTAGAGCTGATCGTTCTTGATGCGGTGCAGCTTCACCGGCGCTTCCGGCGTCACCATGAAATAGAGCGCCGAGCCGAGCGGCCGCCCCTTCTCGAACGGCGCGGGCAGGCGCCCCGGCGCGATGTTGAGATCGCTCTTATAGGTCTCGCGCACGAAGCCGCAGGTCTGGTTCGGCTCGAGCTTGAGCAGGGTCTTTATCTCCGCGGCGGTTACGCTCTCAGGCATCGGCTTCTCGGGATTGACCAGAGGCAGTTGCGCGTCCTCGACCGGGTCCGATGACCCGGCGGCAGCAAGTGACGGCGCCAGCGTCACCGCGCCGGCCAGCGTCGCCCGCTTGAGAAAATTGCGACGGCCGATGGGAGGCCGCGATTGTGAGCGATCGGACATCGCGGTCTCCACTCGCATTCGGCCGGGAGTGTCGCCTCGGCGCCCAGCGCCGGTCAACCCGAGAACTATGACAACGAGTTAACATGGTTACACGCGAAGCCATCGTTGCTGCAGCAACGGCGCAAGTAATAAGGGGCTCGCCGTATCCGACGGCACGAATTGGCGCTGGCCCGATGGTGCCGTCGTTTCCTAGGCGCGATGTCTCGAGGTCGTTGCCGAGCGACGCATGAAGGTGCGCGCCACGGCGTAAATCAAGCGGTCGCGTCGCGTGAACCTTTGCTGCAAGATTTCCTCGCGGGGGCTGACCGATATGTCGTCTGCCTTGGCGGCAACCAGTCGGACAAGGTGTGCTTCGCGACCTACCGCAAGAGCGTTGTGCTCGGCCTTCGCTGGCCGGCTGACGCCATCGTCGGCTGATTGCCATGCTCAAGTTGTTGTGGCTCCTCCGCGGCGGCTTTCTCAAAGGATATCGCTCGCAGACGATCGGCGTCGCCACCGGACTGGGCGGCCTGATCAACGCGTTCGCCCTGTGGGCCGTGGGCGACCGATCGCTGTTCTCGCTCGGCCATGGGATCGCGGAGAACTGGGCCCTGATGGCCGGCGGCTTCGGGCTGGCGCCCTTGGCCGCCAAGATCGATCGGACCAAGGATAAGACGGTCCAGGAGATCGCCGACGAGGCGTTGCACCGCTGACGGCGGGTTCGGCGCCTATCACCCCAACCACTCGCACCCAGAAGGAGAGACTCGATGAATAATATTGCTTGGCTTTTCACCGGCGGCTTCGCCAAAGGCTACCGCACCCAAGTGCTCGGACTGATCACCGCGCTCACAGCGGTGGCAAGCTGGGCGGTCGGCGATGCCACGCTTGCCGATCTGGTCACCAAAGCTCTGGTTATTTTCGGCGGCCTCGGTCTCGCCGCGCTCGGCGTCAAGGTAACGACACGGCCGTGAAAAACGCCCGCCGGCAAGTCCGCAAAGGCCAAATGAGGCGGGGTCCAACGTTCATCCGCCGTTCATGCGGCTTGAAATAGGGTCCGGCCCAACAAAATAGCGGGACCGGACATGTGGCGGGTACTCAAGCTTTTGATTGCGGCAGCCTTGGCTGCGGCCAGTCTCGCGGCCGCGGGCCAGAGCGCCGAGCCTGGCTGCGTGGAATGGAGCGCCGCCGGACCGGTCATCGCGCAGAACTCCCTGGTTTCCGCCAATGTCGTTTACCAGATGGTGCAAAAGCGGACGGGCGGTAAGGTGGTCAGCCAGGCGCTCTGTGACCTGGGCGGACGTTTCGTCTACAAGCTCGTCGTGCTCGGCCCCACTGGCGCGGTCATCAATGTCACCGTTGACGCCCGGACCGGCCAATTTTAGGAGAACGGGCTCCATGTCCGACACGGAGGAATAGCGGCTTTGCGGCTTCTCGTCGTCGAGGACGACCCAGACCTCAACCGTCAGCTCGTCGCCGCTCTGAGCGATGCGGGCTACGCCGTCGATACCGCGTTCGATGGCGAGGAGGGGCATCATCTCGGCGATACCGAGCCCTACGATGCCGTGGTGCTCGATCTCGGTCTTCCCAAGAAGGACGGCCTGAGCGTGCTCGAGCAATGGCGGCGCGACGAGCGCAAGATGCCGGTGCTCATTCTCACGGCGCGCGAGCGGTGGAGCGACAAGGTCGCGGGCATGGATGCCGGCGCCGACGATTACGTCGCCAAGCCCTTCCACATGGAGGAAGTGCTGGCGCGCTTACGCGCTCTGCTCAGGCGCTCGGCGGGCCACGCCCGCAACGAGATCGAATGCGGGCCACTCCGCGTCGACACCAAGACAGCGCGTGTCACCGTCGACGGCCAGGCTGTTAAGCTCACGTCCCACGAATATCGCGTGCTGGCCTATCTCATGCTGCACCGGGACCGCGTCGTTTCCCGCACCGAGCTGGTCGAGCATCTCTACGAGCAGGATTTCGACCGCGATTCCAACACGGTCGAGGTGTTCATCGGGCGCTTACGCAAGAAGCTCCCCGTCGATCTCATCAAGACCGTCCGTGGGCTCGGCTACTGCCTCTCGGACGCCGGCGATGAGGCTTAACTCGCTCGCCTTCAGGCTGTTCGCCTCGGCCGCGGCGTGGACCCTCGTCGCTCTTGCCGCCACCGCCATCCTCCTCATCTCCCTCCATCGCCAATCCATCGAGCGCAGTTTCGACGCCCGACTCAATGTCTATATGACGAGCCTGGTCGCCTCGACCACGCAAGGGGGCACGGTCAAACCGAGCGAAGTCAATAATCTCGGCGAGCCCGTATTCGGCTTGCCCTTCTCGGGCTGGTACTGGCAGATCAAGCCGCTCGGCGCGACGCGCCCCGAGTTTGTCTCTGACTCTCTGCTCGATCAACAGCTCGCCCTGCCGAGTCAGAACGGCATTGCCCCCGATTCAAGCCTGACGCGGCGAGCCTATGCTCAAGGTCCCGATCAGCAAAGTTTGCGGGTTGTCGAGCGGGAGATCAGACCGGGAGGCCCACAGTCGACGCCTTATTCCTATGCGGTGGCCGGAAACGCCAATGAGATTGACGATGACCTGGCCCAGTACACCTGGAGCCTGATTGCCGCGCTGTTCGTGCTCGGCGTCGGCCTCGTCGCAGCGACCTCTTTCCAAGTGCGCTTCGTACTCTCGCCGCTGCGCGCTATCCGTCAGGATCTCTCGGCGATCCGCTCCGGCGAGGCCGAGCAGCTCGAAGGCGATCTGCCCTACGAGATCAAGCCGCTGCAGCAGGAATTGAATGCGCTCATCCAGTCCAATCGCGAGATCGTCGAACGGGCGCGCACCCATGTCGGCAATCTCGCACATGCGCTCAAGACCCCGCTCAGCGTCATCAGCAATGAGGCGCGCACGGAGAAAGGGCCGCTCGGCGCCAAGGTGATCGAGCAGGCGGGGATCATGCGCACTCAGATCGCCCATCATCTCGATCGGGCGCGGGTCGCGGCGCGGTCGAGCGTGATCGGCGATACCACCGAGGTCGAGGCCGTGCTTCGCGCGCTCAAACGGACCGTCGAACGCATCTATGACGAGCGCGGCCTCGATATTGAGGTGACCTGCGGCAAGGGTCTGAAGTTTCAAGGCGAACAGCAGGATTTCGAGGAGATGGTCGGGAACTTGCTCGACAATGCCTGCAAATGGGCAAACTCGCAGGTCCGTGTAGAAGCCGAGCGGAAGGAAGGGACGGCGCGGTTCGTTTTATTCGTCGAGGACGACGGACCCGGACTGACCGAGGCGCAACGGGCGAAAGTGGTGAAGCGGGGCCAACGCCTCGACGAAACCAAGCCGGGCTCAGGACTGGGGCTCTCGATCGTGGCGGACCTCGCTCATCTTTATAAAGGGCACCTCGAGCTGGAACCCTCGCCGGACGGAGGCTTGCGCGCCCGGCTCGAGCTTCCGGCCGCCTGATTTGGCCGGTTTTGCGGGGCCGCAACCTAATTTGGCCAGAATTGTTATTTGTTAAGGACAGAGTGGGACGATTAAACTTATTCAGTTTCGCGCCGCTTCCAGGCCGAAGGGGGACGCGATGAGACGCGTAGCCGTCATTGCGATTGCCATGCTGCCGATCCTGCTCGCCGCTTGTGGGCCGGGCAACAAGCAGGGCACCGGGACCATCGTGGGCGCGGTTGCCGGCGGCGCCGCGGGCGCGGCTATCGGCGGCCCGAGAAACCGCGGTGCCGGGTTGGCGGTTGGCGCGGTGGTCGGCGGCATTCTGGGCAACCAGATCGGCAGGAGCCTCGACGAGGAGGACCGCCGGATGGCGGCGGCCGCCGAATATCAGGCCCTCGAATACGGTCAAGCGGGCGCATCGACCCCTTGGGACAATCCCCAGACTCAGCATCACGGCCAGATTGTGCCGGGCAAGCCCTACCAGCAAGGCCCACAATTCTGCCGCCCCTATACCCACACCATCTATATTTCCGGTCAGCCGCAGACCGCGCGGGGCACCGCCTGCCGCCAGTCTGATGGCACCTGGCAGACCATCGGCTAACCCTCCGATTTTCTTTGAGCTCCTTGAGCCGCCCCGCCACGTTGCGGGGAATTAATCTTCCCGCCCGCTCAGGACCTTGCCCCACCCCACGCCTTTCCCTATGCCTAGCCTTCCTTTCGACCTAGCGGAGGCTAGCGCTCGCCCGTGTTCATTTGGGTTGTCCTTGCTTGCCTCACGGCAATCGTGCTGTTCGTCCTGTTGCGCCCACTCGCCGGCGCGGGGGCGAGCGACCGCACGCCAGAGGCGTTCGACGCCGCCGTCTACCGCGACCAGCTCGGCGAGATCGGTAGCGATCGCGCGCGCGGCCTGATCGGGGATGAGGAGGCCGAGGCCGCGCGGATCGAGATCGCGCGGCGGCTGCTTGCCGCCGACAGCAAGTCACAAAGCTCCGATCATGTTAAGTCAGGTGGCGCCAGAGCCAGAACGGCAATGATCGCCGTCGGAGCAGCGCTTCCTCTGCTCGCGCTCGGCGTTTATCTAATCTACGGTTCTCCCCGCCTGCCAGACCAGCCGCTCGCCGCGCGTCTTGCAGATCCCGCCAGCGACCGGAATCTCGAAGCTCTGGTCGCCCGCGCCGAGGCGCGGCTGCGGCAGCATCCGGAAGAAGGCGAGGGCTGGGAAGCCATCGCACCGGTTTACATGAGCTGGCGCCGCTACGGCGATGCCGCCGAAGCCTACGCTCAGGCCATCAGGCTGCTCGGCCCGTCGGCCAAGCGTTTCTCCGGGCAGGGCCAAGCGGTCGTGCTGGCCAATAATGGCGTGGTCACCGAAGACGCCCGCCACGCGCTCGAACGCGCACATGAGCTCGATCAAGCCCTCATCGAGCCGCGCATCTTGCTCGCCATCGCCAAGGAGCAAGACGGTCAATTCGCGGCGGCAATTGCCGATTGGCGGGCGATCCTCGACAGCACCGAGGGCGAGGCGCCATGGCGGACGATGGTGCAGACGCGGATCGCCGCCGCCGAAGCCCATCTTGCCGGGAAGCCTGTGGCGAAGAGTGAAGCCCCGGCATCGCCGCAGATTGCCGCGCCGGCCCAAGGCGGCCCGAGCGGGTCAGACATCAGTGCGGCGCAAGCCATGAGTCCGGCCGAACGTCAGGCGATGATCGAGCAAATGGTCGGACGCCTTGCCGCCCGGCTCGACCAAGACGGCAGCGATCTTCCCGGCTGGCTCAAACTGGTGCGCGCCTATAGCGTGCTCGACCGGAAGGACGACGCGCTGAAAGCGTTGCAGCGCGCCAAGAGCGAGTTCAGCGGCAATGAGCAAGCTATCGAGCAACTCGACCAGCTTGCAGCCGAGCTTGGATTGAGGTCATGACCCGAAAGCAGCGCAGAGGCGTATTGATCGGCACCTGTCTCGTTGTGCTTGGGGTCGCCGTGGGATTGGTGCTGTTCGCCATGCGCGACTCGATCGTATTCTTCTACAGCCCGAGCGACGTGGCCGAGATGAGCATCGCGCCGGGCCAACGCTTCAGGCTTGGCGGGCTGGTCGAGACCGGCAGCGTGGTGCGCGTGGAGGGGACGACGGTCCGCTTCGTCATCACCGACCGGGCCAAGACGCTTGCCGTGAGCTATACCGGCGTGCTGCCCGATCTGTTCCGGGAGGGGCAGGGCGTGGTCGCGGAGGGAACGCTCGAGCCGGACGGGATCTTCCATGCCGACAACGTGCTAGCCAAGCACGATGAGAATTACATGCCGCCGGAAGTGGCCAAGAAGCTCAAGGCGCAAGGCGTCTGGCGCGGCGACGCGGCGACCGCCAAGGCCCCTGAAGGCAAAGTGAACTAGCAAGGTCGCGGGAGCAGAACGGGAGATGATTGCAGAGACCGGCCATTACGCGCTGATCCTCGCCCTCGGGGTCGCCATCGTGCAGACCCTGCTGCCGCTGCTCGGGGCACGCCTGCGCGATCCGCAGCTTGCCGCCGTTGCCGCTCCTGCCGCGCAGATGCAATTCGTCCTGGTGGCGATCGCCTTCCTCGCGCTGACCACCGCCTATGTCACCTCGGACTTCTCGGTCGAGAATGTGTGGCAGAACTCCCACTCGGCCAAGCCGCTGCTCTACAAGATCTCGGGCGTGTGGGGGAACCACGAAGGCTCGATGATCCTGTGGGTGCTGATCCTCACGCTGTTCGGCGCGGCGGTCGCCACCTTCGGCACGAACCTGCCCCGTCAGCTCAAAGCCAATGTGCTGGCGGTGCAGGGCTCGATCGGTGCGGCCTTTCTGCTGTTCATCATCACCACCTCGAATCCGTTCATCCGGCTAAGCCCGGCGCCGTTCGACGGACAGGGGCTGAACCCGGTGTTGCAAGACCCGGCCCTCGCCTTCCATCCCCCCTTCCTCTATGCCGGTTATGTCGGCTTCTCCATGGCCTTTTCGTTCGCCGTCGCTGCCTTGATCGAAGGCCGCATCGACGCCGCCTGGGCGCGCTGGGTCAGGCCTTGGACGTTGGCCGCCTGGATGTGCCTCACGCTCGGCATCGCCATGGGCTCGTGGTGGGCCTATTACGAGCTCGGCTGGGGCGGGTTCTGGTTCTGGGACCCGGTCGAGAACGCCTCGTTCATGCCTTGGCTCGCCGGCACCGCGCTGCTCCACTCGGCGCTGGTGATGGAGAAGCGCGACGCGCTGAAGGTGTGGACCATCCTGCTCGCCATCATCACCTTCTCCTTGAGCCTGATGGGGACCTTCCTGGTCCGCTCGGGGGTGCTCACCTCGGTGCATGCCTTCGCCGTCGATCCTGCCCGCGGCATTTTCATCCTGGCGATCATGGGCGTGTTCATCGGCGGGGCACTCGCCTTGTTTGCTTGGCGCGCGCCGCTACTCGGGCAGGGCGGATTATTCGCGCCGATCAGCCGCGAGGGCGCGCTGGTGCTCAACAACCTCCTGCTCACCACCGCCTGCGCCGCCGTGTTCGTCGGCACGCTCTATCCGCTAGCGCTGGAGGCTCTGACCGGCGACAAGATCTCGGTCGGCCCGCCCTTCTTCAATCTCACCTTCGCGCCTCTCATCGTTCCCCTCCTGATCGCCGTGCCGTTCGGGCCCCTGCTCGCGTGGAAGCGCGGCGACCTCGCGGCCGCGGCGCAGCGCCTGATGGCGGCTGCTTGCCTCGCCCTCGCGGTGATCATGGTGCTGCTGGCGTTCCGCCAGCGGGGCCCGTGGCTGGCGCCGTTCGGCATCGGCCTCGGCGTTTGGCTCATCATGGGCGCGCTGACCGAGATCGCTTACCGGGTGAAGCTCGGCCAAGTCTCCCCCGCGGAAATGTGGCGGAGGCTCGGTAGCTTGCCGCGGGCGGCCTACGGGTCCGCACTCGCCCACGCCGGCCTCGGACTGGCGGTGATCGGCATTGTCTCCACCACCGCCTGGCGGTCGGAGCAGATCATCGCCCTCAAGCCCGGCGAGACGGCCGACATCGCCGGCTATACGCTCGCCTTCAAGGGTGTCGTTCCCCGTCAAGGGCCGAACTACGCCGAGCGGGTCGGGCTATTTGAGGTGACGCGTGGCGGCAAGGCGGTGACCGAGCTGACGCCGTCGAAGCGCGACTTCAGCGTCGAGAAGAGTGCCACCACCGAGGCCGGGATTCATGTGAGCTGGCGCGGCGATCTCTACGCCGTGCTCGGCGATCCGTTGAAAGATGGTGCCTATAGCGTTCGCCTCTATTTCAACCCGCTGGTGCGCCTAATCTGGCTTGGCGCGCTGGTCATGTTCTTCGGCGGCGCGGTATCCCTGTCCGACCGGCGCTTGCGGGTCGGCGCGCCGAAGCGCGCGCAAGCGAAGGCGGCGGCCGTTTTCGTGGCCAAATAACCATGCCGTCACGCCGATCTTCCTTCGCTCTCCTCCTGTCGCTGGCGCTCTCCTGCCTCGCGTTGCCCCCCGCTCATGCCGTGCAACCCGACGAGGTGTTGTCGGATCCGGCGCTGGAGACCCGCGCGCGGACCATCTCGGAGGGCTTGCGCTGTCTCGTGTGCCAGAACCAGTCGATCGACGATTCCGACGCGCCCCTGGCCAAAGACCTGAGGCTGCTGGTGCGTGAGCGGCTGAAAGCCGGCGACAGCGATCAACAGATCGTGGATTTCGTCGTCGCCCGCTATGGCGAGTTCGTGCTGCTCAAGCCCCGGCTGCGGCCGCATACCCTGCTGCTGTGGTTCGCGACGCCGGCGGTATTCGCTGCTGCGCTGCTGCTGATCTTGGTTACTTACCGGCGCCGCAAGGCGGCCGCCCAAGCTCCGGCGCCGCTCAGCGCGAACGAAAAACGCCGGCTCAAGCGCCTGCTGGACGAGCAGCGAGGGTTGGGCTAATTGACAGGGGCGAACGCCTTGCCGAGGGCCGTTTTCGCCAGGAACCTTACTGAAATTTAATGCCCCCGAAACGGCGGCGTAATCGGCAAGCGCTTATATGTTGATCCCAGGGCCTCGCTCCGTCGTCGTGCCAGGCTAATCAATGCGGGATTTCTATTTTCCAGGAGAGAGGTGACACATGAAACTTGACCAGAGCCCCGCTGCGACAGAGAGCCCAAGCTCGCGGAAACTGACCCGCAAGCCCGCGCTCCTCGCGGCCGCTGCCCTGATCGCCACCGGCGCATTGGGGTTGATGCTCGGCAATAGCGTGCCCTTTGCTGTCGCCGAGACCGCCACGCAGCAGACCATCGACACGCCTTACGGCCGCGCGCCGTTGAGCTTCGCCGACCTTGTCGCCAGGGTCAGCCCGGCCGTGGTCAGCATCAATGTGAAGGCCGACGCCAAGGTCGCCGACAATGACCAGGAAATCCCCGGCATGCCCGACCTTCCGGAGGACAACCCGCTCTACGACTTCTTCAAGCAGTTCCGCAAAGGCATGCCGCAGCAGGGGCCGACCAAGCCGACCCCGAGCCTGGCACAGGGTTCCGGCTTTTTCATCTCGCCGGACGGCCTGGTCGTGACCAACAATCACGTGGTCGAGGATGCCGAAGACATCACCGTGACCTTGGAGAATGGCGACAAGTTCCCCGCCAAGCTGGTCGGCGTCGATCCCCGCACCGACGTGGCGCTGATCAAAGTCAATGCCGATGGCAAGACATTTCCGTTCGTCGAGTTCTCGTCCAAGGATCCCCGCGTCGGCGACTGGGTGCTGGCGGTCGGTAATCCGTTCGGCCTCGGCGGTACGGTGACGGCCGGTATCATCTCGGCCCATAACCGCGATATCGGCTCCGGCCCCTACGACTATCTGCAGATCGATGCGGCGGTGAACCGCGGCAATTCGGGCGGTCCGAGCTTCGATCTCGACGGCAAGGTGGTCGGCATGAATACCGCCATCTTCTCACCCTCGGGCGGCAATGTCGGCATCGCCTTCGCCGTCCCGGCGGCCCTCATCAAAGAGGTGGTCACCGAGCTGCAGAGCCATGGCACCGTCGATCGCGGCTGGCTCGGCGTGGTCATCCAGAACGTGAGCGACGATATTGCCGACTCGATCGGCCTGGCGGAAGCTAAGGGCGCCATGATCACCAAGGTGACCGAGGATGGGCCCGCGGCCAAACAGGACCTCAAGCCCGGCGACGTCATCGTCGAAGTGAACGGCGAGAAAATCGACGACTCGCGCGACCTTGCCCGCAAGATCGCCGAGCTGCACCCGGAAACGGATGTGAAGCTGTCGATCGTCCGCTATGGCGACAAGCGTGTCGTCAGCATGAAGCTGGGTACCTTCCCGAGCAACAAGAAGCTTGCCGCGCTCGAAGAGGACAAGCCCGCTGACACCGGCGAACAGATGAAGGATCTCGGCCTGTCGCTCGCTCCGGCCACCAAGTTCCCAGGTGCCGGTGACGAGGGGGTGGTGATCACCGAGGTCGATCCTGAAAGCGATGCCGCCGACAAGGGTCTCAAGCCCGGCGACGTCATCCTTCAGGTCGCCGGCATCACCGTATCCGAGCCTTCCGACGTCGCCGCTGGCGTCAAGAAAGCCATGGACGGCGCCAAGACGGAGAAGGACTCGGTCAAAGTCCTGATGCAGGTCAAAACCGGCGATCAGACGCGCTTTGTCGCGCTCTCCCTGAAGAAGGCTTAACGACGCCTTCTACGCCGGAGGGCGGCGCGGTCTCCCCCCACTGCGCCGCCCACCCATCTTCGACAAGGCCTGTCGCCCCGATTGTTCTGGTTTGAGGCAGCGTCGCCAGGGAGATCTCCGAGCATGCGTGTGCTGGTCATCGAGGACGATCAGGAGACCGCGACCTTTCTCAAGCGGGCGCTGAAAGAATCCGGCCATGTCGCCGAATATGCCGGTGACGGGCAGGCCGGGCTCGATCTGGCCAGAGCGAACGCCTATGACGTGCTGATCGTCGATCGCATGCTGCCGAAATGCGATGGGCTGACCGTGATCGGAAAGTTGCGCTCCGAGGAGAACCGGACGCCGGCGCTGATCTTGAGCGCGCTCGGCGAGGTCGATGACCGGGTCAAAGGCTTGCGCGCCGGCGGCGACGATTATCTCACCAAGCCCTATGCCTTCAGCGAGTTGCTCGCCCGCATCGAGGCGCTGGCCCGCCGCACCTCACCGGAGGAGGGCAGCACGCGATTCGTGGTGGGCGATCTCGTGCTTGACCGGCTGTCGCACAAGGTGACGCGGGCGGGCGAAGCGATTATCTTGCAGCCGCGCGAGTTTCGACTGCTCGAATATCTGATGAAACACGCGGGTCAGGTGGTCACGCGCACCATGTTGCTCGAGAATGTGTGGGACTATCATTTCGACCCCCAGACCAATGTCATCGACGTCCATATTTCCCGGCTCCGGTCGAAGATCGACAAGAATTTCGGAAACCCCCTCCTGCACACGGTCCGCGGCGCCGGCTACAGCATCCGTGACAGCGCTCACTAAGCTCTTCCGGACCATCACCTTCCGCCTGTCGCTTACTTATCTTGCGCTGTTCAGCGCGGCCGCGATCCTGGCCATCGTCTATATCTATTGGAACACCACGGTTCTGCTATCGCGGCAGCTGAATCAAACCATCGATGCCGAACTCAAAGGCCTGGCCGAGCAATATCGGGGAGGGGGGCTCGACCAACTCGTCCGCATCGTGGCCGAGCGCACGCAGACGCCCGGCAACAGCCTCTATCTGGTGGCCGACGGCGAAGGCCACAGACTGGCCGGCAATCTCAGCGCGGTATCGCCCGATCTGTGGAACAGCCTCGGCCCGGTCGAATTCGTCTATCGGCGCCCGGCGACAGGAGGGGTCGAACGCCGGCTCGCCTTCGCCAATGTGTTCAGGCTGCCGAGCGGCTACCGGCTGATCGTCGGGCGCGACATCGAGGATCGCCGCGAGCTGGCCCACATGGTCCGTTCGGCCATGCTGTGGGGGCTCGGGGTCATGGCTCTGTTCGGCATTGGCGGCGGTTATTGGGTGAGCCGCAAATTGCTCACCCGCATCGACACGCTCGCCGCCACCACCCGCACCATCATGGAAGGCGATCTGACCGGCCGTCTGCCTATCGCCGGCTCTGGCGACGAGCTTGACCGCCTGTCGGAGAGCCTCAATCTCATGCTCGCGCGTATCGAGCAGCTGATGGCCGGTTTGCGCGAAGTCTCGGACAATATCGCTCACGACCTCAAGACGCCGCTCAACCGCCTGCGCAACCGCGTCGAGGGTGCCTTGCGCGAGCCTTACGGCGAACCGGTCTATCGCGAGGCGCTGGAGCGGACCATCGAGGAGGCTGACGGGCTCATCAAAACGTTCAATGCGCTGCTGTCGATCGCCCGGATCGAGGCTGGCGCTGGCGGCGAGAATCGCGAGACGCTCGATGCGTCGGCGCTATTGCGCGACGTGGCCGAGCTCTATGAGCCGGTGGCGGAAGAGCGCGGGCTGGTGCTGAAGGCCGAGGCCGATACCCCGGTGCTGATACGCGCTGACCGCCAGCTGCTCGGCCAGGCCATCGCCAATCTCATCGACAACGCGATCAAATATGGCACGGCCGAGGTAGGCAACGGCGCCGGCGCAGTGCCGGAGGTGGAGGTCAGGGCGAGCGCCAAGGGCGGGGTCGCCGAGATCGTGGTGACCGACCGGGGACCCGGCGTGCCGGTTTCCGACCGGGAACGGGTGCTCGGCCGATTCGTCCGGCTCGAAGCCAGCCGGTCGGAACCGGGCAGCGGACTGGGATTGAGTCTTGTCGCGGCGGTGGCGCGGCTGCATGGTGGCAGCCTGAGACTG
>JBBQXL010000014.1:0-45394 GCA_038209695.1 Hyphomicrobiales bacterium
ACCGTTATGGCGCGCCGCGAGGCGCCTGCCGTGTCCGGCAACGGATGCGGAGCTTCAAGTTTGCGTCTCTCGGCGCGCCACCCCCTCATAAGCCGGACGCAAACGCGCCGCGGCAATGCAGTTGGCATGTCTTGCTTCTCACAGCCCAAAGGACCAATTTCCGAGCATGTATGCCGTCAAGGAGATCTATTACACGCTGCAAGGCGAAGGCGTGCAGACCGGCCGCGCCGCCGTGTTCTGCCGCTTCGCCGGCTGCAATCTGTGGTCGGGGCGAGAGGAAGACCGCGCCGGCGCTGTCTGCAATTTCTGCGACACCGAGTTCGTCGGCACCGACGGCCCGGGCGGCGGGAAATTCGCGCAAGCCGAAGAGCTGGCTACCGCGTGCCGCGCGGCCTGGCGCGGCAATTCCGGCACGCCGCCCTTCGTGGTGCTGACCGGCGGCGAGCCGATGCTGCAAGTCGACGAGGCGCTGATCGCCGCGCTCCATGCCGGCGGGTTCGAGATCGCCATCGAAACCAACGGCACGCTGCCGGTGCCGCGCTCGATCGACTGGATCTGCGTCAGCCCCAAGGCCGGCGCGAAACTGGTGCAGCGCTCGGGCGAGGAGCTGAAGCTGGTCTATCCGCAAGCCGCGCTCGACCCGGCGCAGGTCGAACAGCTCGACTTCGCTCATTTCCTGCTCCAGCCGATGGACCAGGGCGCGAACAGCCCGGCCACGCTCGGCGCGGCGATCGACTATTGCCGGGCGCACCCCAAATGGCGCTTGAGCCTGCAAACCCACAAGCTGCTCGGCCTCCCCTAAGCCCTGGCAGAGCCACGCGAAATCCCCTAAACAGCGACCATGCGCATCTATAAAGAGTTCTTTTTCGAAGCCGCCCATTTCCTGCCGTCGGCGCCGGCCGGCCATCCAAATGCACGGGTGCACGGACATTCCTTCCGCGTGCGGGTCACGCTCGATGGCGAGCCCGACGACGGGACCGGTTTGGTGATGAATCTGGAAGACGTGGAGCAGGCCATCGCCGACGCGCGCGAGGCGCTCGATCACCGCATGCTCAACGAGGTTGACGGACTCCAGGTGCCGACGCTCGAGCGGATCTCGATCTGGCTCTGGGACCGCCTGCATAACCGCCTGCCGGGCCTCACCGAGATCGAGGTGGCGCGCGATTCCTGTCACGAGGGCTGCGTCTATCGCGGACCTCAGCCGCGGCTGGCGGCGGAGTAAAAACGATGGCACGCAAGATCAAGGGACTGCGGCAGCTCGGGACGGAGTCCCCTGTTCCCAAATCGCCGGCCGAGGCCGAGCTCGAGCGCGTGCCCAATCCGCATATCGACACGGCCTATGTCGCGCGCTTCACCTGCCTGGAATTCACCTGTCTCTGTCCGGTCACCGGCCAGCCCGACTTCGCTCATTTCGTCATCGACTACGCGCCGCGCGCCTGGCTGGTCGAATCCAAATCGCTGAAGCTCTATCTCGCCAGCTTCCGCAACATTGGCGCCTTCCACGAGGACGCCACCATCGCCGTCGGCAAGCGCGTGGTCGAGCTGGTCGATCCCGCTTGGCTCAGGATCGGCGGCTATTGGTATCCGCGCGGCGGCATCCCGATCGATGTGTTCTGGCAGCATGGGTCGCCGCCGGACGGCGTGTGGATTCCGGAGCAAGGGGTCGCGCCCTATCGCGGCCGCGGCTGAGCCAATCCCCGCACGTCACGTCCATGCGATGATGGCTAGTGGCTGGCGCGCTTCACCAGGCGGTCGATCTCGATCAGCTCCTTGAGCAAAGGCTCGAGCGATGCCAGCGGCAGCATGTTGGGGCCGTCCGACGGCGCGCGGTCGGGGTCCTGATGGGTCTCGATGAAGAGGCCGGCGATGCCGACCGCCACCGCGGCGCGGGCCAGCACCGGCACGAAGCGCCGCTCGCCGCCGCTGCGCTCCCCCTGCCCGCCCGGCTGCTGCACCGAATGGGTGGCGTCGAAGATCACCGGCGCGCCGGTCTCGGCCAGGATCGGCAGCGCGCGCATGTCGGAGACCAGCGTGTTATAGCCGAACGACACGCCGCGCTCGGTCAGCAGCACGTTCGGGTTGCCGGCGCCGAGCAGCTTGGCCACCACATTGGCCATGTCCCACGGCGCCAGGAACTGGCCCTTCTTGACGTTGACCGGCTTGCCGGTGCGCGCCGCGGCCACCAGCAGGTCGGTCTGGCGGCACAGGAAGGCCGGGATCTGCAACACATCGACCGCGTCCCCCACGGCGGCGCATTGGTCGGGCTCATGCACATCGGTGACAACCGGAAGGCCCGTTGTCTCGCGGATCTCGGCGAAGATGGACAGCGCCTCGGCGAGGCCAAGCCCGCGGGCGCTGCGCGCGCTGGTGCGGTTGGCCTTGTCGAACGAGCTTTTGTAGACCAGGCCGATCTTGAGCCGGCCGGCGATCTCCTGCAGCGCTGCCGCCATTTCCAGCGCATGCGCCCGGCTCTCCAGCACGCAAGGCCCGGCGATCAGCGCCAGCGGCGCATCTTGGGCGAAGCGGGCGGAGCCGACCTCGACACAAGCCTTGGGACGCGGGGACTGATGCTGGTTCACGAGGGCCTTATAGCGCGCCAAGGCGATGGTGACGATAGTGGCCTCGAGGGGGCCAATGCCAGCCTTGCCTTAGACCAGGCGGCTCTGCTCGACTGCCGCCTCGATGAAGGAGGCGAAGAGCGGGTGCGGCGCGAAGGGCCGCGATTTCAGCTCGGGGTGGAACTGGACGCCGATGAACCAGGGATGGTCGGGCACCTCGACGATCTCCGGCAACAGCCCGTCGGGCGACAGCCCGGAGAAGCGCAAGCCCGCCGCTTCCAGCTTGTTGCGGTAGCGCATGTTGACCTCGTAGCGGTGGCGGTGGCGCTCGGAGATATGGGTGGTGCCGTAGATCTCGGCGACCTTGCTGCCCTTGGCGAGCTCCGCGTCATAGGCGCCGAGCCGCATCGAGCCGCCGAGATTGCCGTTCGACTGGCGCTGCTGCAACTCGTTGCCCTTCATCCATTCGGTCATGAGGCCGATCACCGGCTCCTCGGTCGGGCCGAATTCGGTCGAGCTCGCGCCTTCGATGCCCGCCTCGCGCGCGGCATCGATCACCGCCATCTGCATGCCGAAACAGATGCCGAAATAGGGCACGTGGCGGATGCGCGCATAGCGGGCCGCCTGGATCTTGCCTTCGGAGCCGCGTTCGCCGAAGCCGCCCGGCACGAGAATGCCGTGCACGTCTTCAAGATAGGCCGAGGCATCCTCGCTCTCGAAGGTCTGCGATTCGATCCATTGCAGATTGACCTTCACCTTGTTGGCGATGCCGCCATGGACCAGCGCCTCGTTGAGCGATTTGTAGGCGTCCCTCAGGCCGGTATATTTGCCAACCACGGCCACGTTCACCTCGCCATCCGGACTGGCGATGGTCTTGGCGATCTGCCGCCAGCGCTCGAGATCGGGCTCAGGCGCGTTGGTGATGCCGAACGCGGCCAGCACTTCGCGGTCGAGCCCCTCCTCGTGATAGGCGACCGGCACGTCGTAGATGCTGGCGACGTCGAGCGCCTGGATCACCGCCTCGGGCCGCACATTGCAGAACAGCGCGATCTTGCGCCGCTCGTCCTTGGGCAGCGGCCGGTCGGTGCGGCACAGCAGGACATCGGGCTGAATACCGATCGATCGGAGCTCCTTGACCGAATGCTGGGTGGGCTTGGTCTTGAGTTCGCCGGCGCTCGGGATGTAGGGCACCAGAGTGAGATGGATGAAGGCGGTCGAACCGCGCGGCAACTCATTGCCGAGCTGGCGAATCGCCTCGAAGAACGGCAAGCCCTCGATGTCGCCCACCGTGCCGCCGATCTCGCACAGCACGAAATCGACGCCCTCGTTGCCGGAGGTGATGAACGACTTAATGGCGTCGGTCACGTGCGGGATCACCTGCACGGTGGCGCCGAGATAATCCCCGCGCCGCTCCTTGCCGATAATCTCCTGATAGATGCGACCGGTGGTGATGTTGTCGGCCTGGCTCGCCGGGCGTCCGGTGAAGCGCTCGTAATGGCCGAGGTCTAGATCGGTCTCGGCGCCGTCGTCGGTGACGAACACCTCGCCGTGCTGATAGGGGCTCATGGTCCCTGGATCGACATTGAGATAGGGGTCGAGCTTGCGTAAACGCACGCTGAACCCCCGGGCCTGCAACAGCGCTCCGAGCGCCGCCGAGGCGAGCCCCTTGCCGAGTGAGGAAACCACGCCGCCGGTAATGAAGACGTACCGCGCCATGGGCCTCGACCATACACTGAAACGGCAGCGAGTCGTAGCCCCAAACCGCGCTTACCCACGCCGAGTGATTAACGGGGCACCGGCACGACGATCGCTATTGCGATTGCGGTGCTTGCGGAGCTGCCGGGGCTGCTGGAGCCGACGGGCTGGCCGGAACCGGCGTGCCCGGGATCTGAAGCGGCGCCAATGCGCCGTTGCCACCTTCGCCGGCCGGGATGATGGTCGGCGCGGGGCGCTGATGGCTGGCCAGAATCGACAGCGCCAGGCTGGTGGCGAAGAAGCACGCGGCCAGAACCGCGGTCGACTTGGTCAGGGCATTGCCGGCGCTGCGCCCGGTCATGAATCCGCCGCCGCCGCCGCCGATGCCGAGCGCGCCGCCTTCGGAGCGCTGCAACAGCACGAGGCCCACCAAAGCAATGGCGACCATGACGTGGATAAGGAGAAGAACAGTGGTCATCTTGTAGCTTTCGTTTTTGCAGGTGGTGTCTTATCCGAATCCGCTACCGTTTGGCTAGGCTTAGCGTCAGCCGTGACCGAGGGCGAGGCACCGGGCTTGCGGTCCGGTATGGGCGTGTCCGGGTCGCCCGCTGCAACCTCGCTCGGCGGGGGCGCGGGCTTGCGGTCCGGCAAAGGCGGGGTTTCAACGTCGGCTGCGGCCTTTTCGGTTGGTTTGGACACGCCGCCGCCGCGGCAGCGGAACTCGATCATTTCCTCGACGGCCAGAAACTCCCTGACCTTCTCGATTTCGCCGGTGTTCAGATGATCCTTCACCCAGTCAGGGCCGCGATCGAGCGCCGATTGCATCTCGCGGGTGAGCAGGCGCTTGCGATCGCCCTGCAATTTCAGGCAGGACTCCCGGTCGAGCGGCTCGGCGCGCGCACCGACGCCGAACGGCGCCGCCATACTCGCGGCGACTAGCGCCACGGCAATGAAGCGCAGCAATCGCATCAAACCCCCGCCGGAAAGATCGTCTCCCCGCCCTCGAACCAGCCCCGTCAGCATGGCGAAGATCATGCCGTTTGCCAACCCCGCTCGCGTGTCCGGCCCGCGGTCAGCCGCTGCCCCGGCCCGCATAAGCCGATAGAATTGCATAGAAATCGCTGGCCGTCAGGCTCGCGCCGCCGACCAGGGCTCCGTCCACATCGGGCACGGACAGGAGCTCGCCGGCATTGGCCGGTTTGACCGAGCCGCCATAAAGGATGCGCACATGGTTGCTTTCCGCCACCCCCAACAACCGGCCAAGCTCGCCGCGGATGAAGCGATGGACTTCGGTGATGTCGGCCGGCGACGGGGTGAGACCCGAGCCGATCGCCCACACCGGTTCATAGGCGATCACCGTGTTGGCGGCCGTCGCCGTCGGGGGCAGCGAGCCTTCGAGCTGGCGCCTGACAATCTCCAGGGTCGCGCCGTCGCGCCGCTGGTGTTCGGTCTCGCCGACGCAGATGATGGCGGTCAGGCCGGCGCGATGGGCGGCTGTGGCCTTGGCGTTTACCATCGCGTCGGTCTCGCCGTGGTCTCGGCGCCGCTCCGAATGACCGACAATCACGGCGCTGGCGCCGGCGTCGGCCAGCATCTCGGCCGAAATGTCGCCGGTATGGGCGCCGGAGGGCAGCGGATGGCAGTCCTGGGCCCCGAGCAGGATGGTGCTGCCGGTCAGCCCGTAGCGCGCTTGAGCCAGCAGCGTGGCCGGCGGGCAAACCATGATGTCGGCCTCAGGCACCGGGCCTTGCGCCAGCCGCTCCTTGAGCGCCTTGAGCTCGGCCAAAGTTGCGCCGAGGCCGTTCATCTTCCAATTGCCCGCGACGAGCGGCCGCTTTCCTGTCACGTCCCCTCACTAGCCGCGCACCGAGCGGAGCGCTTTTTGTCCGTTTGCCAAGATCTTGGGCAAATACCTCGCCTTGCCGGGCTTGCGCTTGCTACCTATTATGCCGCCGCCGCGCGAGGTTGTCCAAGCATCGGACGCCTGCGCGGCTTTGGCAATTAGCGAATGGAAGGTTTTAAAGGCGTGGCACTCGATACTTTACGCAAAGGGGCTGGAGGCGTCATCGGCGTCGCCTTTGTTATTCTCCTGATTGGCAGCTTCATCATTTGGTTCCCCGCCGGATGGTTCCAGGGTTATGGCGCGCAGGACATTATCACTGTCGGCGACATCAAGATCGGCTCGCAGGATTACATGCGCGCCCAGCAAGACGTGCTCAGGTCCATGAGCACGCAGGCCAAGCGAAGCCTCAGCATCCAGGAGGCGCGCGCGCTCGGTCTCGACAACCGGGTGCTGGAGCGGCTGATCGGCGGCGCGGCAATCGATACCCACGCCCGCGCGCTTCATCTAAACATCAGCGACGCTGCGCTCCTCGGCGAGATCATGAAAGATCCCAACTTCAAGGATGCCGCGGGCAATTTCAGTCCCGCCGCCTTCCAGCAGGCGCTGCATTCCATAAACATGAGCGAGCAGGGCTATCTGGTCTCGATGCGCGAACGGAATTTGCGCCGGCAGATTCTCAGCACGGTCGGCAAAGTGGCGAACAGCCCATCGATGCTGATCGACGCGCTCAACCAGTTCAATGGCGAGACCCGGACGCTCCGCTACGTCCTGGTGCCGGTCAGCGTGGCAGGAACCATTCCCGAGCCGAGCGAAGCCGACCTCAAGGGCTATTACGATAATCACCAAAGCAAGTTCACCCAGCCCGAATACCGCAAGATCGGCGTGCTGGCCGTCACCCCCGAGAGCGTCAAAGACCAAGTCGAGATCACCGAGGGGGATATCAGGGCCGCCTACGAGGCCAACAAGGAATTGCTTGGCAAGCCGGAGCGCCGCCATCTCCAGCAGATCCCCTTCGCCGATATCGACGCGGCCACCGCCGCCTATAATAAGATCAAGACGGGCACCGACTTCGTCGAACTCGCCAAGGAGCAGGGCTTGAGCGAGGCCGACCTCGAACTCGGCACGCTGAGCCGCGCCGAGTTCGCCGACCCGATGATTGCCGAAGCCGCCTTCAAGCTTGAACCGAATACGGTCAGCGAGCCGGTCGCCGGCAAGCTGGGCGGCGTGGTGTTGCTCCGCGTGACCGCGATCGAGCCCGGCAAGACCCCCACCTTCGAGGAGGCGAAGCCAGCGATCGAGAAAAAGCTGCTCAAGGACCGCGCGTCGGGCGCCATCTTCGATCTCCATGACAAGATCGAGGACCAGCTCGCATCTGGGTCGACGCTTACCGAGATCGCCGGCAATCTCAAGCTGGACTATCAGCTCATCGACCAGGTCGACCGTGAAGGCCGCAAGCCCGATGGGTCTACGGTCACGCTGCCGGCTCAGGCCGATCTGTTGAACGCCGTGTTCGCCACCGATACCGGGGTCGAGAACGATCCGATCGACGCCAAGGACGAAGGTGTCGTCTGGTATGAGGTGCTGGGCGTGGTGCCGTCGCAGGTCAAGCCGTTCGATCAGGTCAAGGACGAGATCGTCAAAGATTGGCACAGCGACGAGGTGCGCACCCGGGTCTCCAAATATGCCCAGGACCTGGTCACCGCTCTAAACGGCGGCAGCAAGACGCTCGAAGACGTCGCCAAGGACCTCAATGTCCAGATCCTGACCAGCGATCCGGTGAAACGCGACGGCATCACCGTGAATGTGCTGCCGGCGACCGTGGCGCAGGCCTTTACCTTGCCCGAGAAGGGCTTCGGCTCGGCCGCGTCCGGCGTCGAGGAGGGCCGCATCGTGTTCCAAGTCGACAAGGTCACGCCGCCGGCGCCGCTCGATGAGGCCGAGGCCACGCGGCTCAAGGATCAGCTCGGCCTGCTCATCAGCGAAGACACGATTGCGGAATATTTCAGTGCGCTGGAGAGCCGCTATGGGGTGAGCATCAACCGGCAGGCTCTCGCCAAGCTGATCGGCAGCGGCGAAGAGCCATGAGTTCTGCGAAGGCCTCCGTCACGCCGCTAACGCCGCAAAGCACTGGTCACCCGATCGAACCGGATTTTCCGAGCTTCGCGCGACGCTACGACGACGGCGAGCCGCAAGTGACATGGACGCGCCTGGTCGCCGATCTCGAGACTCCGGTTTCGGCCATGTTGAAGCTCGCTCATGAGCGGCCCAACAGCTTTCTGCTGGAATCGGTCGAAGGGGGTTCGGCGCGCGGCCGCTACTCGATCATCGGCTGCGAGCCGGATCTCATCTGGCGCGCGGACGGGGCCAAGGCCGAAATCAATCGGGCGCCCCAATCCGATCCGGACGCGTTTGCGCCCTCGCCGTTGCCGGCGCTTACCTCGCTGCGGGCCCTGCTTGCCGAATCGGCAATCGCTTTGCCGCCCGAGCTCCCGCCCATGGCCGCGGGCATCTTCGGCTATATGGGCTACGACACGGTGCGGCTGATCGAGCATCTGCCGGCTGAGAAGTCCGATCCGCTCGGCCTGCCCGACAGCATCTTGGTGCGGCCGACGCTGATCGTGATCTTCGACAGCGTCAAAGACGAGATGACGGTGGTGACGCCGGTCAGGCCGGCACCGGGGGTCAGCGCCAAGGCGGCTTATGCCCGCGCGGCCGACCGGCTCAACCTGGTGCTGGAGCGGCTCGAGCAGCCGCTCCCTCATGCCAGCGAGCCGGATGTGGACGCCGCCCATCCGGAACCTCAGCCGACCACCGAACCGCAGGCCTATATGGCGAAGGTCAAACGCGCCAAGGACTACATCGCTGCCGGCGATATTTTTCAGGTGGTGTTGAGCCAGCGTTTCGAGGCGCCCTTCACACTCCCCTCCTTCGCGCTTTATCGCGCGCTGCGCCGGGTCAATCCGTCGCCCTTCCTCTATTATTTGAATTTTGGCGGCTTCGCCGTGGTCGGATCGAGCCCCGAGATTCTGGTCAGGGTTCGCGACGGCCAAGTCACCATCAGGCCGATCGCCGGCACGCGGTCGCGCGGGGCAACCCCCGAACAGGATCAGGCGCTGGCCGACGAACTACTGGCCGATGCCAAGGAGCGCGCCGAGCATCTGATGCTGCTCGATCTCGGCCGCAACGATGTCGGCCGGGTCGCCGAGGTGGGCAGCGTGCGCGTCACCGATAGCTTCTTCCTCGAATATTACAGCCAGGTGATGCACATCGTGTCGAATGTCGAGGGCCGCCTCGCCGCCGAGTTCGATGCCGTCGATGCGCTGATGGCCGGCTTTCCGGCCGGCACGGTGTCGGGAGCGCCCAAGGTGCGCGCCATGGAGATCATCGACGAGCTCGAGGACGAGGCGCGGGGACCGTATGCCGGCTGCGTCGGCTATTTCTCGGCCGGTGGCGAGCTGGATAGCTGCATCGTGCTCAGGACCTCGGTGGTGAAGGACGGCACGATGTATGTGCGGGCCGGCGCGGGCATCGTCGCCGACTCGGTGCCTGAGCGCGAGCAGGCCGAGTGCGTGAGCAAAGCGCGGGCGTTGTTCAAGGCTGCCGACGAAGCGGTGCGCTTCGCCGCGCGCGGCAAACGCGGCCAATGAGCGGCGCTGTCCGATGCTAACCCTCTCTCTTCTCCGCCACGCCAAATCAAGCTGGAGCAATCCCACCCTGCCCGACCGCGAGCGGCCGCTGGCTACGCGCGGGGTCACCGACGCGCCACTGATGGGCAAGGCCATGTCCGAGCGCGGCATCGATCCCGAACTGGTGCTGTGCTCTTCGGCGCGGCGCACGCGCGACACGCTTGAGCTGGTGCTGCCCGAGCTTCGCGTCGAGCCCAAAATCGTCTATGTCGACGCGCTCTATCATGCCAGCCCCGAGCAGATGCTGGAGATGCTCCATGCCATCCAGCCGGGGGCGAACCGCGTCATGATGGTCGGCCACAATCCCGAGATTCAGGCCTTCGCTCTCGATCTGGTGGGCGCGGGGCCGGAACACTTCCGGGATCGGCTGAGGATCAAATATCCGACCGCCGGCCTGGCGGTGATCAATTTCGCGGCCGGTCTATGGACGAGCGTTACGGTCAAAAGCGGGACGCTCAACCTGTTCCTGTCGCCCAGGGACCTGCGCAGCTAGGCTTTCCGCAGGCCAACCGCCTGCCGCAATCCTTGACGGGGCGCGGGCCACAAGCGTAACACCACGCCATGCTGACGCTGATCGATAATTACGACAGCTTTACCTACAACCTGGTCCATTTCCTCGGCGAATTGGGCGCGTCGACCCGCGTCTATCGCAACGACAAGGTGACCGTCGACGAGGTTCTGGCGGAGGGGCCGGAGGCGATCGTGCTGTCGCCGGGGCCGTGCGATCCCGACCGGGCCGGCATCTGCCTCGAGCTGATCGCCCGGGCCGGGCCGACGGTGCCGATCCTCGGCGTCTGCCTCGGCCATCAGGCTATCGGCCAGGTCTATGGCGGCCGCGTGGTCCGCGCCCCTACCCTGATGCACGGCAAGCTGTCCAAGGTGCATCATACCGGCAAGGGCGTGTTCGCCGGCATTGCCCAGGATTTCTCCGCCACGCGCTATCATTCGCTGGTGGTCGAGCGCGAGAGCCTGCCTGATGTGCTGGAGATTACCGCGGAAACAGCCGACGGCGTGATCATGGGCCTGCAACACACGCGCTATGCCGTGCATGGCGTGCAGTTCCATCCCGAGAGCATAGCCTCGGAGCACGGCCATCAGCTGCTTGCCAATTTCCTCGATCTTGCCCGTGTCGAGCGGCGCGCGCGGGGCTCGGCCCAAAGAGAAGCGGCCGGTGCCCTCTAGCCCAGCGCTCGCGGAGACTGCGGCGCTTGCCGATCTTCGCCCGGCGCTGCGCAAGGTAGCGGCGGGGCAGACCCTCAGCGAAGCCGAAGCCGCCGAAGCCTTCGCCCTCATGATGTCGGGGGGCGCGAGCGGGGCGCAAATCGGCGCGCTGCTGATGGGTCTACGCGCCCGCGGCGAAACGGTCGAGGAAATCACCGGCGCCGCCCGCGCCATGCGCGAGCGCGCGATCAAGGTGCACGCGCCGGATGGCGCCATCGACACCTGCGGCACCGGCGGCGACGCCAAGGGCACGCACAATATCTCGACCTGCGTCGCGTTCGTGGTGGCTGGCGCCGGCGTCCCAGTGGCCAAGCACGGCAACCGCTCGATCTCGTCGCGCTCGGGCTCGGCCGACGTGCTCGCCGCGCTCGGCGTCAATATAGAGTGCGAGCCTGAGACCATCACCAAGTGCATCGAGGAATGCGGGCTCGGCTTCATGTTCGCGCCGGCCCATCATGCCGCCATGCGCCATGTCGCCAAGGTGCGAACCGAGCTCGGCACCCGCACCATCTTCAATCTGCTCGGGCCGCTGGCCAATCCGGCCGGCGCCAAATATCAGATCGTCGGCGTGTTCGGCGCGGAATGGGTCGAGCCCCTCGCCCATGTGCTGGGGCGTCTCGGGGTCGAGCGCGCCTGGGTGGTCCACGGCGAGGATGGCTTGGACGAACTCACCACCACCGGCATCAGCCAGGTGGCGGCGCTTGACCACGGCAAGATCTCGACCTTCAAGATTTCGCCGCGGAATGCAGGGTTGCCCGATGCCAAGCCGGAAGATTTGACCGGCGGCGATGCAACCGAGAATGCCGCGCATATTCGCGCCGTGCTGGGAGGGAACCAGGGTCCGTTCCGCGACATCGTCCTGCTGAATGCCGCGGCGGCGCTCTTGGTCGCGGGCAAGGCCAAGACGCTGCGCGACGGCGTGGCGCTCGCCGCGGAGTCGATCGACAGCGGCAAAGCCAAGGGCGTGCTCGAAGCCCTGGTTAAGCTCAGCCGTGATAAAGGCTAAGGCCGTGGCCCAGGTCCTCGACGATATTCTCGCTTATAAGCGCAAAGAGGTGGACGCCGCCAAAGCGGCGGCCGGAATCGGCGCCATGCGCGCATTGGCGGAGGCGCAATCCCCGGTGCGGCCGTTCGGGGCGGCGTTGCGCTCGCGCCTCGCCAAGGGCGACTTTGCCCTCATCGCCGAGATCAAGAAAGCGAGCCCGTCCAAAGGCTTGATCCGCACCGAGTTCGACACGCCGGCGCTGGCGCGCGCCTATCAAGACGGCGGCTCCGCCTGCCTATCGGTGCTGACCGACGCGCCCTCCTTTCAGGGGCACCCCACATTTCTCGCCGCGGCGCGCGAGGCGACCAAGCTGCCGGTGCTACGCAAGGATTTCATGATTGATCCCTTTCAGGTGCTGGAGGCGCGGGCGCTCGGCGCCGATTGCATCCTGATCATCATGGCCGCGGTCGACGACGCGACGGCGCGAAGCCTGGCCGAGGCCGCGCGCGATTTCGGCATGGATGTCCTCGCCGAAGTGCATGACGAGGCCGAGCTTGGCCGCGCGCTGCAGCTCGACACGCCGTTGATCGGCATCAACAATCGTGACCTCAAGACTTTCGCCACCACGCTCGCCACCACCGAGCGCCTGGCGCCGCTGGTGCCGTCGGATCGTCTGACGATCGCCGAGAGCGGCATCTTCACCCATGCCGATCTGGAGCGATTGGCCGGTTCGGGCGTGCGAGCGCTCCTGGTCGGCGAGAGCCTGATGCGGCAGGACGATGTGGCGGCGGCCACGCGGACATTGCTGGCCGCCGCACCACTCCAATCGCGCAGCGAGGCTGCGCAATGACAGCGCGGCTGAGCCATTTGAATGACCAAGGCGAGGCCCGCATGGTCGACGTTTCGGCCAAGGACGTGACCTCGCGCACCGCCCGCGCCGAAGGCTTCGTGGCCATGGCGCCGGCGACGCTCGATCTGATCCTGGCCGGCCAGGCGCCCAAAGGTGACGTGCTCGCCACCGCCCGCATTGCCGGCATCATGGCCGCCAAACGTACGCACGAGCTGATCCCGCTGTGCCACGCCCTGCCCCTGTCGGAGGTGACGGTCGCGTTCGAGCCGTCGCGCGATCCACCCGGCTTGAAGGTGGCGGCGACCGCCAAAGTCGACGCCAAGACCGGAGTCGAGATGGAGGCCCTGGTCGCGGTCTCGGTCGCCTGCCTGACCATCTACGACATGTGTAAGGCCGTCGATCGGGCGATGTCGTTCGCCGATATTCGCCTGGTGGAAAAGACCGGCGGCCGATCCGGCACGTTTCGCCGCTGAGGAACTGATGGCTCTTCTTTCCGTGGCCGAAGCCCTGGCCCGCGTGACCGAGGGTTTGGCTCCGCTCGAAACCGAGCGCGTGGCGCTCGATCACGCCAGGGGCCGGGTGCTGGCGGAGGATCTCGCCGCGGGACTCACTCAGCCGCCGTTCGACGCCTCGGCGATGGACGGTTACGCGGTCCGCGCGGCCGACGTGACCATGCTGCCGGCGAGCCTGAGGCTAATCGGGCAGTCCGCCGCGGGCGCTGGATTTAAGGGGAGTGTGGGACCGGGCCAAGCCGTGCGCATCTTCACCGGCGCGCCCGTTCCCGACGGCGCCGACACCATCGTCATTCAAGAGGATGCCGACGAGGTCGCAGGTCAGGTCACGGTGAAGGCACTCAGCGCGGTCACTCACATTCGCCCGCTCGGGCAGGATTTCACGAAAGGCGACATATTGCTCAGAGTCGGCACCCTGCTCGGTCCGCGCGCGCTGATGCTGGCCGCCGCCACCAACCAGGCCGAGCTGCCGGTGCGGCGCCGGCCGAAGGTGGCGATCCTCGCCACCGGCGATGAGGTGGTGCCGCCCGGCTCGAAGCTCGCGCCGGATCAGATCGTGTCGTCGGTCCCGGTCGGGCTGGCGGCGCTGATCGAAGCCCATGGCGGCGAAGCCATGCCGCTCGGCATCGCCAAGGACATACTTGAAAGCATCGTCACGCTGGCGCGCGCCGGGAAGCCCGCCGACATTTTGCTGACCATCGGTGGCGCGTCGGTCGGGGAGCGTGACCTCGTGGCGGTGGCGCTCAAATCCGAGGGGCTTGAGCTCGCGTTCTGGCAGATCGCCATGCGGCCGGGCAAGCCGATGCTGTATGGCCGGATGGGCGCGCAGCGCGTGCTGGGCGTGCCGGGGAATCCGGTCTCGGCGCTGATCTGCGCGCATGTGTTCCTGCTGCCGATGATGGCGCGGATGCTCGGCCTGGCCGCCGATGCGCGCCCCAACGAGGAGGCCGCGCTGGGCGAGGCGCTGGAGGCCAACGGTGCCCGCGAGCACTATATGCGCGCGGTGTCGGCGTGGCGGGAGGATGGCGACCGGGTGGTTCGTCCCCTGCCCTCGCAGGACTCCTCGCTGATGGCGGCGCTGGCCCGGGCCGACTGCCTGATCGTGCGACCGCCGCACGCTCCGGCCGCGCCCGAGGGCGCCAAAGTCCGGATCATCCCGCTCGAGCGCAGTTAAGGCGCCGGAAACCCGAATCGCGCGAGGTCGGCTGTTTGGGCGGCCTACTGCATCTCGTGGCATTCACGCTTGCGGAACACAAACAGAACAGATAAAGTGTTCATGATTTGTACAGGCGGTCGCCCGCATCGTTAAGGCGCCGAACAAAGACCTAACCGCCCAAAGGGGACCAGATGCTCACAGCGAAGCAGAAAGAGCTTCTCATGTTCATCCATGAGCGGTTGAAGGAGACGGGCGTGCCCCCCTCCTTCGATGAGATGAAAGAGGCGCTCGACCTCAAGTCGAAATCCGGCATTCATCGGCTGATTACCGCGCTCGAGGAGCGCGGCTTCGTGCGCCGGCTGCCGCATCGGGCGCGGGCCATGGAGATCGTGCGGCTGCCCGACTCAATGCCGCAGCCGCTGGTGCAGCGCTCCCGCGGCTTCTCGCCAAGCGTGATCGAGGGCAGTCTAGGGCGCGTTCCGCAACTGGCCGAGGGCGAGAGCCTGCCCCAGACCGTGAGCGTGCCGGTAATGGGCCGCATCGCTGCCGGCGTGCCGGTAGAGGCGATTCAGACGCGGCTCTCGACTATCGAAGTGCCGCCAGAACTCCTGACGAAGGGCGAGCATTACGCGCTCGAGGTCAAAGGCGATTCGATGATCGAGGCGGGCATCCTCGAAGGCGATACCATCATCGTCAGAAAATGCGAGGACGCCAGCAACGGCGACATCGTCGTGGCGCTGGTGGACGAAGAGGAGGCGACGCTCAAGCGTCTGCGCCGGCGCGGCGATTCTATCGCGCTGGAAGCCGCCAATCCGTCCTACGAGACGCGCATCTTCGGGCCGGACCGCGTGCGCGTGCAGGGCCGGCTGGTGGGGCTGATCCGCCGCTACTAGGCACTCCTCCGGGTTGCCGTCCAAGCGGCGGTCGAATGCCCCCAACTCACCATCGCTCCGGGGCGGCCGCGTGGTTTGGACCATGACGCGGTCGGGTACCCAGGGCCTGCGTCCGCGCGAGGCGGCGACCGTCTCGGTCCTGATCGACAGGCCTTCGATATAGAGCGCGTGGGCGCCTTGGGCTTTCAGCGTGCGTCGGTCAACGATGACCCGCGCGGCCCGGCACGTTTTGCCGATGGTGAAGGGCGCGATGACGATATCGGCCAGGCGGCAGTCCTCTTCGAGCGCGCCGGGATGGCGAATGAGCGCCACCGTCTTACCCTTGACTATTCCGATGCAGCCGAGGGAGTCGCAGCGAAATAAACTGTCGTCGGTTGCGGCTTCGGCGGCGCGCGCGTCCCCGTCGGCGAGGAGCCAGTTGTCGACGCTATAGCTCGCAGCGGTGGCCGGGGGAAACACCAGGCTGCCGGCGGCGGACCGCAATGCCGCTGTGCCACCGTCGCGCTCGATCAGCACGTCGGGCCGCTCGGCTTGCGGCGTGAGCGCCAGTCCGGCGGCGGCAATCACCAGGCCGAGCGCGCGCGTTCTGGTGTGCCACAAGCAGAGCCATAGCCCGCCAAGGACGATCAGCACCAGCGCTTGGCCCGAGATCTGAGGCAGGATCGATACCGCGCCGGGGAACGAGGCGACCCATTGACCGGTTGCGACCATGAGCTCGATGCCGAGGCCCATGGCTTGCAGCGGCCAGGCTTCCAAACCGAACGGCATGGCCAGCAGGCTCAACAACGCCATCGGCATGATCAGCAGGCTGATCAGGGGGGCCGCCACGAGGTTGGCGATCAGCCCGTAATGAGTGATGCGATGAAAATGATAGAGCGCAAACGGCGCGACGGCCGTTCCGGCTACCAGCGTGGTGACGGCAGCCCCGCCGATGAGGCTCGCGCCTCGGCGCAACGAAGCCCAGACCGGGCTCACATCGGGCAGCCTCTGTCCTGCGCGCTCGGACAGCCACTCATAGAACGCGATCAGGGCAATCACGGCCGCAAAGGACATCTCGAAGCTCGGGTCGAACAGCGAGGCCGGGGCGATCAGAAGGATGGCGAGCGCCGCGAGTGCAACGTTGCGCATGGTCAGGGCCGGGCGGTCGAGCATGACCGCGATCAGCACGATGCTCATCATGATCCAGGAGCGCACCGTGGGCACGGCGGCGCCGGACAAGGCGAGATAGAAGGACGCCGCGACCAGCGCAACGGCGGCTGCCCATTTCTTGATGGGGTAGCGGAGCGCCAATCCGGGCACCAGCGCCAGCAAGGCGCGCACCAGCCAGAACACGGTTCCGGCCATGATGGCCATGTGCAGGCCGGAGATGGACAGGACATGGGCGAGGCCGGAATCGCGCATGGCCTGGTTCACCTCCGCGGAGATGCCGCCGCGCTCGCCGGTGATGAGAGCCGCCGCGATCTCGCCCGTCTCCCCCGGCAGCGCCGCTCGGATGCGGGCATTGACCGCGGCTCTCAGGGCATCGACCCGGGCCCAAGCCGCCAGATCCCATGGCGGTGCCCTCGCCCCGCTCAGGAGCGTGAGCTTGCTGGTGGCGTAGCCGGTGGCGCCGATCCGGGCAAACCAGGCCTGGCGGCCGAAGTCGAAGCCGCCGGGCTCGATTGGCTCCGGTGGGGGCTGAAGCGTGGCATGGAGCGCGACCGCCTCGCCGATCCGCGCGCCGGCGCCGTCACTTGCGGGCAGGCTCACGCGCACGCGATAGGGCTGCTGCGCCGGCTCGAGGTCGCCGAGCGAGAGGATCCGCAGCGTGATCCTCGCCCGGCTCTTGTCGCGCAGCTCATGGGCCTCGACGAAGCCCGTCACGGCGACATAGCGGAGCTCATGCGCCAGCACCGGCGCGCGCGCCATCTCGCTACGGAGCTTGGCGGCGGCAAAGCCCGAGGCGAAGGCGAGCAGCGCCCCGCCGAGGCATAAGCCGAGCGGTGCATGTTTCAGGACAAGGCAAAGCCCGATGGCGCCGAGCACAAGCGCCGCCGCGAGCCTGGCACCGGGCTCGTCGGCCAGAGCGAAATAGGTGACGATCTCGCCGGCGAACAACACCGGCAGCCAGAGGAACCAGCGGTCCTGCTCCGCTTCAAGCGCGCGGGCTGAAGCGCTAAGAGCTGCCGCAAATAGCCCCTCACGGCGCCGCAAGCGGGCGCGATCTTCGCTTTCCCACGCCCCTTCGTTCGAACCGGCAGTGGCGGCCTCCGCCCTGCCCTTACCCCGCATCGGCCCCTATGCTACATCACGCTCGCGTTCGCCCCTAGTCCCGCAACCAGAGATTGCTCGCGCCCATGAGCGACAAGGTCATCACGCGGTTTGCGCCGTCGCCTACCGGCTATCTCCATATCGGCGGCGCGCGCACGGCCCTGTTCAATTGGCTCTACGCCAAGCACACCGGCGGCAAGATGCTGCTGCGCATCGAGGACACCGACCAAGCCCGCTCCACCGAAGGGGCGATCCTCGCCATTCTCGACGGCTTGCGCTGGCTCGGACTCGATTGGGACGGCGAGCCGGTCTACCAGTTCACGCGGGCGGAGCGCCATCGCCAGATCGCCGAGCAGCTCCTCGCCCAAGGCAACGCCTATCGTTGCTATGCGAGCCCGGCGGAGCTTCAAGCCATGCGCGAGAAAGCCCGCGCCGAGGGCCGTGCGCCCGGCTATGACGGCACGTGGCGCCACCGCGATCTATCAGAGGCGCCGTCCGGTATCGCGCCCGCGATTCGCTTCAAGGCGCCCGGCGACGGCGAGACGGTGATCGAAGATCAAGTCCAGGGCCGCGTGGTGTTCGCCAACAAGGATCTGGATGACCTGGTGATCCTTCGCAGCGACGGCACGCCGACCTACAATCTCTCCGTGGTGGTTGACGACCATGACATGGGCATCACGCATGTCATTCGCGGCGACGACCATCTCACCAACGCGGCGCGCCAGACGCAGATCTTCAAAGCGCTGGGCTGGGACACGCCGATCTATGCGCATGTGCCACTGATCCACGGGCCTGACGGCGCCAAGCTGTCGAAGCGGCACGGCGCGCTCGGAGTCGAGGCCTATCGGGCCATGGGCTATCTGCCTGATGCGCTCCGCAATTATCTCGTCAGGCTTGGTTGGAGTCACGGCGATTCCGAGATCATGTCGACCGACGAGATGATCCAATGGTTCGATCTCGGCGCGATCGGCCGCTCGGCCGCGCGGTTCGATTTCGCCAAGCTCGAGAATTTGAACGGCCACTATCTCCGGGCCGCACCCGACGCCGAGCTGGTGGCGCGGCTCAAGGCGCTTGTCCCTGAGCTTCCCGATGGGGCTGCATTGCTGGAGCGGATCGACGCAGATGGCTGGTCCAAACTGCAGCGCGCCATGCCGGGGCTAAAGGAGCGGGCCAAGACCCTGGTCGAGCTTCTGGACAGCGCGGCCTTTCTATTCGCCACCCGGCCGCTTGCACTGGACGGACCGGCGAGCAAGCTGCTCGACGGTCCTGGACGGGACATGCTGGCCGCCCTTCTGCCGCGACTTGAAGGGGTCAGGCCCTGGACGCAAGCCGGCCTCGAGGCGGCTGTGCGCGGCTTTGCCGAGGAAACCGGGCAGAAGCTCGGTAAGGCGGCGCAGCCGTTGCGGGCGGCCTTAACCGGCCGGTCAACGTCGCCTGGTATCTTCGATGTGCTCGAGGTGCTTGGCCGAGAGGAATCGCTTGCCCGCATCGGCGATCAGTGCGTGCAGAAAAATCTGCTTAACTTTTAAGCAAGAGCAGTTGTTGCACTGCGGCACGTTCGGCGCGATTATGTGGCAGCGCAATAAACGCGTTCGCCAGGAGTGCTAGTGTACTGCGTTCCGACGGCGAGCGGTCTCCCTCAGGATGTTTAAAGGAGCCTTTAGATGAGCGTCGCAGAGAAGCTCCGCGCGTCCGCGGCCGAGGCATCCGTCTTGATCGACGGCGCACGATACGATTTGCCGGTCCGCAAGGGCACGCTGGGGCCCGAGGTGATCGATATCAATTCGCTCTACCAGGATACCGGGTGCTTCACCTACGATCCCGGCTTCACTTCGACGGCGAGCTGCGAGTCGAAGATCACGTTCATCGACGGCGACAAGGGCATCCTTCTTTATCGCGGCTATCCGATCGACCAACTCGCCGAGAACGGTACCTTCCTCGAGACCTGCTACCTGCTGCTCTATGGCGAGTTGCCGACGAAAGCGCAGTACGAGGATTTCGCCCATCGCATCACCATGCACACCATGGTGCATGAGCAGATGACCCGATTCTACACCGGCTTCCGGCGTGACGCGCATCCGATGGCGGTCATGGTGGGCGTGGTCGGCGCGCTGTCGGCCTTCTATCACGACTCGATCGAGATCAGGGATCCTGAGCAGCGCGAGATGGCAAGCATCCGCATGATCGCCAAAATGCCGACCATCGCCGCGATGGCATACAAATATTCGATCGGCCAGCCGTTCGTTTATCCGAGAAACGAGCTCGAGTACTCGGCCAACTTCCTGCATATGTGCTTCGCGGTGCCGTGCGAGGAGTACAAGGTCAATCCCGTGCTCGCGCGCGCGATGCGGCGCATCTTCATCCTCCATGCCGACCATGAGCAGAATGCCTCGACCTCGACGGTGCGGCTGGCCGGCTCATCGGGCGCCAATCCGTTCGCCTGCATCTCGGCCGGCATTGCCTGTTTGTGGGGGCCGGCACATGGCGGCGCCAACGAGGCGGCGCTGGAAATGCTGCAGGAGATCGGCTCGGTCGATCGCATCCCGGAGTATCTAAAGCGCGCCAAGGACAAGAACGATTCGTTCCGGCTGATGGGCTTCGGTCACCGGGTCTACAAGAATTACGATCCTCGGGCGAAGATCATGCAGAAGACCTGCCACGAGGTGCTCGACGCCGTGGGTCACGGCGACGATCCGATCCTGAAGGTGGCTATGGAGCTTGAGCGCATCGCGCTGTCCGACGACTACTTCATCCAAAAGAAGCTCTATCCCAATATCGACTTCTACTCGGGCATCACGCTGAAGGCCCTCGGCTTCCCCACCGATATGTTCACGGTGCTGTTCGCCATCGCCCGCACCGTCGGCTGGATCGCCCAGTGGAAGGAGATGATCGAGGATCCGATGCAGCGCATCGGCAGGCCGCGCCAGCTCTATACCGGAGCGACCGAGCGGGCCTACGTGCCGATGGCGGCGCGCTAGAGGCCCCGCTCCGCCGCGGTCACGCCGAGCAGAAAGAGACCGAGCTGGTTGGCGGCCGCGATGGTGGCGGCGCGTTCGGCCATCAAGACTTGTCCGGCGGCCACGGCGATGCCGGCAAGGCCGGCGGCGGCGGCTTTCTTCACCGTATCGGGGCCGATGGTGGGGAGGTCGACCCGCTCCTCCTGTCCCGGCTTCGGCGCCTTGACCAGCACCCCGGCGCGCCCGCCGCGGCCAGCCCGGCCGGCTTCACGCAACTCGGCGCAGCGGGTCAGCATGGCATCGGTGCCCTCGGCGGCTTCCACCGCGAGGACGTGGCCCTTCACCACTACCGCAGCTTGACCGACGTCGAAGCGGCCGAGCGCCCGCACCACATCGAAGCCCATGCCGATATCGGCCCTCGCTTCGGCGGACGGCGCCTTGTCGCCCAGCGTGCCCGCTCCGGCCAGGAGTTCGGGCGCCACGTCGCCGGCCCCGTGGACGCGGTAGCCCTTGTCTTCGAAGAACCGCACGATCCTCGACAATACATGGTCGTCGCCGCCCTTCCCCAGGCTCAGCAAGAACGGCAAGGTCTTGAGGGCGCCGAGATCGAATCTGACATTGGTAAGATCAGGGCGGTCCACGCCGCCGATGATCACCAGATCGCCGCAGCCGTTGTTGTCGAGAGCGGCGAACATCTTGCCGATCTCGCCCCACTTGATCCAAGTGTGCGGAAAGCGCTCGATCTCCTCGCGCGCCTCGCCGCGGATGGCGACGATATGCAAGGGCAGCCCCCGCGCCGCCGCGGAGGCGGCCAGCACGCACGGCAACGGACCTCGCCCGGCGATGATGCCGAGCGGGCCGTCGATGTTCACCCGCTCGGACACCGGAGGCGTGGGGCTGTCATCGGCTTGGCGTTGCGGCATTGTTCGGCACGCAGAACGAACGATCGGACTGGGTCTTGATGAAATCGATGATCTGCTTGGTCAGCGGGTTGGTCGTGAACATGGTTTCGACGTCCTCGAGCCGCTCCTTCAGCGTTCCTTCGCTGGAAAATAGCATGCGATAGGCCTGCCGGAGCTCGTGGATCTGCTCGCGTGGAAAGCCCTTACGCTTGAGCCCGACAATGTTGAGGCCGCAAAGATTGGCGCGGTTGCCTATGGCCATGCCGAATGGAATGACATCGGCGGCAATGCCTGACATGCCGCCCACAAAAGCGTAGGCGCCGATCCGCACAAATTGATGTACGGCGGAAAGACCGCCGATAATGGCGCCGTCGCCGATGGTGACGTGGCCGCCCAAGGTCGCGCCATTGACCAGCGTGACGCTATCGCCAAGCTCGCAGTCGTGGGCGACATGGGCCCCGATCATCAACAGACAGTTGGCGCCCACCTTGGTGGCCATGTGACCGCCCTCGGTACCGGGATTAATGGTGACATGCTCGCGGATGATGGTGTTCGAACCGATGCTCAGCGTGCTCGGCTCGCCGTGATATTTCACATCCTGGGGCGTCTGGCCGATGGAGGCGAAGGGGTACACCTGACATTCCGCCCCCAGCGTCGTGTGGCCGGTGATAACGGCATGGGAATGGGCCACGACGCCGGCGCCGAGCTCCACATTGGGTCCGATCAGGCAAAAGGGACCGATCTCGACGTCCGTCCCAAGTTTTGCGCTTGGATCGACCACAGCGGTCGCATGGATGTTGGCCATGCTCGCCTGGCTAAGTCTCGACGATCACGGCGCTGACCTCGGCTTCGGCGACGAGGGCTCCGTCGACCAAGGCCTGAGCGCGAAAGCGCCAGACGCGGCCGCGGTGGCGCATCTTTTGAACGTGATAGTGGACGGTATCGCCCGGGACGACTGGGCGGCGGAATCTGGCCTTGTCGATGGCCATGAAATAGACGAGCGGAGGTTCTTTGAACGCCTCGAGATGGCGCATGCAAAGAGCGCCCGCGGTTTGCGCCATGCCCTCGATGAGGAGCACCCCGGGCATCACGGGATTGCCGGGGAAATGGCCCTGGAAATAAGGCTCGTTGGCGGTCACGTTCTTAATGCCGATGGCCGAGCGATCGCCGTCCATGTCGACGATGCGGTCGACCATGAGAAAGGGATAGCGATGCGGCAGAAGCGTCAGGATGTCGGTGATCTCCGCCGTCCCGAGCTTTGCCTTTACTCCGCTCTCATTCATAAAAATCGGCTCCTTAGACTAGTAGCGGCGGACTGGGCTACGCGCCGGTCCCGCTTCCGCCCTCGCCCTGATCAAGCTTCAAATCCTTACGTTCGGCAAGCCTTTGCAATAGCGTAATCTCTCGGAACCAGAGCCGCACGGGCTTGGCCGGGGTGCCCCCCCATCTGACGCCGGGCGGCACGTCGCCGCGCACATTGCTGCTCGCCGCAATCTGCGCCCCGGCGCCGATTTTGACGTGACCCACGACGCCGACCTGGCCACCGAGAACCACGAAGTCGCCGAGTTCCGCGCTGCCCGAAATACCGGTTTGGGCCACGATGATGCAATGCCTTCCAATCACCACGTTGTGCCCGATTTGCACGAGATTATCAATTTTAGTGCCCTCGCCGATCACGGTGTCGCGCAAGGCGCCCCGGTCGATGGCGGTGTTGGCACCGATTTCGACGCCGTCCTGGATGATTACCCGGCCAATTTGGGGGACTTTCAGGTGGCCGGCCTTGCTCATGGCAAAGCCGAACCCATCCTGACCGATCGCCACTCCAGCATGGATGGCAACATGGTTACCGATCAGGGCGTGGGTGACCGAGGCATTCGGCCCAATGTGGCCGTCGCGGCCGATATGCACGCGGTAACCGATCACGCTGCCGGCGGCGATGGTGGTGCCGCGCCCGATCCGCGCTTCGGGCCCGACCACCGCGCCGGGCTCAACGACAGCGCCGGGCTCGAGCATCGCACTGGGATCGACCATCGGCGGGTGGTCTGTGCTGCCGGCGATCGCGACCTTGGGTTTCATGGCATCGGGATAGAACAGGACCAGAGCCCGGGCGAAGGCCCGATAAGGCTCCGGCGTGACGAGGCACGCGGTCCCGGCGGGGGCGTGGCCGGCGAATTTCGGAGCAACCAGGCAGGCGCTCGCCGCGGTGTTGGCGAAGAGCGGGAGATATTTCGGGTTATCGAGAAAGGACAGGTCGCCTTTGCTCGCGCGGTCGAGAGGCCGAACATCCTTGATCGCAAGGCTAAGATCCGCGCCGTCGGGCGCCTTGGCGCCGGCGGCCTCGGCGACTGCCCCTAGGGAGAAGGGCCCGGCACGCTCGAAGAAACCTGGATGTTCCATCAAATTCTCAGCTTCAAGCGCCGCGACATGGGCCATGACGCGAAGCCATAACGGTAAATCGCTTCTTTTAGAAGTTCGTCGAAGCGCCGAAGCGGAAGATTTCGGTCTTGTCGAAATCGGCCTTAAGCAATGCCTGCGCAATATCGGCGCGAAGAGGGCCGAGAGGCGACTGCCAGATGATGCTGAATCCGGTCGACATGCGCATCTCGGCGCTGTCGAAGATGAAGCTGCCCTCCCCGCAGTTAGGCCCTGTCTTGTTGCCTGGGCAAGGTGGGCTAGTGACGGCGTTGATGGCAAGCTGGCTCGGGTCCCACAACGAGCCCGCGTCGACGAAAATAGCGCCCTGCATGCCGAGGCTATCGGGGACGTATGGGAAGGGGAATCTGACCTCCGCCGTGGTGGCCCAGAACAGCTGACCGCCGAGAGAGTCCCGGGAACAGTCGTTTATGCGCTCACCGGTGAGCGGATCTTGGCAGGCGTCGCGCGGGCCGTACCCGGCGCGTTGAAACCCGCGTATCGTCTCGCCACCCTTAAAGAAGAGATCCGTCAATCGGATCTCCTGGCCGCCCCAGGGTTCGATGGCCCCGCCCTGCGCCCTGCCGACGAGGGTGATCTTGTTGGTGATGGGGTAGTAGCCGCGGGCATCGACAACCGACCTGACATAATTCACGTCGCCGCCAACGCCCGCCAAGTCCTGTGAGAACGAGGTGAAAATGCCGCTGGTGGGCGAGGCCGGCAGATTTCGTGTGTCGTAGGCAATGGTGTAGCCCACGCTCGACACATTGGAGACGCCCTCGGATTCCTTCACCGCAAGCGAAGCGTTGTTTGTCACATCGAAGATTTCTTCCCGCTCGAAGCGATAGCGCAAGCCCATTTGGGTGTTATCGGCAATGGGAAAGCCCATGCGCAGATTACCGCCGGTGCTGCGCTGCGAGAAGGATGCCACATTGCTCAGGTCGACCTCTTTGTGGAAGAGGTCGAATCCCGCGGCGAGGTTGCGATCGAGGAAATAGGGCTCGGTAAAGCTGAAATCCACCTGGGCGCGTTCCAGGCTGCCGGAAAAGCCGAGCCTGACATATTGGCCTTTGCCCATCAGGTTGCGCTCGGTGACGCTGATGTCGCCGATAACTCCTTCGCTCGTGGAGTAGCCGGCGCCGAAGGAGAACTCGCCGGTGGGCTGCTCGAGCACTTTGACCACGATGACGACGCGGTCAGGCGCGGTGCCGGGCGTGGTATCGACATCCACCGTCTTGAAAAAGCCGAGGGCGCGCAATCTCTTGCGGGCGGCCTCGACCAAAAGACGATTAAACGCGTCGCCTTCAGCCAGGCGGAACTGGCGCCTGATGACGCCATCTTCGGTGCGGAAATTGCCGACGATGTTGATGCGTTCGATATAGATGCGCGGACCCTCGTCGATGACGTAGACAATGTTGATGGTGGCGGTCGACGGGTCGCGGTCTAGACGCGGCTTGACCTGGCCGAAGGCGTAGCCCTGCTGGGAAACGCCGATGGTCAGCGCCTCGATCGTCTTCTCCACCTTCTCGGAGTTGAACACCTTGCCGCTTCGGGTCAGGATGTATCCCCGCAAATCGTCGACGTTGAGCGACGGCAGGGCGCTCTCGACGTCGATGATGCCGAACCGGTAACGCACCCCCTCATCGATGGTGAAGGTGATGAAGAAGCCGCGGCCGTCGCGGTCGAGATCGGCCGTCGCGGAGACGACGCGCACATCGGCATAACCGTTCTTCATGTAGAATTGTCTGACCAGCTCGCGGTCGAGATTGAGCCGGTCCGGATCGTAGATATTGGTGCCTTTAAGGAAGCTCAGCAGAGTCGTCTGGGTGGTCGAGATCACGTAGCGCAACTGCGAATCGCTGAAAGCGGAGTTGCCGATGAAATTGATGGCGCGCACCTTGGTGGTCGCGCCCTCGTTAATCTCGAACACCACGTCGATACGGTTGCTGTCGAGATTGATGATCTTGGGTTCGACCTGGGCGGCATAGAGGCCTTGGCGGCGGTAGAGGGTGAGAATGCGCTGGACGTCGGCCTGGACGCGGGCCCGGGTGTAGACCGCGCGCGGCTTGAGCTGAACCTCAGAGGACAGCGTGTCGTCCTCGATCTCCTTATTGCCCTCGAACGCGACCCGACTCACGATCGGGTTCTCGACGATGACGATGACGATGGTCGCGCCTTCGCGTCTGATCCGCACATCCTGGAACAGGCCGGTGGCGAACAGCGCCTTCAGCGACTCGTCGACTTGGGCCGGATCGTATGAGTCGCCGGTGGAGAAGGTGAGATAAGAGCGGACCGTCTCCGGCTCGACGCGCTTACTGCCTTCAACCCGGATGGTCTGGATGACGCCTTGGGCGTGCGCGGAAAAATCGCCCAAGCTCGCGCTAAGACCCAGCGAGAGCGGGACGGTACTCAACACAAGGAGGGCCGCGAACAGCCCTCTGACCAACGTCCACCGCACCATTTCTGGTGTCTTCCCCTCGAGCCGATCCCCGCCGCCGCTACGGCTACAGAAGCGAAACTGGCCATTGTTTGTGGCCGATTTTTGGTTCCCGCCTCATTACGCCGACGGGGGCCGCGCGGCCCCCGCCAAAACCAACGATTTCGGGCGCTAGTCTCACAAAAACTTCAAATGAATCAAGTCATTCCAGGTTGCAAAAATCATCAACAGGAGGACGAAGGCGAGCCCGATCCGGAAGCCGATTTCTTGTATGTTCTCGCTTAGCGGCCGCCCCCTGATGGCCTCGATACTGTAGAACAGAAGATGACCGCCATCGAGCATTGGGATCGGGAACAAGTTCAGGAGCCCAATACTGACCGAGATGATAGCGGCAAGATTGAGAAGCGCAACGAAGCCGGCGCTGGCGACCTGACCGGACACCTGAGCGATTCGAATCGGACCGCCCAATTGATCCGCGGCCTCTCGACCCGTCACCACGTCGTAGAGATAGCCGAGCGACCGGGAGACGACAAAATAGCTTTCCTTAAGCGCCATGCCGAAGGCGGTGACCGGGTCGTGGCGTTTCAGGGTCCAATCTTCGGGCGACGCGCTGCGCTGAATCCCCAGTAGGCCGAGACGGATGACGTTGCCGAAATGATCGGTAATCTCCTTGCGCTCGGGCGTCGCCGTGATATCGACCGACTGGCCGTTGCGGTCGACCACGAAATGGAGCGCCTGGTCTGGACTCACGCCGACGATGCGCTGCATCTGACCGAAGCTCTCGATGGCAGTGCCATCGACGCTGACGACCCGGTCGCCCGGTTGGAAGCCAGCCCGCTCCGCGGCGCTTCCCGGATTGACAATATCGACCTTGGCGGCGGTGATGCGCTCGCCGAACAGGGCGAAAATCGCCGTGAAGATGACGATGGCCAGGATGAAGTTGGCGATCGGACCGGCGGCGACCACTGCCGCGCGAGCCGCCAACGGCTTGCCCTGGAAGCTCTGCGCCCGTTCTTCAGGCGACATTTGCTCAAGCGATTTGTGGCCTGCGCTGGCGGCATTGTCGTCGTCGATGAATTTCACGTAGCCACCGAGGGGAATCCAGGACAACCGCCATCGTGTGCCATGCCGGTCGTTGAATCCCGCGATCTCAGGACCGAATCCGATCGAGAACGTCTTGATCCCCACGCCGCACCAGCGGGCCACCAGGAAGTGGCCGAGCTCGTGGAAGAACACCACGACGGTGAGCACAAACAGGAACGGAAGGATGTAGTGGAGAGCCGTGTCGCCGAAGCCTGCGAGCTGACTTATCGTATCCATAAGTAGGGGTTATCCTTGAAATTTGACCCTTATTAGCCCGCCCCATAAGGTTATGCAAACCGCGCCAGCAGGGATTGGGCCGATACCCTCGCTTCGGCGTCGATAGCGAGCACATCCTCCACGTTCGACCGGTCGGCACCGAGCAAGTCGACATTCGCGTCGAGCGTGGCCTCGACCACGCCGGCAATGGCGAGGAAGCCGATCCTGCCGGCGAGAAATGCCGCCACCGCCACCTCGTTGGCGGCATTAAGCACGGTGCCGGCGCTGCCGCCCGCAAGCAGGACTTCGCGAGCGAGGCGGAGGGCCGGAAAACGCTCTGGGTCCGGCGTCTCGAAGGTGAGCGTACCCAATTCGGTGAGGTCAAGGCGTTTGGTTGGCGCGGCCATGCGCTCCGGCCAGGCGAGGCTATAGGCGATGGGGGTGCGCATGTCGGGGCAGCTCAACTGCGCTAACACCGAGCCGTCGCTCAAATGAACCAGGCAATGCACGATCGATTGCGGGTGGATCACGACGTCGAGCTTGCTCGCGGGCAGCGAAAACAGATGATGCGCTTCGAGGAGTTCCAGGCCCTTGTTCATCAGCGTCGCCGAATCGATCGTAACTTTCTGGCCCATGGACCAATTGGGATGATTGAGGGCCTGTTCCGGCCGCGCCTGCCGCATCTGGTCGAGGCTCCAGCAGCGGAACGGACCGCCCGAGGCGGTGAGGCAAACGCGCTCGATGCGTTCCGGTCGGGCGCCGGCCATCACTTGCATGGCGGCGGAGTGCTCGGAATCGACGGGAAGCAGCGTGGTCTTGGCGCGGGTCACCTCGGCCATGAAGATATCGCCAGCCGATACCAGGCATTCCTTGTTGGCGAGCGCCGTCAGAGTTCCCTGGCGCACGGCCTCGAGCGTCGGTTTGAGACCAGCCGCCCCGACGATCGCAGCCATCACCCAGTCGGCTGGCCGGCTGGCGGCCTCGAGCAGCGCATCCTCCCCTGCCCCGGTCTCGATGCCGGTGCCGGCAAGCGCTGCGCGCAAGGCCGCATAGGCGCCAGGATCGGCGATCACCGCTAGCTCGGCCCGGTGCAGCATGGCGAGTTCGGCGAGGCGCGCGACATTGCGTCCGCCGGTCAGCGCGACGACCTGATAGGCCGATGGATCACGGCCGATAAGATCAAGGGTGCTCTCGCCGATCGAGCCGGTGGCGCCGAGGATAGAAATCCGCCGGGGGCGCACCGCCTTCGTCTGGATCTCGACGGTGAGCGACGTTAGGGACGACAGCACCGTGGTCCTCCTTCACCAGATGAGCAGGCCGTGGCCAGGACTGGCCGGATCGCGCAGGGCGATGAGGCCGGCCAGCACGGCGGCAAACAGAAGGCCATCGATGCGGTCGAGCAGGCCACCATGGCCCGGGATTAACTGGCTCATATCCTTGGCTCCGAAGCGGCGCTTGACCCAGCTCTCAACCAAGTCGCCCATCTGGCAAGCGAGCGCAAGCGCCACGCTGACAAGTGCGAGCGCCAAGGCGGACGTATACTCAAGGAACGTGGCGAAAGCATACCCGACCAGCGCCGGCGTCGTGGTGCCGACGATGAACCCACTCCAAGTCTTCTTTGGTGAGATGCGCGGCGCGAGCTTGGGGCCGCCAATCAGACGCCCGGCGGCATAGGAGGCCGTGTCGGTGGTCCAGGCCACGGCAAAGAGATAGAGCACCGCCATCGCGCCCAGCGTCGGGTCCACGCGCAGCCACATCAGCGCCGCGGCCGGGAAGGCTCCGTAAATCAGGCCTCCAACCGCCCAGCCTGCGCTCGCCATGGGCGACGTGGTGAACCCGATGGCGGCTGCTGCCGCGGCAAGGAGAAACACCGCAAGGTCGGGCCGGCCAACCGAGACGATGATGGCGATGCTGGCAATGCTAACCGCGGAGATCAGCGCTGTCCCGTCGAAGCCGTTGCCGCGGGTGAGACGTCCCCATTCCCAGGCAACCAGCCCGCCTCCCACCACGACCAGACCGAGAAAGGCCCAGGGGCTCGCGATGGCGGCACCGACGGCGAGCGCGGCGAGCACGATGGCCGAGGCAATGCGGATCGCCACTTCCGGTTTGCGGCGCGCTCCGTCCTCGCGTTTCTGCTCGGGTAGCGTGCCAGTCCTGGTCACGCGGTGGATCTCGCCGAGGTGCCGCCGAAGCGCCGGTTGCGCCGTTGATACTCGGCGATCGCCGCCGCCAGCTGCTCCCGCGAAAAGTCGGGCCAATAGGCGTCGACGAAGACGAACTCGGCATAGGCAAGCTGCCACAGCAGAAAGTTCGACAAACGCAGCTCGCCGCTGGTGCGGATCAGCAGATCGGGATCGGGGACATTGGCGGTGTCGAGATAATTGCCGAAGCGCTCTTCGGTGACCGCAGCCGGGTCAAGCGAGCCCTTGGCCACGTCTTCAGCGATACGGCGCGCGGCGCGGGCGATCTCGTCGCGGCCCCCGTAGTTGAAGGCGATGGTGAGGTCGAGCGCGGTGTTGTCCTTGGTCAGCTCGATGGCGTCGTCGATCATCCTGAGAAGGTCCGCGTCGAGTCCTTCCCTTGTGCCGATTACCCGGATCTTGACGCCATGCTTGTGCAGATCGGCCAGATCGCGCCGGATGAAGCGGCGCAACAGGCCGAACAAGTCGTTGATCTCCTGCTTGGGGCGGGTCCAGTTTTCCGACGAGAAGCTGAACAGCGTCAGATGTGTGATGCCGAGCTCGATCGCGGCCTCGACGGTGCGCCTGACGCTTTCCACGCCCTGGCGATGGCCCTCGGCCCGTGGCAGACCGCGCTCGGCGGCCCAGCGGCCGTTGCCGTCCATGATGATGGCGATATGGCGGACGGCCGGTCTATCGGCCGCGGCCCAGGCCATCTTATCGACCGCAAGCGTCACGTTCGGCTGCTCCGGGTCCGGCGCAAGGGGGCGTGTTGTGGCCTTGTCCAATTAGACCTGCATGATCTCGGCTTCCTTGCTGGCAAGGGCCTCATCGATTTCTTTGATGATCTTGTCGGTCAAGTCCTGCACCTTGGTCGAGAGCGAGTGGTGCTCGTCCTTGCCCATCTCGTGGTCCTTCTCGGCCCGCTTGAGATGCTCCATGCCGTCGCGGCGCACATTGCGCACGGCGATGCGCGCCTGCTCGGCGTATTTGTGGGCGACCTTGGCGATCTCGTGCCGACGTTCCTCGTTGAGCTCCGGAATCGGGAGCCGCATCAACTGGCCCTCGACCACCGGGTTGAGCCCCAAATCCGATTCTCTGATAGCGCGCTCGACGGCGCCGACCTGGCTCCGGTCCCAGACCTGCACGGTGATCAGCCGAGATTCGGGAACGTTCACCGTGGCGAGCTGATTGAGCGGCATGGGGTTGCCATAGGCCATCACCATGATGGGATCGAGTAGGCTCGCGCTGGCGCGGCCGGTGCGCAAGCCGCCGAATTCCTGCTTAAGCACGCCGAGCGCGCCCCGCATCCGCCGCTCGATCTCGTTAAGCTCGAAGCTAGCCATGTCGCCTTCCTTGCCTTCCGCGCCCGCTCGGCCTTGAGCCATGCTCGGGCGCTCTGTTCGGCACTGCTTAATCGCCTAAGCGCTTCCTCACGCTCCTGCACCATCTATCGTGGTCGAGGAGCCCTTTCCTTGCAACACCGCCGTCAAGCCGCCTTGGCTCTTGACGGAGAACACAATTATCGGAATCCGATTGTCCCGAGCAAGGGCGATTGCCGCCCCATCCATGATGCGCAAATCTTGCTTAAGAACGTCGTCATAGCTGAGCCGGTCGTAGCGCCGCGCATTTGGCGTGGTTTCCGGGTCGGCGCTGTAGACGCCGTCGACCTGGGTCGCCTTGAGCAGCGCATCGCAACCCATCTCCGCCGCCCTGAGCGCGGCCGCGGTGTCGGTGGTGAAAAACGGATTGCCGGTGCCGCCGGCAAAAATGACCACCCGGCCCTTGGCCAGATGATCGAGCGCCTTGTCGCGGATATAGGCCTCGCACACGGTCGGCATCGGAATGGCCGAAAGCACGCGGGCCGTGACACCTTCGCGCTCGATCGCGGTTTGAAGCGCGAGAGCGTTCATCACCGTGGCCAGCATGCCCATATAATCGGCGCGGGCCCGGTCCATGCCGCCTTCCGAAGCCATCAGGCCGCGATAGATGTTGCCGGCGCCGACGACCAGGGAAATCTGGGCACCCGCGGCCAACGCCGTGGCAATGTCGCGGGCAATGGGGGTGAGCACGTCGAGGTCGATGCCATAGCCCTTGTCGCCAGCCAGCGCCTCGCCCGACAGCTTCACGAGCGCTCGCCGATAGCGAAGGTTCTTGGCGACTGCCGTCCCTGCCATCAGCCTTCCTCCCGCTGCAAGAGAGCGTCCGGCTCGAGCCGGCCGCTCAAGGCCAAGACGATCTTAACGCGCGCTCACCTTACGCCGACTCGTCGTTCGCGCGATCGACACCTTCGCCAAGCGCGAAACGGTAGAAACCGGTGATCTTGATCGGCGCGCCGGTCGCCTTCTCGGCGGCGGCTACCGCCTTCGCCACGGTGGTCTCGGGATCGTGCACGAAGGCTTGCGCCAGGAGCACGACCTCCTCGTAGAATTTCCGCAAGCGGCCCTCGACCATCTTCTCGATGACCGGACCCGCCTTGCCCGACTCTTTGGCCTGCTCGGTCAGAACCGCCCGCTCGCGCTCGATCACGGCCTGGTCGAGGCTCTCGACCTCGACCGATTGCGGATTGGCGGCGGCGATATGCATGGCGACCTGCTTGCCGAAATTCTTGATCTGGTCGACGTCGCCGGCCGATTCAAGCGCGACGATGACGCCGATCTTGCCGAGGCCGGGCGCCATCACATTGTGCATGTAGGTGGCGATCGTGCCCTTGTTGACGGCAAGATAGGCGGTGCGGCGGAGCGTCATGTTCTCGCCGATGGTGCCAATCATTTCCTTAATGGTGTCGGCCACGCTGGCGCTGCCGCCGGGGAATTTGGCCTTGGCCAGCTTGTCGAGATCGCCCTTCGCGGCCAGCGCCGCCGTGGCAATGCCCGACGCCATGGCCTGGAAGGTGTCGTTCCGCGCCACGAAGTCCGTCTCGGAGTTGACCTCGACCAGCGCCGCCTCCTTGGCGTCCGCGGCGAGCCCGATCAGCCCCTCGGCGGCGACGCGGCCGGCTTTCTTGGCGGCCTTGGCGAGGCCCTTGGTGCGCAGCCAATCGACTGCGGCCTCCATGTCGCCTTGGGTCTCGGTGAGTGCCGCCTTGCAATCCATCATGCCCGCGCCGGTCTTGTCGCGCAGGTCTTTCACCATGGTTGCACTGATCGTCGTCGCCATACTTACCTCTGTCGCTTCCAGCCTCGCATTCTGGGCGAGGCGCCGCGCTGCTATTCCTCTTTCGCCGCAAGTGCCGGAGCTTCGGTCTCCGCCGGCTTGGGCTTCTGCGCCGGCTTCTTGCCGTCGCTTCTTCCTCTGCCGCCGCCCGGCCCCCTGGCGTCGCTCCGCGCGGGCTTCTTCTTCGGACGGCGATCGGCCTGCGGCGCCGGCCGGCCGGAACCGTCCTCGTCGCCTTCGAGTCCCGGCTCGCCGATCGGCTCCTCGGCGGCGCCGAGGTCGACACCCGCCCCGCCCTGAGCACGCTCGATGCCGTCGATCGCAGCGCGCGCGATCAGATCGCAATAGAGGGTGATGGCGCGGCCGGCGTCGTCATTGCCGGGAATGGGATGGGTGATGCCGTCGGGATCGCAATTGGAGTCGATCACGGCCACAACCGGCATATGGAGTTTGCGGGCCTCGGCGATGGCGATGGCCTCTTTGTTGGTGTCGATCACGAACATCAGATCGGGCAATGCGCCCATGTCCTTGATGCCGCCCAGCGAACGCTCGAGCTTGTCCCGTTCGCGGGTCAGCTGCAGCAGCTCTTTCTTGGTGAGACCTTGATGTTCGCCCGCAAACAGCTCCTCCAACGACTTGAGGCGTTTGATCGAGTTGGAGATGGTGCGCCAATTGGTCAGCGTGCCGCCGAGCCAACGGTGATTGACGAAATACTGCGCGCAGGACTTGGCGGCGTCGGCGACGGCCTCGGACGCTTGGCGCTTGGTGCCGACGAAGAGCACGCGGCCACCCTTGGCCACGACGTCGGACACCGTAACCAGCGCCTGATGCAGGAGCGGCACGGTCTGGGTGAGATCGATGATGTGAATGTTGTTGCGGGAGCCGTAAATGTACGACTCCATTTTCGGGTTCCAGCGGTGGGTCTGGTGACCGAAATGCACGCCGGCTTCGAGCAGCTGGCGCATAGTGACATCGGGCAGTGCCATTGGACTGCAAACTCCTTTTTCCGGTTCGGCCGCCGCGGGACAGGAAGACCGGGCCGAAGCCAGGTCACCGGAGCGAGCGCAAAGGCTATGGTGCCTTTGTGACGCTTAGCGTCCCGCGTGTGAGATGGTGCGGTTTATAGGGAGGGTATCCCCCCTTGGCAAGGCCTTACGCCCGCGGAAGTTGAGCCTTAAGCCCGGTTAGAGGGCGCTGATCGCGGCCACCCCCGCCACCAGCTTGAGGGCGCTGCGTTGCTTGGGGGTCGCGTCGATGCCTTGCGGCAGCACGAATTCCACTTCACTCGAGACGTCGTCGAGGCGCAGCACCAGGCGGAACTGGCCCTGCCCCCCGCCCGACCCCACCTGCTCGGCCAGAGGCGCCAGCGCCCGGGTGTCTTCGACATAGATCTTCATGCCGGCATGACGGGCCTCCGCGGCGCGGTCGAGCGAAGCGAGCCGGTGCACCCTGACCTTGACGTTTTCACCATCGGCCTCGGCTTCGACATCGACCAGGACGGGTGTCCCCGGCTCGAGCAGCGGCCGCGAGGCCGTCAGCACTTCGGAAAACACCACCGCCTCGAATTGGCCGGTCGGATCGGAAAAGGCGACGAAGGCATAGGCATTGCCGCTCTTGCCTTGGCGCTCGCGGGCATGGAGCACCGTGCCGGCCAGCGTGCCCACTACCCGGCGTATGCGCGCCTTGGCGGCGAATTCGACCCAGGTCTCGGCGCCGAGCGCTTCGAGCACTTCGGTGTAGTCGTCAAGCGGATGGCCGGTGAGGAAAAAGCCGACCGCATCGAACTCCCGCGACAGCCGGTCGGTCGGCACCCAGGGCTGGGCGGCTCGAAGCTCGATGGGCGGCGGCGCGTGCTGAGCGCCGGAGAACAGATCGTTCTGGCCTTCGGCGCTGGTCTCCAACGACCGATTGCCGGCCGCGATCATGCGGTCGACATTGGCAAAGGCGGTGGCGCGGTCGACCCCAAGCTCATCGAGCGCCCCGGCGGCGGCCAGCGTCTCCAGCGCGCGCTTATTGACGACCCGCGGATTGATGCGCCGCGCGAAGTCGGAGATGTTGCGGAAGGCACCGCCCGCCTCGCGCTCTTGAGCGATATGCTCGACCGCTTGGCGCCCGACATTCTTCAGGGCCGCCAGCGAGTAGCGGATGGCGCCGTCGCTCGGGATGAAGCCGACCTCTGACAGATTGATCGACGGCGGCTGAATGCGCAGGCCAAGGCGGCGCACCTCTTGGGCGAAGCCGCTCAGCTTGTCGGCATTGGCCATGTCGAGCGTCATCGACGCCGCAAGGAACTCGGTCGGATAGTTGGCCTTGAGATAGGCGGTCTGGTAGGCGATCAGCGCATAGGCCGCGGCATGCGATTTGTTGAAGCCGTAGCCGGCGAACTTCGCCACCAGCTCGAAAATATATTCGGCGCGCCCTCGGTCCACGCCGTTGGCGACCGCGCCCTCGACGAAGCGGGATTTCTGCGCCGTCATTTCCTTCTTGATCTTCTTGCCCATAGCGCGGCGCAGCAGATCGGCTTCGCCGAGCGAAAAGCCGGACAGGACCTGCGCGATCTGCATCACCTGCTCCTGGTAGATGATGACGCCGTAGGTCTCCTGCAGGATCGGCTCGATCATCGCATGCAGCGACTCGATCTCCTCGCGCCCATGCTTGCGGTTCACATAGGAATCGATGTTGTCCATCGGCCCCGGGCGGTAAAGCGCCACGATGGCGATGATGTCCTCGAAGCGGTCGGGTTTGAGCTTGCGGAGAGCGTCCCGCATGCCCTGGCCTTCGAGCTGGAACACGCCGACGGTGTCGCCGCGTTGGAGCAGCTCGTACGCTGGCGCATCGTCGAGCGGAAGCTTGATCGGATCGATGTCGATGCCCCCTCGCGCGATGAACTTCCGCGCCATCTCGATCACGGTGAGGGTCTTGAGGCCGAGGAAGTCGAACTTCACCAGGCCGGCGGCTTCCGCCCATTTCATGCTGAACTGGGTTGCCGGGAGTTGGGCGCGCGCATCGCGATAGAGCGGCACCAGATCGATCAGCGGCCGATCGGCGATGACCACGCCGGCGGCGTGGGTCGAGGCATGGCGATAGAGGCCTTCGAGGCGCTGGCCGATATCGAGCAGCTTGGCCACGATCGGCTCGGCGTTGCGGGCCTCCTGGAGCCTCGGCTCGCCGGCGATGGCCTGGGGCAGCGTGACCGGATTGGCCGGGTTCATCGGCACCAGCTTGCATAGCCGGTCGACCTGGCCATAGGGCATCTGCAATACGCGGCCCACGTCGCGCAGGACGGCGCGGGCCTGAAGCTTGCCGAAGGTGATGATGTGGGCGACGCGATGGGAGCCGTAGCGCTCGCGCACATAGGCGATGACCTCGTCGCGGCGGTCCTGGCAGAAGTCGATATCGAAGTCGGGCATCGACACGCGCTCGGGGTTGAGGAAACGCTCGAACAGCAGCCCGAAGCGGATGGGATCGAGATCGGTGATGGTGAGGCCGTAGGCGACCAGCGAGCCGGCGCCCGAGCCGCGTCCCGGGCCGACGGGAATGCCCTTGGCCTTGGCCCATTGGATGAAGTCGGCGACGATCAAGAAGTAGCCCTGGTAGTTCATGCCGGTGATGACATCGAGTTCGAAGGCTAGCCGCGCGGCGTAAGCGGCCTCGTCATGGCCGGGCGCCACGCCAAGCTGGGCGATCCGCTTTTTCAGGCCGGCCTCGGATTGGCGCCGGAGTTCCGCCGCCTCGGTTTCGGCCAGCGCGCTCGACGCCTCGCCGCCGGTCAGGAAGGGCGGCAGGATCGGCTGGCGCTGCAACGGCCTGAAGGCGGTGCGGCGGGCGATCTCGATGGTGTTGTCGATAGCCTCGGGCAGATCGGCGAACAGCTCACGCATCTGCTCGGAGGTCTTGAAATAATGCTCGGGGCTCAACCGCCGGCGCTCGTCGACCGCGACATAGCTGCCTTGGGCGATGCAGATCAGCGCGTCATGCGCTTCGAAATCTTCCACGCTGGCGAAATAGGGCTCGTTGGTGGCGACGATGGGAAGGTCGAGATCGTAAGCGAGATTGAGCAGCAGAGACTCGACCGCCCTCTCCTGCGGCAGGCCATGGCGCTGAAGCTCGACATAGAGCCGGTCACCGAAAATCGCATGGAGAGCTTCGACCCGCACGCGGGCGAGGTCTTCATTGCCGTCGGCGAGCGCCGCGTCGATCGGCCCTTCAAGTCCGCCGGTTAGCGCAATCAGACCTTCGGCGCGCGCTGCAAGATCCGCGATGGAGGTCACCACCTCGCCGGTCTCGGTCGCGGCGAAATAGGCCTCGGTCGACAGGCGCATGAGATTGGCGTAGCCGGCCTCGTCCTTGGCGAGGAGCGCGATGCGCCCGTCGGCACGCGGCCGGTGAAGCTCGCCCGGCATCGCCGACTCGGGCTCGGCCGCGAAGGTGAGCGAGAGCGTGAGACCGATGATCGGCTGGATGCCGACCTCGGCCAGGGCCTCGGAGAATTCGAGCGCGCCGAACAGATTGTTGGAGTCGGTCAGGGCGAGCGCGGGCGACCCGTCGGCGCGGGCGAGAGCGGCCAGCTTGGCAATGGTCAGCGCCCCTTCGAGCAGCGAATAGGATGAGTGCACCCGCAGATGCACAAAGGGCTCAGTCCGATCCGTCATGCTTCCCCGCTCCGCTGCAAGCCTTCCCCACCCTCCTGGATTCGGCCGCCTCAATCGAAGGAAAAGAGGGGGCTATCCAGCCTTTCCACGCATTCCAGGTAAACGCGTGCTCGGGTTGATGTTCTCTTTATGTTCTACAAGAAACCGGCAGAAATCAAGCCCCCAGAAGACCAGCCGCTAAGCTTGAACGACGGTCGCCACCACCACCGCTTCTTCGACCAGGAGACCGTCCATGAGGCGGAGCGTGCGGTCCATGCGGGCGGCAAGGTCGAGATTGTGGGTGGCCACCACGGCCGCCACGCCAGAGTGCCGCACCAGCTTCAGCAACTGCCCAAACACCAGTTCCGCCGTGTGTGGATCGAGATTGCCGGTCGGCTCATCGGCGAGCAGGAGCTTGGGACTGTTGGCGACGGCGCGTGCAATCGCCACGCGTTGCTGTTCGCCGCCGGACAATTGCGCCGGGCGGTGATCCCAGCGCTCGGCGAGGCCGAGGGAGCCGAGCAAGTCCTTGGCGCGGGCATCGGCCTGGGCGTGGCTCTGGCCGAGAATGAGCTGCGGCAGCATGACGTTCTCGAGCGCCGAGAACTCCGGCAGGAGGTGGTGGAACTGATACACGAATCCCACCTCCATGCGGCGCATGCGGGTCTGATCGTTGTCGGACAGCTGGCCGCAATCGATACCGTTGATCAGCACCTGGCCGCTATCGGGGCGCTCGAGCAGGCCGGCGATGTGAAGCAGGGTCGATTTGCCGGCGCCCGACGGCCCCAGCAGGGCGACGGTTTCGCCGGGCAGAAAGGACGCCGAGGCGTTCTTCAAGACATCGATGCGGCGATTGCCCTGCGTGTAGGCGCGTTCAAGCCGCTCAAGGCGAAGCACCGGTGATGTCTTGCTGTCCACCTTCCCCCCTACTCGTAGCGCAACGCTTCAACTGGATCGAGACGAGAGGCCCGCCAGGAGGGGTAGAGCGTGGCCAGGATCGACAGGATCAGGGCCATGAGCACGACCGTGACCGTCTCGCCCGTATCCATCTCGGCCGGCAGCTGCGACAGGTAATAGAGCTCGGGCGCGAACAGCTCGGTCGAGGTCAGCCAGCCGATGAACTCGCGTAAATGCTCGATATTGGCGCAGACCAGCACGCCGAGCGCCAGGCCCGCGAGCGTGCCGACGATGCCGATGCTGGCGCCGGTGATGAAGAAGATGCGCATCACTGCGGCGCGGGTAGCCCCCATGGTGCGCAGGATAGCGATGTCGTGGCCCTTGTCCTTCACCAGCATGATCAGGCCGGAAATGATGTTCAGCGCCGCGACCAGCACGATCAAAGCGAGGATGAGGAACATGACATTGCGCTCGACCTGAAGCGCGGTGAAGAAGGTTGCGTTCCGCTGGCGCCAGTCGCTGACATAGATGCTCGAGCCGCCGGCGGCGACGATCTTGGGCGCGAGGTTGCCGACCTCGTCGGGCGAGTCGAGCACCACCTCCAGCACCGTCACGGTGTCAGGCTGATTGAAATAGAGCTGCGCCTCGTTGAGCGGCATGAACAGGATGCTCGCATCGTATTCGGACATGCCGATCTCGAAGATCGCCACCACGGGATAGCGTTTCACCCGCGGCGCGGTGCCGAGCGCGGTCGAGGCGCCGCGCGGCGTCAGCAGCGAGACCTGGTCGCCGACCTTCACATTGAGCTCGTTGGCCATCCGGCTGCCAAGCGCCAGCCCGGGTGCCTGGTCGAAGCCGTCGATAGTGCCGAACCGGATATTGCTGGAGATGGCTTTGAGCTGTTTGAGATCGGCTTCGCGCAAGCCGCGCACCAGCGCGCCGGTCGAAGTCGATGGCGTCAAGACCATGACCTGCCCCTCAACCAAGGGAAGCGCGTATTTGACCCCCGGGACCGCGCGGACGCGGGTGGCGACATCGTCGTAGTCGGTGAAATTGGTCAGGCTGTGCACCACGACATGGCCGTTCAGCCCGAGCATCTTGTTGAACAGCTCCTGTCGAAAGCCGTTCATCACCGCCATGACGATGATGAGCGTGGCCACGCCGAGCATGATGCCGATGAAGGAGAAGCCGGCGATGACCGAGATGAAGCCCTCTTTGCGGCGCGCCCGCAAATAACGCAGCGCCACCATCCATTCGAAAGGCGAAAACGCCCGCGTGCCCGACTCTGCGATCATGCTGCTTCCCTTCTTGCCTCGGTCGCCGACGTAACCAGGCGATTCAAGGCGGATTCGAAGGTGAGACTATGGCGGGCGCCGGTGGCGCGCTGTTTTAGCTCAACCTCGCCGGAGGCAAGTCCTTTAGGTCCCACGATGATTTGCCAGGGAAGCCCGATCAGGTCCATGGCGGCGAATTTGGCCCCTGCCCGGTCGTCGCGGTCGTCGTAAAGCACGCTCAAGCCGGCTGCCTGAAGCTTGCCGCAGATATCCTCGCAGGCGGCATCGGTGGGGCCATCACCGGCCTTGACGTTGATCAGCCCCACGTCGAACGGGGCCACCGATTGCGGCCAGATGATGCCGGCATCGTCGTGGGAGGCCTCGATAATGGCGCCGACCAGCCGCGACACGCCGATACCGTACGATCCCATCTCGACCGTGATCATTTCGCCGCCAGGGCCTTGCACCTTGGCCCCCATGGCATCGGAATATTTGGTGCCGAAATAGAAGGTTTGCCCCACCTCGATGCCGCGTGCCGTGAGCCGCATGTCGGCGGGCACCTCGTGTTCGAAGCGCTTGGCATCGTGCACGTCTTCGGTGGCAGCATAGAGCTCGGTGCGCTGACGGACATGAAGCGACAGGTCGCCATCATAGTCTACGTCGGCGGTCGGCACCGGCATCTCGATCAGAGTCTTGTGGCAGTAAACCTGCGACTCGCCGGTCTCGGCGAGAATGATGAACTCGTGCGAGAGATCGCCGCCAATGGGGCCGGTCTCGGCCCGCATCGGCACCGCACGAAGCCCCATGCGGGCGAAGGTGCGCAAATAGGCGACGAACATCCTGTTGTACGATCTGGCGGCGCCCTCTTTGTCGAGATCGAAAGAGTAAGAGTCCTTCATCAGGAACTCGCGCCCGCGTACGATGCCGAAGCGCGGCCTGATCTCGTCGCGGAATTTCCATTGGATATGATAGAGGATGCGCGGCAGGTCCTTGTAGGACTTCGCTCCGGCACGGAAGATCTCGGTGATCATCTCCTCGTTGGTCGGACCGTATAGCATCTCGCGTTCGTGGCGGTCCTGGATGCGGAGCATCTCCTTGCCGTAGGCGTCGTAGCGGCCGCTCTCCTTCCAGAGCTCGGCGGGCTGAATGGTCGGCATCAAGAGTTCGAGCGCGCCGGCGCGGTCCTGCTCCTCGCGCACGATCTCCTCGATCTTGTGCAACACCCGGAATCCAAGTGGCAGCCAAGAATAGATGCCGGCGCTCGACTGGCGAATCATACCGGCCCGGAGCATCAGCCGGTGGGAGACGATCTCGGCTTCCTTGGGATCGTCGCGGAGCAGCGGCAGGAAATAGCGGCTGAGGCGCATGGGCACCGTTTCGGGCGTTGGGGCGGATGCGGGGTCGCGCCGCCCGTTGGAAATGAGCCATGCCTAGCGTGGAGGACCTACCCTCCCCGCCGGCCCCTTGGCGCTAATAGCTTACTTTCGCAAGACTAAGCAATGCTGGGAAATAGCACGGCGGGACGGCACAACGGTGAGTAGCGGGGGGCGGATGGGACCGCGAGGGGGTCTCCGAGCGTGCCTAATTTGGCGGCAAGTAGACCTGACTGGCGCCGCGACGAGAAACGTGGATTCCGGTCGGTTTGCGGCAGGCGGACGGGCCGGCCGCCGCCCACAAGCATAAATTAGCGGCGTCCGGCCACAATGGTGGTGACAATTTGGCGCGGCTGGGCTAGTGTGCGCGCACAACGTTGGAGCGATCGGGACCGGTAGCGATCTCGGAGTGACGCGTTGAGATTGGACTTGGTCCAAGTCTTGGGAGGAAGTAACTCCGGGCGCATCAAACATGGGTGCCGCCGCTCTTAAGCCAGCATTCTCGATTGTCGACACCGACGACGAGCCGCAGGCAGGGGAGATCAAGGAGTTCGAGTTACTGAAGCAAGGTCCGTTCGGCCTTGCTTTTTTTTGTGCTTTTTTACGGCGATTAGGCCGGGTTTTGCGCGCTTTAACCAGGCAATGCGCGCTTATTGCACGCGGTCATAGCGCGGGAAGAACGGGATCTCGTCGAGCGTGATCACGTGATGCACGATGATGGCATAGAGCGCGGCGAACACGATGCTGGCGACGACCGTGGTTGCCAGCATCTTGGGCAGCAGGTTCGGCACATGCGGCGCGCTCTCGGCGTTGCCCGGATTGGTCTTCTCGCCCGCCTCCTCCGAAGTGCGGACGCCGATCGGCAGCATGGCGAATAGCGTGATCCACCAGATGATGAAGTAGAGCGCGATCGCGAAGGGAAGCGTCACGGCTTAGGCCTCCTCAAGCTCGACCAGCGTACCGCAGAAATCCTTCGGGTGCAGAAACAGCACGGGCTTGCCGTGGGCGCCGATCTTGGGCTCGCCGTGACCCAGCACGCGCGCGCCCTGCGCCACCAGCCGGTCGCGCGCCGCTTTGATGTCGGGCACCTCGTAGCAGAGATGATGGATGCCGCCATTGGGGTTGCGCTCGAGGAAGGCGGCGATGGGCGACCCCTCCCCGAGCAGGCCGAGCAGCTCGATCTTGGTGTTGGGCAGCTCGATGAACACCGTGGTCACGCCATGCTCGGGCTGATCGACCTCCTCGGACACCGTGGCGCCGAGCGTGTCGCGATAGACCGCGACCGCCGCCTTGAGGTCGGGCACGGCAATGGCGACGTGGTTCAGGCGGCCGATCATGAATCCCTCTCTTAGCTCGTCATGCCCGGACTTGATCTGGGCATCCATGCCGTTGCCGCTCCGCAAACGGTGCGGCCAGTGGATTGGATTGCCGGGTCAAGCCCGGCAATGACGACGTTCTAGCATAACCGCTCCCACGCTATAGCACCGTCAGCAGTACGGCGCACATGGGTCTCTTGGCTACGACAAAACCCAGAACGCGTCATGGCCGGCCTGTCCCGGCCATCCACGGTTTGACTCGGTCGCAGATCGCGACATTAGGTTACCCGGCTTGACGCCGTCTGGCCTAATCCGGGTCAACAGACGATGACGCGGTCAACCGATACGTCCTCTTGGGTGCCGGTCTTTCGCGCGTCTGAAGGGAGCAGGTAATCACGACGAACCCCCTTCCGTTCACCCTCGAGCGCCTGCGCCGGGCGGACTTGCCCGCGGGGACGGTGGCGCTTGCGCGATATCTGATCGGCAAGACGCTGGTCCACCAACTCCCGACAGCGAGGCTGAGCGGAGTCATCGTTGAAACCGAGGCGTATCCGCCCGGCGACGCCGCCGGCCACGCATTCCGCGGCAAGACGCACGGCAATCAGTCTTTGTTTCTGGGTCCGGGCCACTGCTACGTCTATTTTACTTACGGCTCTTCGTTCATGGTGAACGTCACCAGCGATAACCCTGGCATCGGTGCGGGCGTGCTTTTACGTGCTCTGGAGCCTCTGAAGGCATCGAGATCATGCAGCGCGTGCGGAAGGTAACGCGCGTGCGCGATATCGCGCGTGGACCTGGACGCCTCGCCCTGGCCATGCAGGTCGACAAGCGGTATGACGGCGTGGACCTATGTGCCGGGGACGCTCTTTGGCTCGGCACGGCAGTGCGGCGCATAGGCCCGATTCGTCGCAGCACGCGCATCGGCCTGACGCGGGAAGTCGATCGCCGGCGCCGGTTTTTCGAGGCCGGCAATCCCAATGTCAGCGGTCCGAAATCGCTCTCCGTTTCATGAGTCCCTCAAAGCAACGCAACCAGCCTGGCCTTGGCCTCTTCCGAACAGGCCGGCTAGCGTGCCCACAGGACGTGGCCATTCACGCAACGGCACGCGGCTCGCGGTGCTTCCACTAAGTTTTCAAGCCCAAGTGGATCGCGACGCCGTAGCCGCCGCTACTGAGCTGATATCTTCCATGGGCGGGTCAGAGCCATAGGATGTTCAGCGGGCGGGCTTGGGCATATCAAATAAGAGTAGGGTCACGATGATGTCGCGTTGTGCATCATTCGGATGTCCGAACACATAGCGGAACCTTGTCTCGCCCTCTTTGTGTGGCCCGCCTTTATATTTGGGGATGGTCTTTCATCGCGCGCTGAGCCTCGGAAATCACATTGGTGAAATCCTGGTTGCGGCTAAAGATTATCAGTGCGGTCTTGGTGTCGCGCCAGGTCGTGTAACCAAGTAGCTGATCTGTGGTCTCAATGAGAGCTTTATAGCCGCCCCAGAATTTGCACTCGGCGACAAAGACGTTTTTGTTTTCGTGGCGGATAAGAATGTCAGTCTTGCCGATATTGTTGAATGTTTCTCCAGTGGCCGCGCCCTGAAACTGGCCGTTGAGCTGAACGAGATAGTGGACTCGGATGTGCTCTTCCTCAGCATTCTCAAATACGGTTGGGCTTCGCTCCATCGCGAGCGACATGCTGGCGCATATTCTCAGTATCTCCTGGTAGTCATGTTCACTGAGCGTGAATTCGGTTTCTGCGGGTTGGCGCGATGTAGCGGGTGCAGCCTTTGGCGCGAGCGGCTTTGGCCGATCTGGGAGCTTGTAAGTTTGGGGCGCGTTCCCAAGCCTACGTAGGGGATACTTCAGTGCTGCGGCGGTCTGGTATTCGGTTTCGGCCGGTTGCCGGCGCGAGGTGAGCTGCGGCCGTAACAACCCCGGTAGGGCTTGTCTAAATCGCTCCGCATCCGTTCTAAAGCTAGCGAGCGCCTTTTCGATATCGACGACATGACGGTCTATTTCTGTCTCGATGGCCTGCGGGGTGTACCAGGAGCCACCTATGGCGAGTACTAACTCCGTAGCTCGCACCTCTGCGTCGGGGAAAGTGCCGGTCCAACCAACGGGGTGATAGTGGAAGAAGTTGCGGTTGCCAGTGAACGGCACGTGGAATAGGTGGATGAGCCCCTGCACCTTAGGCACGTCATGGGCGCACCGGGGATTCGGCACTTGGTATGCAGGAACCTGACCTTGCTCGACCGAACGGGTGATCCTGTTGGGATAGATAACCGGGATTTCGGGGTCGCCAAATTGCTCCGCAAGCGCGTCGATCCATTCGTCCACGGACCTAGCGAGTAGATCCGCGTTGCTCATCCCCCTAACGCGCTCAATCGCCTGCTCGTGCTGCGCGTCGAGGTAATCCCTCATGGATGGATGGCCGTTCGACATCGCATCAATCCCATTTTTGCAAGTATAGACTAATCGAGACTAATCGAGCCGGCCCCGATGGTAGTTCGAGCGGTTAGCCGAAAGTGTAACCCGCCGTCTTCGCGGCGCTAAATCACCGTGAGCAGCACCGAGCACATCGGCTTCTTGCCCCAGGCCTGGTTGATTGCGGCGCGCACGGCACGGCGGACCGCCTCGCTAACCAGCCCAGGATCCTTGCGCTTGGGCTTGGGTAGGCTGTCGATGGTGCCGAGCGCGGCATCGCGCGCGATGTCCTCGAACGGCGTGCCCTGATTGTCGGCGGCGGGCAGCCCGCTCAGTGCGATTTCCGGCTCGGCCAGCAGGACCCCCTTGTCCGACATCACCAGCGAGACCGCGACCGTGCCGGCAAAGCTCAGCCTGCGGCGGTCGCGCACCTGGCCGGCGTCGGCGCGGGTGATGATGGCGCCGTCGCGATAGAGCCGCCCGACCGGCAC
>JBBQXL010000015.1:0-43747 GCA_038209695.1 Hyphomicrobiales bacterium
TGAACACGAAACTCGCCCCGAAGGCATGGGCCGAGCGCAGCAAATTGCCGAGATTGACGGCCTTGGAGATGCCCTCGACGCCGATGGCGAAATAGCCGCGGCCAACCGGAAGTAAGGTTTTCACAAATCTTGTTTGCCACAGCAGGGCGGCCACAAAAGGAGAGATGGGAGCGTGCCCGCCTCGACTTTCCCCGCTATTCTGCCTAAGCCGCCCCGGCACGAGCGGGTACCGCTCCTTCCTCGATCTGGGCCAACTCAAAAGACGGAGCCGCCGCGATGCGCGTTGCGCAATTTGCCGAATTTGGGGGGCCTCAGGCCCTGCGCCTGGAGGAGGTGCCGGAGCCTAAGCCGGGCCCCGACGACGTCCTGATCAAGGTTACGGCCGTCGGCTTGAATTTCTTCGATACCCTGTTGCTCCGTAACCAGTACCAGGTGTCGCCGCCGCTGCCCTTCTCGCCGGGCGCAGAAATCGCCGGCACCATCGAGGCACTCGGCGCCGGCGTCACCGATTTCACGGTCGGCCAGCGGGTGGTCGCCTATATCGGCGGCAATGGCTGCCGCGAGAAAGTCGTCACCAAGGCAAAGAATGCCGTGCCCATCCCCGATGGCGTAAGCGACGAGATCGCCGCCGGCATCCCCATCACCTATGGCACGGCACTGCATGGCCTGAAGGATCGCGCCGCCCTCAAGCCGGCTGAGACCGTGGCGGTGCTTGGCGCCGCCGGAGGCGCGGGTCTGGCCGCCGTCGAAATTGCCAAGCTGATGGGCGCGCGCGTCATCGCCGTCGCCTCCTCGGGCGACAAGCTGGCTTTCGCCCGCGACCATGGCGCCGACGAGGGCATCAACTATGAGACCGAGGATCTCAAGAAGCGGCTCAAGCAGCTTACCGCGCCGAAAGGCGTCGACGTGCTGTACGACGTCGTCGGCGGCGAGTCCGCCGAACCGAGCCTGAGGGCGATGGCCTGGGAAGGACGCTATCTCGTCCTCGGCTTCGCCTCCGGCACCATTCCGCGCATCCCCCTCAATCTCGTCATGCTCAAGGGCTGCGCCATCATGGGCGTATTCTGGACGTCATTCGTCGAGCGCGAGCCGGAGCGACATCGCGCCAACATGGTTCAGTTGCTCGACTGGTGCAAAGAGGGAGCGATCTCGCCGCACATTCATGCGAGCTTCGGCTTGATCGAGACCGCCACGGCGCTGTCGCTGATCGAGGGCCGCAAAGTCACCGGCAAGGTGATCGTCAAACCGCAGCTTTAGGCTTTCTTCGAAGCCGGAAACTCCTTGTCGAGCGCGCGCGCCGCCGCCGCCCGATGGATCGGCGTGATATGCGTGGCGACTAGCCCAACCACCGCGGTGAGCAGCGCCGCATCGTCGGCGAAGCCCAGCCCGACGATCATGTCGGGGATGATGTCGGTCGGCAGAATGAAATAAGCGAGCGCAGCCAGCAGCATGCCGCGCACGCGCATCGGCGTGGCCGGGTCGAGCGCGCAATAATAGGCGGCGACCAGGTCGTCGACGAACGGCACCATGCCGGCAAAGCGCTTCAGCTTGGCCCAGAAGTCGCGGCGCACCTTGCGCTCCCGCTCCGTCATGCCAACCAGCGAGACCTGCCGGCCAAGCGCCGCATTTCTGAGCTCGCTCGCATCGTTCCAGGCAATCATCGTGCTCACCTCGCAGAGAGTCTAAGTCCAAGAACTCTAGGACGAAAATAGGGTGGCGACGGGGCTCCTGCAAGCGCGGCCGTTCCCGCCTTGCATGGGCGCCGGCCAGATGCCATTTCAGGCCCATGGCCAAACATGCTCTCCTGTTCGTCTGCCTCGGCAATATTTGCCGCTCCCCCATGGCGGAGGGCGTGTTCCGCCGTGTTGCCGAGGAACAAGGCGTGGCCCACCTGTTCGATATCGACTCGGCCGGTCTCGGCGACTGGCATACCGGCCAAGCGCCCGACACCCGCGCCCAGGCCGCAGCGCAAAATCGAGGCATTGATATCTCGGGCCAACGTGCGCGGCAGATCGTACCGGCCGATTTCGCCCGGTTCGATCTCGTGCTGGCCATGGACGGATCAAATTACGACGAACTCAGCCAGGCCGCGCCGCGCGAGGAGCGGCACAAGATTCGCCGCTTTCTCGATTTCGCGCCGCACGCGGAGACGAGTGACGTGCCCGATCCGTTCTTTGGCGGCCGCGAAGGCTTCGACCATGCGCTCGACCTGATTGAGCAAGCCGCAAGCGGTCTGCTCGCCGAGCTTCTCGCCGATGAGACCACGCCGGCGAAACGAGGCGCTCACTCCTCCAGAGGATAGGCGGCCTCGACCACATAGGGTCCGCCCCCGACCGAATTGCGTGACGAGTAGAGCACGAACCGACTGACGGTGAAGGTCTCCGGCCCGATGCCGCCTTGGCGCTCGAGATAGGCCGCCACCGCGTCCGGCCGCGCGCTTCTGAGCCGAGCCAGCGTCACATGCGGCTTGAAGTTGCGGCCCTCGGGCGGCAGTCCCGCTTCACGCGCCGCGCGCTCGTTGGCCCGCCGCAAAGCCTCGAGTCCCTCGGACGGCGCGATGTCGGCGAAGATGGCGCGCGGCTTGCCGCCGCCGAAACTGCCGAGGCCGTTCAGCCTGAGCTCGAACGGCGCCTGCACGATATCGCCCAGGGCATAGGTGAAGTCGCGCGCGGCGTGCCGGTCCACATCGCCGATAAAGCGCAGCGTCAGGTGATAATTCTCCGGATCGATCCAGCGTGCGCCCGACAGCCCGGCGCGCAGCACCGTGAGACGCTCGGCGATGCTGGGCGGTATCTCGATGGCGGAGAATAGTCTGGGCATGGGGGAGATTCGCTGCTGAGCACTAGAGTCAGGGGCACGGGTTCGGATAGTCAAGGTGGATCTGGTCGATGTCCGCAATTACGTCGGGGGACAGGCTCAGCTCGGCGGCGTCGATGTCGGTTTTGAGCTGGTCCATATTGGTCGCCCCGATAATGGTGCTGGTGACAAAGGGACGCGAAACATCGAAGGCAATGGCCATCTGCGCCGGGTCGAGCCCGTGCCGGCGCGCCAGGTCGATATAGGTCGAGATCGCCTTGTGCCCGTTCCCCTTCTCGTAACGGCCAAGCCGGTCGAACAGCGTCTTGCGCGAGCCGGCCGGCAGCGCGCCCCCCTCATATTTGCCGCTGAGATAGCCCTGGCCGAGCGGCGAATAGGCGAGCAGACCCACTTGCTCCCGGTGGGCGATCTCCGACAGGCCGATCTCGAAGGTGCGGTTGACCAAGTTGAACGCGTTTTGGATCGAGACCGGACGGGGCAATTCGTGCTGCTCCGAGGCCTTGAGAAAACTCATCACCCCCCACGGCGTCTCGTTGGACAGGCCGACGAACCGTACCTTGCCGCTGGCGACGAGCTTGCTCAGCACGCCCAGGATCTCGTCGACTTGATAGCTGTCACCCTCCAAATGAAGGTAATTGAGGCCTTCGAACACGCGCATCGGCCGGTCCGGCCAATGCAGCTGGTAGAGGTCGATATAATCGGTCTGCAGGCGCTTGAGGCTCCCCTCGACCGCCTCCATAATCTGCGCCGCGCTCTGCCGTGTCGCTGAGCGATCCTGGCGCAGCCAGGTCATCTTGCCCCGCCCGGCGACCTTGGTCGCAATCACCATTTTGCCGCGCAGTTTGCGCGCGGCGAGCCATGTGCCGACGATCGCCTCGGTGCGGCCTTGCGTCTCAGGCTTGGGCGGAATTGGATAGATCTCCGAGGCGTCGAGGAAATTGATGCCGCGCCCGAACGCGTAATCCAGCTGCACATGGCCCTCGGCTTCGGTGTTTTGCTCGCCGAACGTCATGGTGCCGAGACACAGCCTGGACACTTGGACACCGCTCCGGCCAAGCTCGCAATACTCCATCCGCTCTCGTCCTTTCCGTCACGGTTTGGCAAGTTGCAGCGCCGGCCTCAAGCCTGAGCGGGCTGAGAACTGACACGCTTTATCCCCTGGGAAGGCTCGGCCTGCGCCGGGCAGCGATCTAGCCCGTGCTGCCGTTCATCTCGATGGCCCCGGTCGGCTCGAGCTTCTGATCGGCCTCCTCGGTGGCGAAGATGGTGGTGGCGAGCAGCCACAGCACGAACGCCCCCACGGTCAGGAGGGCGATGGCCGCGCCAATTTTGCCGAAATGTAGAGGCATCGGTTTAGGACAGTAGACAAGTCGGCCGCCTCGATCAATCTAGGCGTAGCCGCCTGTGCAAGAAAATCGACCCCTGCGGAAAATGGGAGCGCCCATGGGAAAACTTGAAGATGGAGAGGACCCCGCCAAAGCGAGGGGCCTCTCCGAAGCCGACCAGACCATTCTCGTTATCTGCCCCACCCATCGCGACTATCGCGAATTGCCGCTCCTTTCCCCGCAAGGCGTCAAATATCTCTTCCACGATTACGCCAGCACCAGCCTGGAAGACCTTATCTGCAACCCGGACAGCGGCGAGGCGCTTGCAGCCGATCCGCTCGACGAGATCGAGGCCATTCTCGCCAAAGTCGCCGGCATCGAGCTCGCCGCCGTGATCAGCACCGACGACTATCCGGGCTCGGCGCTGGCCGCCGCCATCGCCCAGCGGCTCGGTCTGCCCGGACCGGCGCCCGAGGTCTCTCTGATCTGCCAGCACAAATATCTGTCGCGGCTGGCGCAAGCCCAGCTCGTGCCGGACGCCGTGCCGGCTTTCGCGCTGATTGACGCGGCCGCAGGCGCGCCTCTCCCCGACGACTTGAGCTACCCGGTATTCGTCAAGCCGGTGAAGTCGTTCTTCTCGATCGGCGCCGTGACGGTCACATCGGCGGCGGAGCTGGCGGACCTGATGCCCCATTGGATCAGCCTCGACCAATTCTTCCTGCCGCTCGACCGCATGCTCCAGCGCTTCACCGGGTCGAGCATCGGCACCAAGCGGCTTATCGCCGAAGGCTTGCTGACCGGCGAGCAGGTCACCGTCGAGGGCTACGCCCACGGCGGCAAGGCGAACATCTTCGGCGTGGTCGATTCCATCATGTTCCCCGGCACGCTCGCCTTCTCGCGTTTCGACTATCCCTCATCCTTGCCGGACGGCGTGCAGGCGCGCATGGCCGAGATCGCCGCCACTCTGATGGAGGGCATCGGCTTCGACCAGGGGCTGTTCAATGTCGAGATGATATATGACGCCCGCGCCGACCGCATCGCCGTGATCGAAATTAACCCGCGCATGGCCTCGCAATTCGCCGATCTTTACGAGAAGGTCGACGGCACCAGCAGCTACACCGTCCTGCTCGACATTGCGCGCGGCCGCACGCCCCGCTTCACCCGGCGTCAAGGGCGCTACGGCTTCGCCTCAAGCTTCGTGTTGCGCAGCTTCGAGGACTATATCGTCGCCGCTCTGCCGACCGAGGCCGAGCTCGAGCGGCTGGCGCAGTCTTATCCCGACATCAGGGTCGAGCTGCATGGCACACTCGGGCGGAAGCTCTCCGCCGAATTGCAGGACGGCAGGAGCTATCGCTACGGCATCGTCAATCTCGGCGGCAGCGACCGCGCCGACGTGCTGGCGCAGTATGAGGCGTGCCGCGGCCGGCTCGGCATCTCGCTTCAGCCGATCAGTCTGAAGCTGGAAGCGCTCGCCTTCGCCGTCGCGCCGCAACTCACCCAGCTTGGAGCGTGAAAAACGGCGCGGATCAGTTCGCGCTCATATTCTGTTTGATCCAGTCCGAGAACGACGACACCCGCGTGTAGACTCCCGGGAACAGCGGATTGCCGCATTGCGGGCCCCAGCTCACGATCCCGACCTGGGCATAACCCCGCTCATTGTCGGCGGCCACGATCAGCGGCCCGCCGCTATCGCCGAAGCAGGAATCCTTGCCGCCGGTCAGGCCGGTGGCGCAGATTTCGGTGTCGCCGATGGTGAAGGCCGGAACTTGCAGCGATTGGTAGACCGCCTTGCATTCGGCCGGATCGATCACCTCGATATCGACCTCATGCAGCTTGCGCGGCGCTTCGAGCTCCTCGTTCTTGAGCAGCTTTCGCTCCGACACCGTGCGGCGTCCAGCCATCACGTCGACCGCGTTCTGGAATGCCTGGAAGTCCCAGATCGCGCCCCAGCCGGTCACGATCACGGTCGCGCCGTCAGGCAGCAGGCTCTTGTCCTGCGCCGGATCGACATAGCTGATCGCCGCGGCGTTGGGGATCGGCTGCTTGAGCTTGACCAATGCGACGTCGGCCTTCTCCCCGGCGATGTAGCCCGGATGCACGATGATCTTCTCGCTTTCGATCTTGTTGGTCTTGGTGCGGTCGTTGCTGCCATAGCCGACGACCACGGCGTCGGTGTCGAGCAGACAATGCGCGGCCGTCAGCACCCATCTGTCGCCGATGATCGAGCCGCCGCAAAAACCGACCTCGTCGTCCATCGAGCTGTACAGGCGAACCTGCCAGGGATATTTGCCGTCCTCGGCCGGATGTCCCCCCACGATCATCTCGGTATCGGTCTCGCCGAGCGCTTGGCCGTTCCAACCGGCGCCCAGGCCGACCAGCAACAGCAGGCTTGCAACAACAAAATGGGCTCGCGTCATGTGATGTTCTCCGGGACCGGAACTGAATGTTATCGGGGATTGCGATGAACCGTGTCGGCTCGTGGTATTGGCGGGATTTTATCTATGGGCGCCAAGCCTGTACATTAAACTTTCTTGAGCTTGGCGCCATGGCGGCCGGCTTGGCCGCGGGATAGGGCAATGGACAACGATCTGGCGGCGACGCTTGCGGCCATCGAGCAAAAGATCGACGACCGTCAGTCGCCGCGCGAGCTGGCGCCGGAGCTGCGCCAGTTGATGGAAACGATTCCCGAGGACTCCCCGCTGCGGCCCCGCGCGCTGCGTCTCAGGGGCATCGTATTCAACCGGCTTAAGGACCCCAAGCGCGCGCTCGAACATTTGCACCTGGCGCGGCAGGCAGCCATCGCCCAGCACAATCTCGCCGAGATCGTTTTGGCAGGGCGCGAGATCACCATCGTCCACGCCTGGCGCGGGGAGGATCGTGACGCGGCGCTCGCCCTGCTGCGCGCCGTGGCCGCCGCCTATCTCAATGGCGACCACCAAGCCACCGCACTTGGACTGACCGAGGCCGGCCGCATCGAGCTGGAGGCGCGGCGCTTCGACGAGGCGGCGAGGCTGTTCCGCCTGGTGGCCGGCATGGAGCCCCAGCCGCTCGATCCGCAGCAGGTCTCGCGCGTCAGGATCAATCTCTGCCAGGCCTTGAATCGTTTGGAGCAGCACCGCGAGGTGCTGGAGCTGACATCTTCCCTAGCGGCGGACCTGGCCTCCGCCGATAAGACCCGGCGTCTTCGCTTTCTCGCTCTGCTGGAACAGGCGCGCGCCCATGCCGGATTGCAACAACTGGACGAGGCCGCTTCGAGCCTAGAGCGCGCGCGGGCCCTGCTGCCCGAGAACCAGAACGAATTCGAGCATGATGAATTCCGTGAGGCGGCGGCCGAACTGAAGCTGGCACGCCAGGACTGGACGGCCATCGAGGACCTCAAGCGCCTGGCAAAGCGCTACGCCGATCCCTCGCTCACCGTGCGCGCCGCCAATTTGCGGCTTATGACCGCCCGGGTCCTGTTCAACACCGGACAGGGCAGCGAGGCCGGACAGCTGCTGGCCGACGCCTTGCGCGACGCCGTCAAGGCGGGGCTGCCCGATCTCGCCCAGCGCATTCGCGGCGAGATGCTGGAGGGCGAGGGCGCCAAGCATCTCGACGCGGTGCTGAAGGACGCCGGCAGCATCGAGGCCATCGGCGGGGAGTGGTCGGTCAGCCGCCAGCTCATCCGCGTCGACACGCTGGGCGAAGGCGGTGGCGGCAAGGTCTACCGCGCCATCGATCTCCGCGACGGGCAGGAAGTGGCGGTGAAAGAGGTTAGCCTCGCCGCCTATGACGCGGAACGGCGCAAACGGATGATCGAGCTGGTGCGGAACGAATATGCCGTCGCGGTGACACTGTCCGAGCATCCGGGCATCGCCAGAGTCCGCGGCTTGCTGTGCGACCCCGATGGCACACTTTACATCGTGCAGGATCTCATCAAGGGCACCACCCTCACCAAGCTCTACGCGCCGCAACCGGTTCCGGCCAAGATCTTGCCGCTGCTGATCGACGTCGCCGATCTGCTAGCCATGCTGCACGCCAACCACATCGTGCATCGCGACCTCAAGCCCGACAATGTCATGGTCCGGCGCGGAGCGAAGCGCGAGGAGGCCGTGCTGATCGATTTCGGCATTGCTTTGTTGGACGGCCAGCCGGATACACTGAAATCCTACGGCACCGCCGGCTATATGGCGCCCGAGCAGGCACGCGGTGATAAGATCGACGGCAGCGCCGACATCTACTCGCTCGGCAAGATGATCCTCGAGGTCTGGGGCGGCGATGGCGCGCCGAAGCCACTCGCCCGCGTGGTCGATCAAATGCTGGCGGAGGAGCCGGCCAAGCGGCCGTCGCCCGATGCCGTCAAGGCCGCGCTGGAGTCGTGCTGCGAGACGCTGAAATCCTGATCGCGTCTATTGCGACGGCGCGGTCGAGGACGCCTCTGCCGCCTGCCCCGCCTGGCTGTCCCAGTCATAGACACGCAGCACATAATCGGCCGGCTGCGCGGTCAGGCTCCATACATCGATATCGACCGGCGTCGTCTCGTCCACCGTCACCCAGGCGGTCGGCGCCAGCTCGGGCACGCTGGCCTGCCGCGGGTCCTTCGCGTCGCGCAGAAACTCCGCGCTGCCCTCTTTCTTGACGTTGAGCCCGACCGGCACGCCGCTCTTGCCCTCGGCGATGAACCCGTACACCCGTCCGGGCTCGAGCACATAATGGTGCGAGGCCGAGACGAACGACGTTGCCCCGGGCTTGCGCGGCGTGAGCGTGCCGGTGCCGATCTCCTCGCCCTTGGCGCCGCTGACCCCGTAGCGCTCCGCCGCCAGCGCGACGAAGTCATTGGTAGCGCTGGCGAAATAATTGACGAACTTCTTGGCCGCCTGATCCCAATACTCCTCGTCGGCCGCCAACTCCTGAGCTGCCGCGCCGGTTCTGAGCTCGTCGAGGAGATCGATGCGCTGGGCGAAATTGATCAGCGCCGCATTGGGGATGCGGAACGTCTCGGGCTGAGCGGCTTGGTCGGTCTTGGCCTGGTCAGGGTCCTTGTCCTTGGCAGCCGTCCTGAGCACGCTGGCGGTATTGCCGCCGTTGACGATGCCGATCACCTTGCCGCTCTTGTCGATCAGCGGGCTGCCGCTGACGCCGCCGGTGACCGGCACGCTGTGCTGGATCAGCAGGCGGTGGTCCGGGTCGGCCTTGCACATAAAGACGTCGGTCAACCGGCTGATATAGCCGAACTGAACCGTGCTCGGCGCCTCGGTCACCACCATCGTGGCGGCCAAGCCCTCGATCGGAAAGCCGACCATGGCCACCGCCTCGGTCGGCTCCAGCGCGGCGATCTCGTCCTCCGTAGCGAGGTCGAGCGTGACCGGCGCACCGGTGGCGGGATCGGGCGGCAGCGGTCCCGCCGGATAGATGATGCCGACATCGTACTCGTTGATCACGTCGAGCGGCTTGAAGCTGTCCCCGCTCATTCGGCCTTGGGTCGCCTTGTAGGCCTTGAAGGCGAGATAGCCCGGATGCGACTCGACCCGCTCGATGGCAATCCGCTCGCCGTTGGGGGTGATAAGCACGAATTCCTTTTCATGGCCCTTGATCGCCTCGGTCACATGCGCGTTGGTCGCCAGCCTGTCGGACTCGAACGCCCAGGCCGTCGCCTGTCCGGTTTCGTTGGCGCCCTCTTTCCTGGCGACCAGATAGACGGCGTTGAGAGCCTTGCTCGCGGCGCTTTGGATTTCTCCGGCGGCGTTGGCGCTGACTCGGTCGCCGGCGGCGCTCAGATCGGTCGCAAGCCTGGCGATATCCTGCTGGTGCTGAATATCGCGGTAATAGTCCCACCCGCCGAGGGCGAGGAGCAACGCAGCGAGCGACCCCAGCGCATAGGCGCCCACGCGCTTGGCGCCCGCCAAATCCTTGCTGGTCTGGTGCAGTTCCTTTCGGACCGGGGTCTGGACCTTGTTCTCCTCAGTGACCTGGCCGGCCAGCTGCGGTTTCTCGATAACGAGAGTGAAGCTGGGACCGTCATCGCCGCCGAGCTTGAACTTGCTGCCCGAATGCGCCAGCACGCCGTTATCGGCCTCGACGCCGTCGATCTCGACATAATGCTTGGGCGTAAGCTCGACGCAGTAATCGCCCTGCTTGGTCCGCTTCAGGCTGAAATGGAGCCGCCCGATCTTGGTGTAATCGCCTGGATAGGACACGTCGGTCCGCTCCGGCGGCCGGCCGAAGCTGATGGTCTCGACGCCGTCGGGGAAATAATGCTGCTGCCCGGCCAGCGGCCCGTCGCCATGCCGGATGATCGCCCCCGACGGAAAGCAGGCGAAGCGCGGACCGTCCAGGCCCACGGTAACGATGCTTCCAGGCGCGACAGTCATGCCGGTCTCGGCCGGCTTGCCGTCGATCTCGACGTCGCACGAGCCACATAATTCGATGCTGTAGGCGCCGGCCGCATCGCGGTTGAGCATCAGATGCTCGCCGTCGACCTCGATGCATTCCTCGGGATAGACGATCTGCGCTTCCGGCGCGCGGCCGACCAGGATCGTGACCGTGCTATCGTCGAACACCGTCTCGCCTTTGAGCGGACCGTCGAGATGCTTGATGGTGATCGACATGGCGACGCCGGCTTTGGATTCGGGAGGCGGAACGGACTGGCGAATATAGCGCCGTCAGGGGCAGCGCACCGCTTAGACCGGCTTAAATTTTCGCAACATTAATCCTCATCCCGCGCCGCCTTGGCCCATTCGACGGTGTAGATCGGCAGAGTGGGTCTGCTGCGGATGGCCTGACGCTCGCTGTCCTCGCCGGCCGCCATGGTTTCGGCCCGTCCCACCGGAACCAGCACGATCTTGTCGCCGAGGTCAAACTTGGCTTGCGCCGCATAGGCCTCTGTCGCCAGCACGCAATCGAGCGGCAACCCCGGCATATCGTCGGCCGAGCGCAGGCGCACGACCAGCTTCTTGTCGGGATCGAGATCGCCGCCAAGTACCAGACCGAAATCGCAGATCACCCTCAGGCTGTGCCTCGCCGCGCGCGCCGCCTTGGCCGCGTCCCGTGCGGCCGCCAGCGCCTCCTCGGTCGAGCCTGCGATCAAGCACGTGCCGCGCCTGCCGTCGCGATGAGTGCGGTCGACGCGCTTGAGCCCCTTGCCCGCCGACTTGAACAATTTATCGAGTGTCCCTTTGCCGTCTTGCGCCGCGTCCCATAGGAACACCATGGGACGGAACGCGCTTGCCGCCCGTTGGCGCGCGGGACGTTTCGCGCGGGCGTGCGGATACGGAATGAGATCGAACGGCCGGTCATGCTCGCGCCAATCGGCGAATACGCGGTTGGCCCCGGCAAGAGTGTCCGGCCCGGCCTCGTCCGACACCACCACCAGCCGGCAGCTTGTTTGCAATACCGCCGCCCGCTCCAGCGCGCAGCCGGCGGCATAGCGGAAGGCATAGAAGAAATAGCCGTCGAGATCGCGCTCGGCTGGGTCGGCCGGATCCATAATAGTGAGCGAGCGAGCGCCTTGGCTTCCGTCGAGAATAGCGCGAAAGCGCTTCTCCCATTTGCCGGGCTCACCCGGCGGATCGCCGATCTTTACTGAGGTCTCAATGAAGCGCTCGGTGGCGAACGGCAGCACGATGTCGAGCTCGGCGCCCAGTTTAAGCGCGGTCTCGGCGAGAATGATGTCGGCGCCCGCCGCCAGCGCCCCATAGACGATGCCGACATTATTGGCCGTGAAAATGTCCTCGGCGCGGGTGCGGATCGCCGCCTCAGTCTCCTCCTGTGCGGCCTGGTCGAGCTCGTCGCCCCTGAAGATGTGGCCGGAGACCACCGCGACATTGCGCGGGCCAAGCGCCTTCACCAACACTTCCATGTCGGCGGTGAGCACGTCCTTGAGCCGGCGGAATTGCAGGATGGTGGTGGCCTTGGCGCCGTCGTCGGCCCCGTTCGCCACGCTCGCCTTCGCCAGCACCGCAGCGGCGTCGTCCGGCTGGCCTGAGATCAGCAGCGCTTCGGCCAGCGTCGCCAGCGGCCAATAGCCTTCGGCGTCGCGCGACAGCGTTTGCACCAGCGTGCCGGCGATCCGCCGCGCCGTCTCGCCGTCCTCCGCGATCAACGCCATGGTCGCGGCGTTGACGCCCGGATAGTAGCCCTGCCTATGCTCGAACAGGCTGTGATAGGCCTGGAACGACGCCAGCGCCTGCTTGCGCTTGTCCTTGCCGCGCTTGGTCTCGAACGCCTGCTCCTTGAGCAGGCGCGCATTGAGCGCCGCGAGATCCTCCACCAGCTGCGCCTCGAACGCCGCGTCGCTCGCACCGTTCGAGCCCGGTAGTGGCGCCGACTCGTCCTCGCCATAGCCGTCGTCGATGAACGGCTCGCCCAGGATGCGCTCCATCGGCAGGAACGGATTTTTGCGCGCTTTGCGCACCGCGTCTTCGAGCGCGTCCAGATTACCGGCCATAGGGAGATGCGAGCGGGCCAGCAGGTCGAGCGCGCCCTTGGCGTCGCCGGCCCGCGCCGCGGCGAGCGCGGTACGATGATGCAGCTCCGGGCTCGACGGGTAATAGCGCAAGATGTCGAGGCCGATATTGCGGGCGCGGATCAAATCGCCGCAGGCGATCGCCGCGTCGATATCGCCGATGGTGCGTTCCAGCGCAGCGCGGCTGCGGGCCGAGCGCAGGCTGGCAAGCCGGCTGATGCGTTGATAGTCGAGAATCTCGATCTGCTGGCTGCGCGCGCCGGTGCGCAGCAGCCCGGATCGCTCCCACTCATTGAGGCGGCGGCTGATGGTCTCCCGGCTCACGCCGAGATCGGCGGCGATGTGCTCTTGGGCGATCTTGCGCGGAAAGCGCACGCGATTGCCTTCGGCGATGCCGATATCCGCCGACAGCTCGACCAGCCAATCGGCCAGCAGCAGGTCGGGAAAGGCGTGAACCTTGTCATGCTGCTGCATCAACGTAGCCAGCAAGCGCTGTGCGCCGATGCGGGTCAGCCGGGCGCGAAACACCGGATCGGCGTCGATCAAGGCGCCGATTAAAGTCAGCGGCAGCGGCACGATCGATGACGGCGTCAGCGCGAAGGCCGAGGTGGTGCGCTTGGCGGCCTTGGTCGCCAGGCCCTGCTCTAGCAGCTCGAGCTCGCCGAACACCTCGCCATGCACGATGCGCTCGAACCGGAGCGAACGCTTGCCGGCCGGCGGCTTGAACTCGATCTGCACCAGCGGATCGACATGCAGCGCCTCTCCGCTCGCGCGCGCGCCGAGCAGGAGATAGATGGCGTCGGCGGGATCGCCCGGCCGGAACACGCATTCGCCGGCCGACAACGCGCGGATCTGGAGCCGCGCCCGCTTGACCAGCTGAAGCGCTTCACCGCCCGTCCCGCGCATCAGCGCGGACCCGGCAACCTCGTCTGGCACAGTCTCGTTCATCCTGGTCGGAACCTTGGCCGGCGGGATGAGAGCGTAGTCGATTTCCCGCAGGCCCACCAAGGGCGCTGGCCAAGACGAGGCAAGGCTCATGGTCAGAAGCACACATATTGGTAGTGCGGGCCGGACAGCGACCAGACCGTGGCAAAGCCGCAGGCCGGCGCATAATAGCCGGTATAGGCCGCGACCGGCACCGAGGCGCCGATCAGCGCCAGCATGGCGAAGGTGAATTGACGCAGCGTGGGCATTGGGGGGCTCCTTGGGTCGTGTAGGAGCCAAACTGCCACAACGCGTCGGGCCGCTCTGTGAGGAGGATCACAAAGCGGAGCTCACCCTCGCAGCGCCAGCAGCCGATCCTTCCAACCCTTCTGGGCCGGCGACAGCTTGCCCTCGGCGTCGAGCCGCTCGACGATCTTTATCGCCTCGTCGAGCGCGGTCTGCTTGCGCTCGCCATCCGCCATGATGGCGATCTTATAAAGGCTGACCACCAGGTCGGTCTGCCAGCTCACATTGCCGGAATCGAGGCCGGCCAGGCGGCGGGCGATGGCAAGGCTCTCTTCATAGGCCGCGAGCGCGCCGGCCTGGTCGCCGGTCGAGCGCTTCACATCGGCGATCTTGTCGAGGCTGACCGAGGCATCCCGCTCCAATCCGGCATTGCCGTTATTGGCCTCGGCCAGGCGGCGCGAGATGGCGAGGCTCTCCTCATAGGAGGCAAGCGCGCCGGTGGGATCGTGATCCACGAAATATTTCACGTCGCCGATCTTGTTGAGGCCGACGGCGATATCCCGCCGCCAGATGGCGTTGCCGGGATCCGTGTCCGCCAGATGCCGGGTGATGGCGAGGCTCTCCTCATAGGCGGCGAGCGCCCCTGCCTTGTCGCTGGCTTGGAACTTCACATAACCGATCTTGTCGAGCGCCACCGAGATGTCGTGCTGCCATTCGGCGTTGTCCTTGTCGGCATCGGCCAGGCGGCGGAAGATCGCGAGGCCCTCGTCATAGGCCGCGAGCGCGCCGGCTGAGTCGTTTTGCGCGATCTTCACATCGGCGATTTCGCCCAGTCCGATCGCCACGTCGCGTTGCCACAAGCTGTTGCCTTCATCGATCTTGGCCAGGCGACGGCGAAGGCCGAGGCCCTCGTCATAGGCGGCCAGCGCGGCGGCTAAGTCGCCCGCGCCGAGCTTGAGGCCGCCAAGCCGTTCGAGGCCGATCGCGACGTCGCGCTGCAATTCAGTATTGCCCGGATCGGATGCGGCGATGCGGCGCGCGATATCAAGTTCCTCCTGGCAAGCGTCGAGCGCGCCCTTGGCGTCGCCCGCGTCGCGCTTCACGTCGCAAATCTTGCCGAGACTCACCGACACCGCCCGCTGCCGCTCGGTGTTCAATGGATCGGCCGCGACCAGCGCGCGCCTGATGCCGAGGCTCTCCTCATAGGCCTTGAGCGCGCCGGCGCTGTCGCCGCCATAGAGCTTGATATCGGCGATCCGGTCGAGATCGATGGAGATGTCCTGCTGGGCCACAGGATTTGCCTTGTCGGCCTCTGCCCGCTTGCGGTCGTTGGCAAGCCCGGCCTCATAGGCGGCGAGTGCGCCCGGCCCGTCGCCTTGCGCGCGCTTCACATCGCCCAGGCGAATGTGGCTCACCGAGACATTGCGCTCTGAATCCTTGTTGGCCCCGCCGGATTCGGCGAGGCGCTGCAGAATGGCGTTGCTCTCCTCCGCGCTTCTCTGCGCCGCGGTCAGATTGCCTCCCGATAGATAGGTCTTGGCGAACTCGTCGAGCATGACCGCCTTGTCGCGCATCAACCGCGGATTGCCGGGATCGGTTTCGGTCAGCCGCTCCACCGTCTGGCGCACCTGGCCGAGGATCTTGTCGAGGCTTTCGACCCTGATGCCTTCGACGTCGCGCAGGCCTTGAGCGATATTGAAGATGAGCCCGTTCACCGTGTCCTCGGCGGCGGCGAAATTGCGCTCGGCCCGGTTGGCCTCGTTGCGGGCGATGATGCCGGCGGTGACCGCCCCGATCGCCAGCAGGAGCAGCAAGCCGGCGGCGCCCACGGCGAGACTCAGCGCGCGGCGCTGCTGGCGGACTTCCTGTGAGAGCAGATCCTCCTTGGGCATGCCGTGAATGGCGGCGGCGAAGTCGGCGCCGAGGTCGAGGAAGCTTCCGTCACGCGGATCGGCGCCATCGCGATAGGCGGTGAGGTCGACCCATTTCGGCTCGGCCGGAAATCGTCCTCTCAACACCGCCGGCAGCGGCGGCGCAGGCTTCCAGCGGAAATCGCCTCTCTTGCCGTCCCAGTCGAGCGTGCCGTCGGTTACGCCGATTAGCAGTGTGTCGGTGCTTTTATGAGCCAGCCAATATTCGACCTCCTTGCCGACCCATGGGGAGGCGGCGGATTCGGGCGAGGACAGCAGCAGCAAATAGCGGGATTGGGCCAGCGCCTGCTCGATCGACGGCCAAAGCTGCGGCGTGGCCGAGAGCGAAGTGTCGTCGCGAAAGACGCGCAAACCGCGCCGCCGGTACCACGGCTTGCCGAGCTTCTGGATCACCGACTGGAGCGCCGCGGCGATCGGCTTGTCCTTGGCGTGGCTGTAGGAAATGAAGGCGTCGTAAACCGGCACCGCTCCCCTCCTTGTGGGACCACGAGTTTAGAGCGTGGACGCAGAAACCCAACCCTCTACGCAACCCGAACCGCCGCTTCTTTGTGACGACCCTCACAAAGAGCGAAAGCGCGCCCTCCCACCTGTCTTGGTGCCACGGGGGCCCCCTAGACCCTCAGGCCAACGAAAACTGAAGTGTTTGCGTAACACCAAAAATCGGATGCCGCTTGTCCCACCGAGCCGGCGCCGATGAGCTGAGAGGGCCAAGGGCCCGGGTCCGCTCCTGCCCGGCCAGTCAGTACCCCACCCTTTCAGCGTAGCGGGCGCAAGGTTCCCCCACCTTGCGCCCGCGCCTTTTGCCTGGGATTGGGGCGGAGCGCATGTGACCGGTCAATTGGAGTGAGCTCGAACCATGTTTGACAATCAAGCCAGCCGCCGCGCCGTCATGCGCGGCGCGCTCGTCGGAGCCTGCGCGCTGTCACTGTCGGCACGAGCCGCCACAGCCGGCGACATCATCGGCAAGCACATCGTCCTGCTCGGCGACTCGATCTTCGCCAACGCCGCCTATGTCGGCGGCGGAGCCGACGTGATCGAGCAGTTGGGCCGGCGTCTTCCGCTCGGCGCCTGCGCCACGCTCGGTGCCATGGACGGCTCGGTCACTTCCGGCATCAAACTCCAGCTCCAGATCGCCCCCAAGGACGCCACCCATTTCGTGGTAAGCGCCGGCGGCAACGACGCGCTCCACCACGCCAGCTTGATCGGTGAGCAAGTGTCGTCGGTCGGCGAAGCGATGGAAAAGCTCGCGACCGTGCGTGAGTCCTTCGCGCAGGATTACCGGACCATGCTCGACGACGTGGTCGCGCGCGGCGTCCCGGTTGCCGTCTGCACCATCTACGACGCGCGCTTTCCCGACGCCACGCAACGGCGGCTGTCGTCGCTTGGGCTGACCATCTTCAACGACTGCATCACCCGCGAGGCCGCGGCGCGGGGGCTGGCGCTGATCGATCTTCGCCTGATCCTGACCGCCGATGGCGACCTCGCCAACCCGATCGAGCCCTCGGTGGTCGGCGGCGCCAAGATCGCCCGGGCCATCGCCGCGTTTGCCGCCGATTATGATTTGGCCAGGGGCCGCTGCGAAATATTCACCGGCGCGGGCGCCAAGGCCTAACGCATCGAGGCGTAAAACATAATGGCGAACCTGGCGTGCCGATTTTCTATGTTATCTTGTGGCGGAAAGGGTGACGGCTTGAGCGGGAGGTTGGCGTAAGCGTGGCAATGGATCGTCGCAGCGTGCTCGGGATGCTGGCGGTCTCCGGCGTCCTCTTATCGTCCGTCATGCGCAAGGCGCTCGGCCAGTCGGGCGCGGGCGTGCCACTCTCTCTTCCCGGCGCCTCGGGCGAAGAGGCGCAGAGCCTCGGGCTCCCCTCCGATTGGCGCTTCGTGGCGCCGACCCAATGGAAAACCGTCGATGCCACCCTTGCCGCGCGCCTGAACCCGGCGCTGCGGGACACCTCCCCGATCGAGCTCGGCGGCATCCGGGTGATGCGCTCCTCGGGCAAGATCGAAATCGGCCAGATCGATCCGGTCGGCGACTCGGTTGAGCTGCCCCCTGCCCTCGACAGCATCGTCACGCCGGCGGACGAGGCTCTGAGCCTCGAGGTCCTCAACCGCGAGTTAAATCCGTTCCTGGTCGATCCTAGCGGGCCGGACGGCAAGCCGCTGCTCGGACCGTTCCAGGCCGGCGGCGAGCTCTATCAAGGCAAGACCTTTTTGCCGGTGAGCTTTATCGTCGCCAAGCTGGCCGATTCGGCGGGCCTGCCACCGGCAACGCTCAAGCCGCTGATCGACGCGCTGAGCCCGGCCGTGCCGATTCGCACCCCGGCCCATCAATTCCGTCTCGGCCGCGGCCTCGGCAACCGCGTGGTGTTCTATGGCGAGACTACTGTCGACGGCGCCACCGTCACGATCGGCCATACCCATATCGACCAGGTGGTGACCGAACTCGCCAAGAAGAACTTCAGGCTTATCAAGCAGATGGTTCATTTCGACCGGCCTGCCCAGGGTGGCAGCCCGGAGGACATCGTCGCCGACGGCGCCGCCGGGTCGACCCATGCCGGCGGGTTCTCCGCCGGCTACAATGTCGACGGCACTCCCATGGCGGTAAAGAGCGACTGGCCGAGCAATTACGGCGCGCTCGGCAATAACAACAAGACCTACAACGCCCATCTCATTGCCATCGACTATAGCGCCGGCGTCGCCGACCCGATCCCCGACGACACACTCAAGGCTTATTACCGCAACGCCGATATGTGGGATTGCGCCTCCGCCATTGTCGTGCCGTTCGCCGACCAGGATCCCGATCCCAAATATCGCGACTATCTGTACAACCCGCTCGAAGTGTTCGACCAGAAATCGGCGCGCGACGTCGCCGCGGCGCTGGCGACGCTCGACCAGCGCACCTTCTTCGAGAAGCACGGCGCGTTCTACTGCGCCGAGGGACAATATGTCGTCGCCAATCTCGGCCCGCAGGAGGACGAGGACGGCGGCACGCTGTTAAAGAAGAGCCGCTACGGCAACACCGAGTTCGGCCGCCTCATCGACAACTTCATCAAGGCGCCGGACTATGCTGGCATGTCGGCGGAGGAGCGCCAACAGCATCCCTCGATCGGCTGGGAATATTTGCTCGCCCTCGGTCCCGACAATGGCGGCATCAGCGGCGAACAGGCGCTCATCCTCACCGCCACCGACCGGCACGGCATCGCCCTCGATTGGGTGCCCGAGGAGGTCAAAGGCTGGCAAGCCTATCGCCCCAAGAACGAGGAGGCGCTGATCGCCAAGCCCATGACGGTGGCGACCATCGCCTGGGCGCTGCTGCGCCTCTATATGCCGCGCGACGCCGTCGCCCAAGCCGTCGCCACCGATATCGCCCGCGCCTACGCGCACGGCGACGACGCGGTCAAACAGGCAACCAAGCTGCTGATCGGCGGCGCCGATCCCGCCACGCCGGTGGGACAGGCGCTGCTCGCCGGAGTGGCCGCCAAGGCCGCGACCGGCCTCCTGCTCGGTCTGTTGTCGAGCGACGAGGTCGCCGCCTCGCTGCTGGGCAAGGCCGGGTTCAACGAGATCGTCGACGACGCCGACAAGGAGCGGGTGCTGGCCGCCTACAAGGAGTTTCTCGGCATTCTGCAAAACGCCGACTATTCCACCCAAGGCGCGCTCGACCGCGCGCTGGCCGAGGCCGACCACAAGCTCGGCGCCCTCACCGTGATGCGGACCTTCTTCAACCGCACCACGCAACAGCGCATGCCGGCCAAGAACACGGTGATGAAATACGCCGCGCCGCCTTGCTACGGCATGTGGGCGCAGCAGCCCTTCCTCGCCGAGACCGGCTGCCTCCGCTACGTCGCCACGGCAATGCATCTCAGCCAGAAGAAGAACCCGGCGTCTTGACCTTGCCAAATCTTCATTTCAGGGACGTCGTCGTGGCTGATATAGAAGGCCGTCACGGATTGCCCACAGAGACGTTACGAGACGCCGGAGTTTGGGCCTGAAGCCATGACCATCCGCCACCTGATGACCGCCGCCGCCGCTGTGCTGGTTTTCGCCGCCGCCCCAGCGCTCGGCCAGACCAGTTTCGGCCATTACATCGGCAAGTTCGTCGCCGAGTTCGGCGACGACGGGCGCAAGGTCACCCTGATGGAGCCTTACAGCTATGTCGATCCCGCCGGCGAAGCGTGGAACGTCCCCGATGGCTACAAGACCGACGGCGCCTCGGTGCCGTCCGCGCTGTGGGCGCTCTATCCACCCTTCACCGGCAATTACCGCTCGGCCGCCGTCATCCATGACTATTATTGCGATACCAAGGAGCGCAGCTGGCAGGACACCCACAAGGTGTTCTATTTCGCCATGCGCGCCGCCCACGTCGACGAGCGCACGGCCAAGATCATGTACGGCGCCGTCTATCTGTTCGGCCCGCGCTGGGGGCCTGGCACCGGACCAGGCCAGCGCAGCGCGCCGGTCAAGGCCACGCCCGAGCAGCAGGAGAAAGTGGTGAAAGAGCTGCAAGGGCTGGTCGAGCAGGACAATCCCGATCTCGACAGCCTGCTGGCCGAAGCCAAGCGCATGAGCGCCAAGGCTACTGCCCCGCTGCCGGAAAGCGCCGAGTGAATGCGCCCCCGCTACGCCGTTCTGTCGCCATGATTGTGGGCTGAATGAGTTTCAGGAGCGAAGACTAACCAAGGCAACTGAACGTCTATGGGGAGACGTTCGCAGCGACTATACTCCGGTGGAGTTGGTCTTGCAGGTTTAGGCTCCAGTATGACCGTCATCCGATGAAATCGGTTCGCGTCTTCGTCTCGTCGCCCGGCGACACGCATTTCGAACGCATGCGCGTCGAACGCGTGGTCGAGCGCCTGAACGGCGAGTTTTCGGGCGTGGCCAAGCTCGAAGCGATCCGCTGGGAAAGCAAATACTACCAGGCGCGGACGACCTTCCAGCAGCAGATCCCCGAAGCCGCCGATTGCGAGCTGGTGATCGCCATTCTGCGCCACCGGCTCGGCACCGAGCTTCCCGACGACTTCCCTACCATGCCGAACGGCGAGCCCTACCCGTCCGGCACCGCCTACGAGATTCTGTCGGCGATCGAGGCGAGCAAGCAGCGATCGGTCCCCGACGTCTATGTGTTCCGCTACAGCGAGCCGCCGACTGTCAAGCTCGACGACGAGGCCACCAATCGTCTGATCAGCGAGCAATGGAACCGGCTCAAGAGCTTCTTCAAGACCTGGTTCCAGACCCAGGACGGCAAGTTCAAGCTCGCCTTCCATAATTTCCAGAGCACCGACCAGTTCGAGGTCGAGGTCGAGAAGCTGCTCCGGGCCTGGTTCGAGGAGAAAATCCTCAAGGGCAGCTCGGTGCTGTGGCCGATCGACACCAAGGGCTCTCCGTTCCGCGGCCTAGCCTCGTTCGGCGCCAAGCATGCGCCGGTGTTCTTCGGCCGCTCGCGCGACATCACCAAGGCGGTCGATGCGCTCAAGGACGCGGGTGAGAGCGGTTGTCACTTCCTGCTGGTGGTCGGCGCCAGCGGCTCGGGCAAGTCCTCGCTGGCCTTGGCCGGTCTCGTGCCGCGGCTTACCGCGCCGGGCGTGGTGCCGTCGGTCGATATCTGGCGCGTCGCGGTGATGCGTCCCGGCGAGCATGAGGACGGCCCGGTTGCGGCCCTGGCCACGCGCTTGTTCGATGCCGCCAGCGACTTCGAGGACGAATGTTCTTTGGCCGCGCTCCCGGAGATGGCTTCGAGCGACTACGCCACGCCCGCCGAGCTCGCCAAGCTCCTCTCCCATGCCGACGACAGTTGCCCCAAGCCCATCGTGCGGGCGCTCGACCGGATCGGCGAGGAGGAATGCCAGAAGAGCGGCTACGACCGTCCAGTCAGGGCCGATCTTCTGATCGTGGTTGACCAGCTCGACGAGCTGTTTGGCGGCGAAGTCAGCGAAGCCGCGCGCACGCGCTTCGCCGAACTCCTTGCTCAGCTGGTGGCGACAGGCCGCGTGTGGGTGATCACGACGCTGCGCGCCGATCTTTACGAGCGCTTCCTTAAGCAGCCCGAGCTGCTGGCGATGAAATCGAAGGGCGCGACCTACGACCTTGCGCCGCCCGGCGCCACCGAGATCGACGAGATCATTCGCGGGCCCGCGGCCGCGGCCGGCCTCATCTACGAGACCGACGCCAAGACCGGCGAGCGGCTCGACGATCGCCTGATCGGCGATATCGACCGGCCCGACATGCTGCCGCTGCTCCAGTTCACGCTCAACTTCCTGTTCGAGCAACGCGTCAGCGAGGGCAACGAGACCAAACTGACACTCGGCGCCTACGATGCGCTGGGCGGCCTGGCCGGCGCCATCGACAAAGAAGCCGAGCGGGCCGTCGCACCACTCGGCAAGGACGAGCAGGATCGGCTGCCGCGGCTGCTCAGGCAGCTCGCCGCGCCCGCCCATACCGGCGAAGCCGGTGCCGCTGCGGGGCTCTCGATCCGCGCCGTGCCGCTCGCCGAGGCCGCCTACGACCCCGCCTCGGAGCGGTTGATCAAAGCGCTGGTCGATGCCCGCATCCTGCTTTCCTCCGGCAGCGAGAAGAACGCCACCATCCGGCTCGCCCATCAGCGCGTGCTGGACAATTGGCACCGCGCCAAGGAGATCGTCGCCGCCAATGCCGAGTTCTACCGCATTCGCGACGACGTCGAGGCGCTGCGCCGCCGCTGGGACCACAGCGACAACAAGCGCGACCTGCTGATCCCCAAAGGCGTGCCGCTGGCCGAGGCCGAGAGCATCGCCAAGCGCTATCCCGATGAGCTCGGCACGGAGGCGCTCGGTTTCATCGCCGCCTCAGGCAAGCGGGCGCGGCTCCGCCAGCGCCTGGTAGGCGCCACGGCGCTGGTCATGGCGGTGCTGGCGGTGGGCGCGACCGTCGCCGGCATAAGGGCGTGGCGGGCCGAGCAAACCTCCAGGCGCAATTTCGACATCGCCAAGGCCCTGGTCACCGACATCGCCAAAGGCTTGCGCGACGTCGAAGGTATGCGCGCGGAGGCGCGGACGAAGATCTTCGATCAGGTGAGTTCCACGCTCGACTCCGCCGTCGCCGCATCGCCCAACGACCAGCAGCTGCTTGGCATGCAAGCCACCATGTTCCGGGAATTCGCTTCAACCCACGAGGCGGAGGGAGACCAGCCACAGGCGGCGAAGAGCACGGCGAAGAGTCTCGAAATCGAGCTCCAGATCTTGGAAATGGCCGGAGGCACTCAGCGCCAGCAAGAAGTTTCCTCGACGCTCGAACGGATCGGCGAGCTCAAGCTCGGCGCCGGTGACGATGCCGGCGCGCTTGTCACCTACGAGAAGATCCTCGGCAACTGGAAACAGCGCGCCGAGACCGATCCTGGCAATCCTGCCCTCCAGCGCGAAATGGCGCTGGCTCTGGCCACGATCGGCGATCTCAAGCTACGCTCGGGTGACCCGGCCGGCGCGCTCGCCGCCTATCAGCAAGCCTTCGGCATCAGGCAAAGCTTGGCCGGGCAGGACAAGTCGAACGCGGGGGGGCAGCGCGACGTCGCCCAATCGCTGATCTTGATCGGATACGCCAAGTTCCGCGCCGCCGACTACGCGGGAGCCCTCGAATCTTATCAACAGAGTCTCGGACTGACGCGCCAGCTCGCCGACGCGGACAAGACAAACCCGGCCGCCCAGCGCGATCTCGCGCTCGTCCTGGCCAGCATCGGCGACACCAAGCTCGACTCCGGCGACAATGAAGGCGCGCTCGACGCTTACCAGCAAAGCCTCGCAATCCGGCGTACGCTCGCCGCCGCCGACGCCGGCAATACCGATCTAAAGCGCGACATGGCCGCCAGCCTGAGCGGCATCGGCGACGCCTTGCTCAACACGGGCGACAAGGAGAAGGCGCTCGCCGCTTACGAAGCGGGCGTCGCACTGGTGCACGAACTGGTCGCCGTCGACAGCACTAATCTGTCGTGGCAACGCGACCTCTCCATCAGCCTCAATCGGGTCGGCGATGTGAAGCGCGACTCCGGCGACAGCGCGGGCGCGCTCGCCAACTATGACGAGAGCCTTACCATCCGCCGCCGCCTGGCCAACATCGATCCTGACAATATCCAATGGCGGGCCGACCAGGCCTATGTGCTGCAAAGAATCGGCGATCTGAAGCGCACCACCGGCGATAACCAGGGCGCGCTGGCCGCCTTCGAGGAAAGTCTGGCCATCGCCCGCGGCTTTGCCGCCGCCGGTACCAACCCCGATGCCGAACGCGATTTGGCGGTGAACCTGACCAAGATCGGCGCGGTGAAGCGAGAGATGGGCGACAGCGCAGGCGCACTAGCCGCGCTCGAAGAGAGCCTCGCCATTCGCCGCAAGCTGCCGCAGACCGATCTCGCCAAATGGCAGATCGACGTCGCCGAGAATCTCGAGACCATCGGCGATCTCAAACTCGCCGCCGGCGACAAGGACGGCGCATTGGCTCTCTACGAGGAGATGCTGTCGTTCGACCGCAATATGGTCGCCAATGACGGCGGCAACGCCCAATGGCAGCGCAACATGTCGATCAGCCTCAACCGGCTGGGCGATGTCCAGCTGGCGCTCGGCAATCCCGACGCCGCGCTCAAATACTTTGAGGAGGGGCTTGCCGTCCGCCGCAAATTGGCCGAGGCCGACAATTCCATCCAGCGCCAACAGGATGTCGCGCTCAACCTCGAGCGGCTCGGCGACCTCAAGCAGGCCGCTAACGACAATGCCGCCGCGCTGGCGGCTTACGAGGAAATGGTAACGATCGCCCGTCAGGTCGTGGCGGCCGACCCTGCCAAGGAGCAATGGCGGCGCAACCTGGCGATCAGCCTGAGCAAGGTCGCCGAGGCTAGGGCCAAGACCAAGGACAGCAGCGGCGCCATCGCCGGCTTTGAGGAAGGTCTGACGCTGCGCCGCAAGCTGGCCGAAACCGACAAGAACAATCTGCCGATGCAGGGCGAGAGCGCCACCGCGCTGGAGCGGATCGCCGACCTCAAATATGCGGGCGGTGACAAAGCGGCGGCGCTGGCCGCCTATGTCGAGAGCATGGACCTGCGCCGCCAGATCGCCGATGGCATGCTCGGTTACGACGATAAGGCCGGCGCGCTGGCCGCCTACGAGCAGAGTCTGGTGCTGGCGCGCAGGCTGGCCGAGGCCGACGCCGGCAAGACCAATTATCTCGCCGATGTCTCGTCCATCCTCGAAAGCATCGCCGCCCTTAAGCTTGGCGCCGGCGACGCCACCGGCGCGCTGGCCGGTTACCAGGAAAGCCTGGCCCTTCGCCGCCGGCTAGCCGAGGGCGAGAAGACCGGCACCAAATGGCGCCAGAATGTCTCCCTCACCCTCGAGAAGATCGGCGATCTCAAGCAGGGCGTCGACGACGATGCCGGCGCCATGGCCGCCTATGAGGAGATGCTCGCCAACGATCGCGCGCTCGCCTCGGCCAACTCCGCAGCTGACCGCCAGCGCGACGTGGCGATCGACCTCGAGAAGATCGCCAAGATGAAGCTCGACGGCGGCGATAGCGCCGGAGCGCTCAGCCTGTACGAGGAGGGTCTCGTCATCAGGCGCAGCCTGTACGACGCCGAAAACTCCAACGAGTCACGTAAGCAAGGTCTATCCTTCGTCATCGAGAAAGTCGGCGACGTGAAACGCGATCTCGGCGACGGTCCCGGCGCGCTGGCCGCCTATCTGGAAATGCTGGTGCTCGACCGCGAAATCGCCGCGGCCAATATGGGCGATCCCAAGCGCCAGCGGGTGGTCTCGGTCGATCTCAACAAGATCGCCGATGTCAGGCTCAGCACCAACGACAGCGACGGAGCGCTGGCCGCGGTGGAGGAAAGCCTCAACATCGCCCGCCACATCGCCTTGATCGCCCCCGACAATATCGAATGGAAGCGCGACATCTCGGTCAGCCTGGAGCGGCTCGGCAATATCAAGTCGAGTGGCGGCGACAAGCAGGGCGCGCTCAGCGCCTATGAGGAGATGCTGGCCATCGACCGCGGCGTTGCCGACGCCGACGCCACTAATCTACAGCGCTCGCGCGAGGTCATGTTCAGCCTGAACAAGGTCGGCGACATGCGGTTCGGCCTCGACGATTTTAGCGGGGCGCTGGCCAATCACGACGAGGGGCTCGGCATCGCCCGCATGCTGGTCGAAAAAGACTCGGAGAACCCCCGCTCGCCGCGCGATCTCGCCATCAGCCTCGACAAGGGCGGCGACGCCAAGCTGAAGCTGGCCGACGCCAAGGGCGCGGTGGTCTATTTCGAGGAGGGCCTCGCCCTCAGAAAGAAAATCGCCGACGCCAATAAGGCTAACTACCAATATCGCCGCGACGTTTCCCTCACCCTTGACCGCATCGGCGCCGCCAAGCTTGAGCTGAACGACATTCCCGGCTCTCTCGCCGCCGCCGAGGAAAGCCTCGCCATCGCCCGCGACCTCGCCGAGCTGAGCAAGAACGACAACGATGCCCAGACCGATCTCGTGGTCGGTCTCTACAAGCTGGCCAAGGTGGCCGGCGGCGACCGCAAGGACGCGGTCATCGCCGAAGGCTTGCAGCTCCTGGCGCGGCTCGATGCCGACGGCAAGCTTAACGACGATCAGAAGGGCTGGACCGAGTCGTTCGTCACCTTGCGCAAGGGCCCGCAGGAAACCGGCGCGACCGACCGCTAAAAGCCGATAAATCCGCTCGGCGCCTCGGCCATTGCACTCCCGTCACACCATCTATATATCCCCGTCATAGGACACGCGGGCCGCTTTGGCCCGCGTTCGGCATTCAGGCCCCCATGAATCTGCGCAACATTGCCATCATCGCCCATGTCGATCATGGGAAGACGACCCTGGTCGACCGTTTGCTCCAGCAATCCGGCTCATTCCGCGAGAATCAGCGGGTAGCCGAGCGGGCGATGGATTCGAACGACCTCGAGCGCGAGCGCGGCATCACCATCCTCGCCAAGGTCACCTCCATCCTGTGGAACGGCACTCGCATCAATATTGTCGACACGCCGGGCCACGCCGATTTCGGCGGCGAGGTCGAGCGCATCCTGAGCATGGTCGAGGGCGCGCTGGTGCTGGTCGACGCCGCCGAAGGCCCCCTGCCGCAAACCAAATTCGTGGTGTCGAAGGCCTTAAAGAAGGGTTTGAAGCCCATCGTCGTCATCAACAAGGTCGATCGCGCCGACGCCAGGCCGCAAGAGGTGGTCAACGAGGTGTTCGACCTATTCGCCGCGCTCGACGCCACCGACGTGCAGCTCGATTTTCCCATCCTCTATGGCTCGGCCAAAGAGGGCTGGATGGCCGCGAGCCCCGAGGGCCCGAAAAATCTCGGCATGCAGATGCTGTTCGACCTGGTGCTCACCCATGTCGCCCCACCCAAGGTTGAGGACGGTCCGTTCCGGATGCTCGGCACCATTCTCGAGGCAAACCCCTATCTCGGCCGCATCGTCACCGGCCGCATCACCTCCGGCGCCATCGCCCCCAACCAGCCGGTCAAGGTGCTTGACCATAACGGCAAGCTGATCGAGCAGGGCCGCGTGTCCAAGGTGCTCGCCTTCCGCGGACTGGAGCGCATCGGCCTCGACGAAGCGACCGCGGGCGACATCGTCTCTCTCGCCGGACTGCCCAATGCCACGGTCGCCCACACCGTCTGCGCGCCCGAAGTCACCGAGCCGCTGCCCGCCCAGCCGATCGACCCGCCCACGCTGTCGATGACATTCCGGGTCAACGACTCGCCGCTCGCCGGCACCGAAGGCACCAAGGTCACCAGCCGCATGATCCGCGACCGCCTGTTGCGTGAAGGCGAAGGCAATGTCGCCTTGCGCGTCACCGAGTCGGACGAGCGCGACTCCATGGAAGTGGCCGGCCGCGGCGAACTGCAGCTCGGCATCCTGATCGAGACCATGCGCCGTGAGGGCTTCGAGCTGTCGGTGTCGCGCCCCAAGGTACTGTTCCGGCGCGGCGACGACGGCGCGCTGCTCGAGCCGATCGAGGAGGTCGTCATCGACCTCGACGAAGAGCATACCGGCATCGTCGTGCAGAAGCTCTCCGAGCGCAAGGCCGAGCTGGTGGAGATGAAGCCGTCAGGCGGCGCCCGCCAGCGTCTCGTATTCTATGCGCCGACCCGCGGGCTGATCGGCTACCAGGGCGAACTGCTCACCGACACGCGCGGCACCGGCATCATGAATCGCCTGTTCCATGCCTATGCGCCGCACAAGGGCCCGATCCAGGGCCGGCGGAATGGCGTGCTGATCTCCACCGATGTGGGCGATGCCGTCGCCTATGCCCTGTGGAACCTCGAAGATCGCGGCGCCATGATGATCGAGCCCGGCGTCCGGGTTTATCGCGGCATGATCGTCGGCGAGCACACCAGAGACAACGACCTCGAGGTCAATGTGCTTAAGGGCAAGAAGCTCACCAATATCCGCACCACCTCCAAGGACGAGGCGGTGCGCCTCACGCCGCCGCTCCGCATGACGCTCGAACGCGCGCTGGCCTATATCGAGGACGACGAGCTGGTCGAGGTCACGCCGAAATCCATCCGGCTGCGCAAGCGCTATCTCGATCCGAACGAGCGCAAGAGGGCCGAACGGCAGCGGCTGACCGAGGACGTTGCCTAATCCTCCCGGGCATTATTGGCACGTCATCCCCCGCTGAATTGCCGGCGTTCTCCTGTCTTCTGTGACCTGAATCAACATGCTCTCCTGGTGAGGCAAGCCATTCTTCGTGGGCCGGCAACCACCGGCCACGCTTGCACGTCAACCAGGCGGATTTCACATGAAGAGAGTCATTGGACTGGCGCTGGTGTTGGCCTTGGGCAGCACTCTGGCGCTCGCCAAGGACGACGACGATGACGACAAGGTTCCTGCCGCCCAAGTGACCAAGATCGAGGAGGCTCTGAGCACGCTGGGATGCAGCGGCTACGAATTGATCAAGAAAGAAGAGCAGGGCATCTACGAGATCGACGACGCCAAGTGCAAGATGGGCACGGTCGATATCAAGCTCGACAAGAATTATACTGTGGTTCTCATCTCGCGTTACTGAGCGGCGCGCCGGGCGGCGCATCGTCGCATTCGGAGAGGCGAGTCGGCTGACGCCGGCTCGCTTTTTTTCTAGCCGATCATGCGCGGGATAATTTCCACGACCCCTTTGCCCAGCGCCGCCAACCTGCGCTAGGCTGGGGTCATGCCCGTCGATGTCGCTCATATCCGGCCCGCGAGACTGAAGGACGCTTCTTCTCTCGCCGCCGCCTTTGAGGAAGCGTGGCGCAGCGCCTACCAGGGCATCATCCCGCATCTTGCGCTCGAGCGCATGCTGGCGCGTCGCGGCCTGCGCTGGTGGGAGAGCGCGCTCCGCAAGCGCACGCCTCTGCTGGTGCTCGACTTCGGCGGCGAGGCCGCGGGCTATGTAACCTATGGCCGCTGCCGCCTCGGCCGCACGCCGTTTCAAGGCGAGATCTTCGAGCTCTATCTGCATCCGGTCTATCAAGGCTTCGGCTTGGGCGAGAAGCTGTTCGACGGCGCTCGCATCCGGCTCGCCGAGTTGCGGCTGAAAGGGCTGCTGGTGTGGGCGCTTGCCGACAATGATTCGGCTTGCGGCTTCTATCTTCGGCTTGGCGGCAAGCCGGTCGCCGAAGGCGCCGAGAGCTTCGGCGACACCTCCTTGCGCAAGGTGGCGTTCTGCTGGAGGTAGTGGGGTTAACTCTGCATTTACCGCAAACGTTGGTCCCGCCTTAACGCCGCTCCCCTTATGACTCCTCCCTTGCATCGTGAACCCTCCCTTGCATCGCTGAGGGGGCCGCATGGGAGTTCGTCAAATGGCGGAAGTTGGCGCGCGGGACCGGCTGGTTATGGCCGGTCTTATTCTTCTCGGTCTACTTACCGTCGTCGCTGGTATTCTGTCTGGCCGATCAACCCTCAATTACGTTTTGGCTCGAGATGCGCGCGAGGCCGCGTTGAGCTGGGCCGGATCGGTCAACAAGAATTTGGGCGAGCTCGGGCCGCACGCGCCGCAATTTCTCGACCAGAACCTCGACGTGATCGACCCGGAGGCGTTTGCCGCTCAATCCGGCAAGCCGGCAAGCCTGCCGGCCGATTGGACCGCCAAGCGCGATTTCCCGCTGGTCCAGGAACTCGGCCGCCTGATGGGCTGGGCCCTGAACAATATTTCCAAAGACGAATTCGTGAGCAAACTCCAGGGCTTTGCCGTGCTCGGGCCCGACCTGACGCCTCTCGCCGTCGGCGGCGATTTGTCGGCTGACGCGCTAAAGGGCATGCTCGCGCAAGGCGAAAGCAAGGCGGCTTTGGCCGAGGCCATCCAGAACGACGCGGTGGCGACCGCCGCCATGCCCGGTGACGACCATCTCCGCCTCGCCTTCGTCCCCGCCACCGAACAGGGCAAGGTCGCCCGCATCTACGCCTTCACCGTCAACCAGTCGGCCGCCGCGGCCCTAACCAATCTCGCCCTCACGGTGGTCACGCTGACCACCAGCCTCCTGATCGTCATGGGTTTCTCGGTACCGGCGGCCATTGCCTCGCGGCGCATTCGCGAGCGCTGGCTGGCCGAGGACCAGATCCGCTTTCTCGCCATGCACGATTCGCTCACCGGCCTGCCCAATCGTCTCCAGCTCCGCCAGCATCTCGACCGCGCCGCGGCGCGCGCCAAGCGGCACGGCCATTTGATGGCGGTGCTCTGCCTCGACCTCGACCGCTTCAAGAATGTCAACGATACGCTCGGTCACGCCACCGGAGACGCCCTGCTGGCCGAGGTCTCGGCCCGGCTCAGGGAGAGCGTACGCGAATCCGATCTGGTCGGTCGTCTGGGCGGTGACGAGTTTGCCATCGTCGCCGAGGACCTTGACGCGCCCGAGGATGCCATGCGCCTGGCGCGCCGCATCTGCACCGCGCTCGGTGAGGCTTATCATGTCAACGGCCATGAGGTGACCAGCTCGGGCAGCATCGGCATCGCCATCGGCCCGAATGACAGCGACGTCCCCGACGCGCTGCTCAAGAACGCCGACCTCGCCCTCTACCGCGCCAAGGAAGATGGCCGCAACACCTTCCGGTTCTTTGAGCCGGCCATGGACGCCGCCCTGCAAAAGCGCCGCAAGCTGGAGAACGACCTCCGCAATGCGCTGCGCAAAAACCAGCTTTATCTCGATTATCAGCCCCAATTCGACCTGGTGAACGGCCGGCTGACCGGCTACGAGGCGCTGGTGCGCTGGTGGCATCCGTCCGAAGGCGAGATTCCGCCCACCACCTTCATCCCGATCGCCGAGGAGACCGGCCTGATCGTGCCGCTCGGCGAGTGGATCCTCAAGACCGCCTGCTCCTACGCCACCACCTGGCCGCTCGACACCAAGCTCGCCGTCAATTTGTCGCCGGCGCAGTTCAAGACCCAAGACGTTTATGGGTTGGTGCGGCGGGTGCTGGACGAAACCGGGCTCGAGCCGGAGCGGCTCGAGCTTGAGATCACCGAGAACATCATTCTCCAGAATACCGACGCGGTGCTCGACACCCTCACTCGCCTCGACCAGCTCGGCGTGTCGATCGCCATGGACGATTTCGGCACCGGCTATTCGAGCCTGTCATATCTCACCCGCTTCCCGGTCAAGAAGATCAAGATCGACCGTTCGTTCATCGACACGCTCGGCACCAGCGAGCAGACCTCCGCCATCGTGTCGAGCATCGTCGGCCTCGGCCAGTCGCTGCACGTGACTATCACCGCCGAGGGCGTCGAGACCGAAGGGCAGGCCGCCATGCTGCGGAAATGGGGCTGCGACCAGGTGCAGGGCTTCTATTACGGCAAGCCCGACGCCGACGTGCCTGAGTCCGAGGAATCCACCGCCAAGGCACCCCGGGTCGCCTGAGCCGCTACGGCATCAATCACGCCCGCGCCGACCAACTTTTGCTAGACTACCGGCGTCATGGTGCTTTTCGACCTCATCGGCGCGCCTCAACTCGCGGCAATTCTGGTGCTCGCACAGCGCGGACTGGAGGAGCTTTATTCGGCGCGCAATACGGCCCGTCTCCGGGCAGCCGGGGCCAGCGAAGTCGGAAGCGCGTACTATCCGGTCGTGGCCGCGACGCATCTCGCCTGGATTGCCTCGCTGTTTTTTCTGATTCCGCCGACGGCGCCGATCATCTGGCCCCTCATCGTCTACTATCTGGCGCTCCAGATCGTGCGCTATTGGGTGATCGCCAACCTCGGCCGGTTTTGGACCCATCGCATCCTGACCCTCCCCGGCGCACCAATCGCCCGCAGCGGCCCTTACCGCCATCTACCCCATCCCAACTATGCCGTGACGATCATCGAAACCTTCGTGTTGCCGCTCGCGTTCGGCGCGCTCGCGCTCGCCATCATCATGACGGCGCTGTGGTGGGTGGTGCTCGGCGTCAAGATCAAATTAGAGGATGAGGCGCTCGCGACCCGCCGATCTCACAGTTCGACCGCGACGAAATAGGCCGAGAAGCCCGGCCCGAAAGCGAGCAGCAGATGCGGGCCGCTAGCACCCGATTTCACTGCCCGGTCGAGCGCAAACAGCGCCGTCGGCGAGGACATGTTGCCGAAATCGCGCAGCACGCCGGCGGAGAGTGCCAGCTCGTCGTCGCTCAAGCCCAGCAGCTCCTGCACCGTGTTCAGGATCTTGGCGCCGCCGGGATGCAGCAAGAAGCCGCTGAACTCGCCAAGGCTGAGGCTGTTCGCCTCGAGGAAGCCGCGCAAAGCCGGAACCAATTTCTGGCGTAGCAGGGCCGGAAGTTCGGCGCTAAGCACCACCCCAAAACCGTCCTGTTTGATGTCCCAGCCCATGATGTGCTCGGTGTTAGGCCAGAAATGATCGCCTACGGCGATGACGCGGCCGCGGCCCCCCGCGCCGTTCGAGCCTTCGGTGTTGCGCAAGACAATTCCGGCCGCGCCGTCGCCGAACAGAGCCGCCGAGACGAACATCGCCATGCTCGGATCGTCAACGCGCAGGCAAAGACTGCAAAGATCGACCGTCAGAAACAGCACGTGGCCGCCGGGCATCGCCTGGGCGAAGCGTGCGGCGCGCGCCAGTCCGGCCACCCCGCCGCCGCAGCCCAAGCCGAAGATCGGCAGCCGCTCGACCGATGCCGGCAGCTTGAGGCGGTTCATCAGCTTGGCATCGAGGCTCGGAATGGCGAGCCCCGTGATGGTGTTGACCACCAGCGCGCCGACGTCGTCGAGGTTGATGCCGGCAGCGGCGACAGAGGCGAGGGTCACCTGCTCGAGCAAGGCAAGTGCGTGACGCTGGAAGATCTCGGTGCGCTCCTCCCAGCCATGGGGCTCGCGATACCAGTCGGCCGCCTGGCAGAAATAGCGGTCAGCGATGCCGGTATTGGCATAAAGCCCGTCATGGCGCGCCAGATGCGGAAACACCGCCTTGGCCCGCTCGGCGATATCGGCTTGCGAGACTTTGTGCTGCGGCACGGCGGTGGCAACGCCGGCGATCTCGACCTCGAAACGAGACGTCCCTTGGCGCGGCTGGCGCGTCACTGTCGCGGTTTTGAGCATCGCTCTCCCCAATCGCTTGCCCCGTGACGACTATGTGCCCTTGACTTTGCGGCTAGCCAATGGCGCAAAGAGCGCAGACCCTCAATTCCTTCGTGTGATAGGACGCCCCGACACCGGCGGCCGGAACCACCAGCCGCAGAAAGCTGGGCGCGAAACGCGCCCGGGGGCTTTGTGACCGAGGCATTTTGCGTCATAGAAGGTCGACCCAGGGGATTCGAGGACTTTCTACCATTCTAACCGCCCTCCCCGCATGGTTTGATGGTCATTGGCAATGAGTGACATGAGAATCGCCGTGCTGGGAGCGGGCGGCCGCATGGGCCAGGCGCTGACGCGCGTGCTCGCCGAAACCCCGGGCTGCGTGATTGCCGGCGGCATCGAGGCCAAGAGCTCGCCCAATATCGGCCGGGATATCGGCGAGGTGGCGGGCCTCAAGCCGGTAGGAATCGTCATCACCGACGATCCGCTGCCCGTGTTTGCCCAGGTCGACGGCGTGCTCGACTTCACCGTTCCGGCCTCGACCATTGCCTTCGCCGCGCTGACGGCGCAGGCCCGCTTGATCCATGTCATCGGCACCACCGGATTCTCCGCCGCCGACGAGACAAAGATCGAGGCCGCCGCGCGCCACGCCACCATCGTCAAGGCCGGCAATATGAGCATGGGCGTGACCCTGCTGGCCGCCCTCACCGGCCGCGTCGCCGCGACGCTCGGACCGGAATTCGACATCGAGATCCTGGAGATGCATCACCGCCACAAGCGCGATGCCCCATCAGGCACCTCGCTGCTGCTTGGCCGGGCCGCTGCCGAGGGGAGGGCCGTCTCGCTCGATGCGCGCGGCGTGCGGTCACGCGACGGCGACACCGGTCCCCGGCGCGAGGGCGATATCGGCTTTGCCGCGCTGCGCGGCGGCGACGTGGTGGGCGAGCACCGAGTGATCTTCGCCGGCCCCGGCGAGCGCATCGAATTGGCCCATATTGCCACCGATCGCGGCATTTTTGCCCGCGGCGCGGTCAAGGCGGCGCTGTGGGCGCGCGGCAAGGAGCCCGGCCTGTATTCGATGCAGGATGTTCTGGGCCTGTGAGCAGCGAACCGGCACGACGCTTGAATCTGGCGGAATCGTGTGTACTTGCCTAAAAGATCGGATAGCGGTGCCGGAAATGAGCCTGAAACGGAGGCGATGGTGAGACTGAGTTTAACATTCTCTCGTTATGTTTCCGTGCGAGATCAAGTGCCGTTTCGGATTGAGCATCGGTAGAGGCGATGACCGCATCCTCTGACAGCAACCAGCCCTCCGCCGGACAGACCGTGCTGGTTCTGGTCCGCCACGGCGAGAGCGAGTGGAACCGGCTCAACCGCTTCACCGGCTGGAAGGATGTCGGCCTGACCGAGGAAGGCATGGCCGAGGCGCATCTCGCCGGCACCATGCTGAAAGATCTCGGTCAGCGCTTCGACTGCGCCTTCACCTCGACGCTCAAGCGCGCGCATAACACCCTCGACATTATCCTCGATGAGCTTGGTCAGGGGAAACTCCCCACCCTCAAAGCCGCCGCGCTGAACGAGCGCGATTACGGGCAGCTGATGGGCATCAATAAGGACGAGGCCCGCAAGCGCTGGGGCGACGACCAGGTCCATCTCTGGCAGCGCTCCTATGATATCGCCCCGCCCGGCGGCGAGTCGCTGCGCGACACCGCATTGCGCGTGGTGCCGTTCTACGAGAAATGGATCGTGCCCGAGATGCAAAAGGGCAAGAGCGTGATCGTGGTCGCCCACGGCAATTCGCTGCGCTCGCTGATCATGGAGCTCGACCAATTGACTCCAGAAGAGGTGATGGAGGTCGAACTCGGCACCGGCAAGCCGCTGGTCTACCGCATCAACGCCGACGGCAGCGTGGCCGAGAAGCGCGCCCTCGCCGCCTAGGCTGCGCCGGAACTTTTGGCGACCGACATCGCCGAGGTCAGCGCCGAGGCGAAATCCTTGCGCTCCGGGTCAGTCAGGAAATTGGCGAACACCAGCCGCTCGCCATGCGAGGCGATCGACAGCTCGCTCGAGCGGCCGACCCTCTCCTGAAGCGACAGCCTGACCCAATAGGGATTGAAGCTCCACGATTGCGCCTGTCCCGACGGCGCGACGCGCGTGACGGTCAACGCCTCCTGGGTGAGATCGATGGTCTCGTAGAGCCGCAGCGCCCGGAAATTGAGCGTGAAGGCGACATAGATCAGGGCAACGTCCAGCCCCATGAAGCCGAATACCGGCCAAGCGCCAAGCATGTAGAAGAACAGCCCGGTGCCGAACGAGACCAGGCACACCGCCACCATCAGCACCACGAAACCCTTGGGCCCCAACGACCGGTGGGGCGTGAGCACGGCGCTGAAGCGGGACTCGTGGCCCGAAGGGACTTGACCCGAAGGGTCTTGTGGGACGGCGGCGGCCTCTGTCATAGCAACCCAACAGCTAATGCCACCGCGAGCGCGAGGCAAGACCCGTGGTTCGACCGAAAGGCGGAACGAAAACCAATGCGCGGAGCAAGCGGGCCCCGGGCTCGCGCCTGACGCAAAGCGAGGTCGACGACATTTTCCGCCGCTTTCGCCAGCTGCATCCACACCCCAAGACCGAGCTCCATTACCGCGACCCCTTCACCCTGCTGGTGGCGGTGGTCCTGTCGGCGCAGGCGACCGACGCCTCGGTCAACCGCGTTACGCCCGATCTGTTCAGCGTCGCCGATACACCGCAAAAGCTGCTCGCGCTCGGCGAAGCGGGGCTTACCGACAAGATCAAGTCGATCGGCATCTATCGCAACAAGGCCAAGAATCTGATCGCGCTCGCCGGCAAGCTCATCGAAGAGCATGGCAGCAAGGTGCCCTGCACGCGCGAGGCGCTGGAGACGCTGCCGGGGGTCGGCCGCAAGACCGCCAATGTCGTGCTTAATGTCGCGTTCGGCCAGCCCACCATCGGCATCGACACCCATGCCTTCAGGGTGGCCAACCGTACTGGCCTGGCCCCCGGCAAGACCCCGCTACAGGTCGAGGAAACGCTGAACCGCATCGTGCCCGAGCGCTACAAGCACAACGCCCATCATTGGCTGATCCTGCATGGGCGTTATGTGTGCAAGGCGAGGAAGCCCGAATGCTGGCGCTGCATCATCAACGACATCTGCCTGTTCAAGCCCAAAACCCCCGCGCCCTAGACAGAGTCGAGCCGCGATGAGTGGTTTCAGCGCAGGAGGGTGTCAGGCGAATGGATCTTGCTCTAAACTTGCCGACAGAGCACCGGGGATTAAAGCCATGCGGGACTTCATGGTTGGCTTGGCCGTGGCCATCTTCATCGCCCTGTTCATCATCTATCTCTACCAGCCTGCGCTGTATCACCACTGGTTCCGAGTGTTCTTCCAATGACCCGCGCTCACGCCGGCGCCAAGCGCAAGCCGCCGCGGCGGGCCAGCCCCTTGTAGATGCGCACCATGAAGGCGGTGGCGAACAGCGGCGTGACCAGGTTCAAGATCGGCACCGAGGCGAGCCCGGCGATGACCAACCCGCACAGCAACACGGTGAGCCGGTTGGCTTTTCGGAGCGACTTGGCCTCGGCCGCCGGCAAATGGCGCATGGCGGCGAGCTCGAAATATTCGCGGCCGAGCAAATAGCCGTTGCCGAGGTAGAACGCGATCAGATTGACGCCGGGTATGAGCAGCAGGAATAACGCAACGATATTGACCAGCAGCACGATGACGAAAAATTTCAGGGCCAGCCAGACCGACTGTGCCACCGGCAGCTCGCGTCCGGGCGGGTCGGCCGGGAAATTCGTCCGCTCGACCTGCGCCGCGATGTCGTCGATGTAGAGGCCGGCGATCAGCGAGGTGACCGGCGGAATGAGGAAGATCGACCCGACCACCAGCGCCAGGCCGCCGAGCCATTCGATGGTGGTCTCTATCCACCCGGGCCACTGCACGAAATGGCTGAAGCTCCATTCCACGGCGACGACGAGCAGGACCAGCAGGCCGATGGTAAAGCCGACGCTTTTGACCAGCACCGCGCGAAAGGGCGGGGTGAACAATTCCTGGAAGGCTTGACCTGCGGCGCTGAGCATGACTGTTCCGATCCGGCCCGGGGAATATAGTGAGGCGCGTCCAAGACACCAGGGCGAATGGAGCAACGGCAACGGCAGGGGGCAATGGCTGAAAAGATTTACGACGTGGTCGGTATCGGCAATGCCATCGTGGACATCATCGCCCGCTGCGATGAGGGCTTTCTCACCAAGCACGACCTGGCCAAGGGCTTCATGCGCCTGATCGACGCCGACGACGCCAACCGCCTGTACGAGGCAATGGGCCCCGCGGTCGAGCGCTCCGGCGGATCGGTGGCCAATTCCATCGCCGGGTTGGCCTCGTTCGGCGCCAAATGCGGCTTCATCGGCCGCGTCGCCGCCGATCAGTTCGGGGGCATCTTCCGCCACGACATCCGCTCGCTCGGCGTGGACTATGACACGCTGCCGGCGTCCGACGGGGCGCCGACCGCGCGCTGCCTGATTCTGGTCACCCCCGACGGCGAGCGCACCATGAACACCTTCCTGGGCGCCAGCGTCCACTTCACGCCTGAGGATCTCGACCGCGCCATGATCGCCGCCGCCAAGATCGTCTATCTCGAAGGTTATCTGTTCGACCGCGACGAGGCCAAGGCCGCCTTCCGCGACGCCGCGCGCGAGGCCAAGGCCGCCGGTGCCAAGGTGGCGCTGAGCCTGTCGGACGCCTTTTGCGTCGACCGTCACCGCGACGATTTCAAATCCCTGGTGCGCGAGGGCGCCGATATCGTGTTCGCCAACGAGAAGGAGATCACCACCCTCTACCAGGTGAACTCATTCGAGGAGGCGGCCGATGCCGCGCTCCAGGATTGCGAGATGGCAGTGCTGACCCGCTCCGAGGAGGGATCGGTGATCGTGGCCTCGGGCGAGACCATCGCGATCGAGGCCGAACCGGTGCACAAAGTGGTCGACCTGACCGGCGCCGGCGATCTTTATGCCGCGGGCTTCCTCTATGGGCTGACCCACGGGGCGCCGCTTTTGACCTGCGGGCGGCTGGGGAGCCTCGCCGCCGCCGAGGCGATCGGCCATATCGGCGCCCGCCCCGAACTCTCGCTGCGCAATCTGGCCAAGGAGAACGCGCTGATTGGCTAACCGCTTGGCACTTGACGCAAATTGTGGCTTTTCGGTCACGTCACGCCAAAATCGTCTTATGGAGCCTGGAGATAACACCTCTCCAAGGGCGTTCGCTGTTATCTTGGCGTTCGATTCTGGATGCGGGGGCTGTCCATGCGTACCTCAGTTTATCTCCTAGCTGCCACGGTTTTGGGGCTCGTGTCTTTTGCGCCGGATACGCGCGCCCAGGACATGACCACCTACACATTCGGCGGTTCCACCCTGTGGATCGGGGGTGGCTTCCAATATTTGAGTCTCCCCGACATCAAGTTTTCCGGCGTGGCCAATTCCAACGGCGGCTTCCGCCATCAGACCAATGCCGACTTCAACGAATATGGCGGATCAGCCGGCGCCGGCTTCGAGACCGCGATCGCCAATTGGAATGGGATGCGCATAACCGCCGGCGTGAAGGGCTTCTTTTCCAGTCTCGACAATAACGATCATGCGAACTGCGGCATAAACAATACCTGCGTGATTTTCGGCCCGGAGGGTACTTCGCAAATCACCGTCAGCGGAGCGAGGACACGTGCGAACACCAATCGCGATGTCGATTATTGGGGAGGCCAGGCCGAATTGAAATTCGGCAGCAGCGAGCCTGTGCAAACCAAGCCTAACATCTATCGCAACGACTATTTCATCGTTGGCGGCGATATCAGGGGCATCGATCAAGACAACAAGATCTCCGCTAACATCTTGAGCATACCCTTCGCCAATCCCTTGTACGTCTACAAGGAGACTTTGGACACGACATACTATGGCGGCTATATCGGCTTTGGCGGCGAATACAGCTTTGGCTTCATCCCGGGCGTCAAGAATGTCGGCGGAATTTACGACCGGCTCGGCTTGCGTACGTTTGTAAACGTGCGGGCCGGTCTTTACGACGCTCAGACCGACTATGGTGGCCGATACTCAATTCCTACTGCCAGCTTTACTAGCAGGCTTTCCCAATCGAACGACGAACTGGCCTTTATCGGCACCGTGTCGCTCGAAACGCGCAAGCAGATCGGCATGCGCACTAGCCTCTCGCTGTGGACCGACTACGAATACATCTCTTCGGTCCCTGAGATGCACTACGCCGAGGAAGATCGTCCGACCCGGATTAGCGACGACAGCTCCTTCGCCACCCGCACCATGCTGCGGCTGAATATCGGGCTCGGCTCCGCCCAGCTCTATGAAGAGCCGCTGAAATAGCCTGACGATCAGAGCTTTCTTAGCGCCACCGTCTCAACAGCGTGGTTGGCGCCCTTGCGTAAAATCAGATCGGCGCGCTGCCGCGTCGGCAGGATATTCTCTCTGAGATTGACAAGATTGATCGAGCGCCAGATTGCCAGCCCGGTGGCAACCGCCTCGTCTTCCGACAGCGCCGCATAGCGGTGGAAATAGGAAGCGGGGTCGCGGAACGCCGTCTGCCTGAGCCGCAGGAAGCGCTCCACATACCAGCTCTCGACCAGATCTTCGGCGGCATCGATATAGATCGAGAAATCGAAGAAGTCGGAGACGAACGGAATGGCTTCGCCGTCCTTCGGCAGCTTGGCGGGCTGGAGCACATTCAGACCTTCGACGATGACGATATCGGGTCGCTCGATGGTGAGCCGCTGGTCCGGCAGCACGTCATAGACCAGGTGGGAATAGACCGGCGCCTCGACCCGATCCTTGCCCGATTTCACGTCGGCCAGGAAATTGAGCAGCTTGGTCAGGTCGTAGCTCTCGGGGAACCCCTTGCGGTTCATCAAGCCGCGCTCTTCGAGCTGTATGTTGGGGAACAGGAAGCCGTCGGTCGGCACCAGCGCCACGCTGGGATGGCTCGGCCAGCGCGCCAGCAGCGCCCTGAGCACGCGCGCGGTAGTGCTCTTGCCGGCCGCGACGCTGCCCGCCAGGCCGATGACGAACGGCATCTTGCCGTCGGCCTTGCGCAAGAATTGCGTGGCGCTGCGATGCAGGGTCTGGACCGCCTCGACATGGAGGTTGAGCAGCCGGCTGAGCGGCAGATAGATATCGACCACCTCCTCGGCCGAAACCCGCTCGGTCAGGCTCGCCAGATTGTCGAGCTCCGCTTCGCTAAGCGGCATGGGCGTATCGGCCCGCAGCCGCGCCCAATCCTGGCGTGAATAGACGGCGTAAGGTGAGAACGCGACGGTGGCACGCGGGTTCATGGCACGGTACTGACGCTCGCCCCGTCAGCGCGAAGCGGTCTTCTGCCTTTTCTCGCCGACCGCCGTCAGCGCCATGCGCCGCTCCAGCTCGTCGAGCACCTCGTCAAGGGCGACGTTGCGCGACTCCAGCACCACCAGCAGATGGTACAGCAGGTCCGCACTCTCCGACACCAGCGCCTTCTTGTCCTGGGCCAGCGCGGCGATGGCCACTTCGACCGCCTCTTCGCCCAGTTTTTTGGCCGGCTTGATCGGCGCTTCGTCGAGCAGCCGCCTGGTATGGGAGTCTTCGGGTCTGGCCCGCCGGCGCGATTTGATGATGGCGGCGAGGCGACTCAGGACATCTTTGCTCATGACTTGCCTCATACACCGCCGCAGCCGAACTGGGAATAGCCGCGTCGCGGAAATCCTTACCAAAAGAGCGGCATTTGCCTGTTTGCCGGGCAAAGCGGGCCGGAACCGCCTAAGGATCGAGGCGCATCGCTAGACCCGCTGCTGCCATGTGCCGCTTGGCCTCGCCGATCGAGTGCTCGCCATAGTGGAAGATCGACGCGGCCAGCACGGCCGAAGCATGGCCCTCGCGCACGCCCTCGACCAAATGGTCGAGCGTGCCCACGCCGCCGCTGGCGATCACCGGCACCGAAACCGCGTCGGCAATGGCCCGGGTCAATTCCAGGTCGAAACCCTTGCGCGTACCGTCGCGGTCCATCGAGGTGAGCAGGATCTCGCCGGCCCCCAGCGCGACCGCCTCGCGCGCATAACCGACCGCCTCGATGCCGGTCGCCTCCCGCCCGCCATGGGTGAAGAGCTCGAAGCGCGGCGCTGAGCCGTCGCCGGCCACGCGCTTGGCGTCGATGGCGACCACGATGCATTGCGCCCCGAACTTCTCCGATGCGGCGCGCACCAGGTTTCGGTCCATGACCGCCGCGGTATTGATAGACACCTTATCGGCCCCGGCTTCGAGCAGAGCGCGCACATCGTCCACGCTGCGCACCCCGCCGCCGACGGTCAGCGGCATGAAGCAGCGCTCAGCCGTGCGGGCCACCACATCGAGGATAGTGCCGCGCTTCTCGTGGCTGGCGGTGATGTCGAGGAAGCAGAGCTCGTCGGCGCCGGCCTTGTCATAGGCGGCGGCGGCCTCGACCGGATCGCCGGCATCCCGCAGATCGACGAAATTGATGCCCTTGACGACGCGGCCTTCTTTGACGTCGAGACAGGGGATGACACGGATTTTCAGCATGGTCTCGTCTAGGTTTTCGCGGGCGCCCGGCGCCGGCTCACGATCAAGGCGATGACGGCGGCAACCAGCCACACGCCGAAGAGCACGGCGCCGGCCGGCAGCGATAGATAGGAATACCAGATCAGAAAGCCCAGATCGTAGAAGGTCTGGCCGTAGTCCTTGCCGCCGATCACGCAGGGAATAACGCGGTTGAGATCGACCTGGCAGCCGAACCCCTCGGCGACCAACTGGCTGGCCAGCGCGCCCAGCGCCGGTCCGAAGGCGACGAGCACGATCAGAACCAGCAGGATGATGAAGATTGTGCGGGCGCGCATGCGCGGTCAGCCTTTGCGCCTCTGAGCATCGCGGCGATCTTTGAGTAAGGCCAGCGCCGCGCGCGCATCGAGGCTGCCGTCATAGAGCGCGCGGCCGGCGATGGCGCCTTCCAGCATGGCGTAGCGCGGCTCGAGCAGACGCTGCACGTCGGCGATGCCGGCCAGTCCGCCGCTGGCGATCACCGGAATGGCGACGGCACGAGCGAGCTCCGCGGTCGCCTCCAGATTGAGGCCTTCCAGCACGCCGTCGCGCGCGATGTCGGTATGGATGATGGCCGTGACGCCGGCATCCTCGACTCGCCGGGCGAGATCGAGCGCGGTCATCTCGCCCTCCTCGGCCCAGCCTTCGATCGCCACCTTGCCGTCGCGCGCGTCGATGCCGACGGCGATGCAGCCGGGAAAGTCGCGCGCCGCCTCGTGCACCAGCGCCGGGTCGCGCACCGCCGCGGTGCCGAGGATCACGCGGTCGACGCCCTTCTCGAGCCAAGTAACGATGGTGTCGAGATCGCGGATGCCGCCGCCGAGCTGCACCGGCACATGCACCGCCTCGAGGATCGCCTCGACCGCCTTTTCGTTTACCGGCTTGCCTTCGAACGCGCCGTTGAGATCGACCACATGCAGCCAGTCGAAGCCTTGGTCCTCGAACGCGCGCCCCTGCGCCGCCGGGTCGGTGTTGAACACCGTCGCCTGCGCCATCTCGCCTTGGCGGAGCCGCACGCATTGGCCGTCTTTGAGATCTATGGCCGGGAATAGGATCATGCGCCCCGCTCTATCACGGTTTCCATTTCAGGAAATTGGCGATCAGCGCCAGGCCGAGCTTCTGGCTCTTCTCGGGGTGGAACTGGCTGCCTGCCATATTGTCCTTGGCCACGAACGCGGTGATCGGCCCAGCATAATCGGTGGTGGCCACCACCGTCTCGGCGCCCGAGGGCACAAAATGATAGGAGTGCACGAAATATGCATTCAGTCCGCTCGCGCCGGTCGGAATGCCTTCGAACAAGGCGTGCTTGCGGGCGATATCGAGTGTGTTCCAGCCCATATGCGGGATCTTGAGCGAGGGGTCGCTCGGTGCGATCGCCCTCACCTCGCCGCCGATCCAGCCAAGCCCGGGCGTCAGCCCGTGCTCCAGGCCGCGCTCGGCCATCAGCTGAAGCCCGACGCAAATGCCGAGAAACGGCGTGCCGCGCTGCCTGACCGTCTCGTCCAGTGCTTCAACCATGCCGGGGATGGCAAGAAGGCCTTGGCGGCAGTCGGCGAAGGCGCCCACGCCCGGCAGCACCACCCGGTCGGCCGCGCGCACGTCCGCCGCCTCGGCCGTCACCAGGACACGCTGGCCGGTGCCCTGCGCCGCGCGTTCGAACGCTTTCGCGGCGGACCTGAGGTTTCCGGAACCGTAATCGACGATCGCGACCGTCATGGCACGCTCGCGCGCGCGTTCGAGTCGCGTTCGAGATAACGCAGGAGCGCGCCATCGAAATCCTGCGCGCTGACGACCGCGACCTCGCGGTAGCCGCGCGCCGCAAGCGAGCGCCGCCGCGCGTCGTTGGCATGCGCGCCGACCAGCACGAACAGCCCCGCCGCGATTGCGGCCTGCATACCTGGCGTCATGGGTACGCGCTGAACCAGCACGCCAAACGCCGCG
>JBBQXL010000016.1:0-42669 GCA_038209695.1 Hyphomicrobiales bacterium
CCCCGCACCTTGCGAAGCCGCGTGCACGCTCAACCTCGACGACAAGCCGGTGACGATCAAGACGATCGAGTGCGCCATTGCCGACAAGGCGTGGGAGGAGGGCTGGATCGTCCCGGAGCCTTCCGAAACCAAGACCGGCAAGAAAATCGCGATCGTCGGATCCGGCCCCGCAGGCCTCGCCGCCGCGCAACAGCTGGCACGCGCGGGGCACGAGGTCCACGTCTACGAGAAGAATGCCCACCCGGGCGGACTGCTGCGCTACGGCATCCCGGACTTCAAGATGGAGAAGACCATCGTCGAACGCCGCGTGAAGCAGATGCAGGCGGAGGGCGTGACCTTCCACTGCAACACGCCGATCGGCGGCAAGATCAAGCTCGCCGATCTCGAAGCCAAGCACCATGCCGTGCTACTCGCGGGCGGCGCCGAGAAGCCGCGTGATCTCACAGTCTCGGGCCGTGACCTCGGTGGCATCCACTTCGCGATGCACTTCCTGCCGCAGCAGAACAAGCGCGTATCCGGCGAAAAGCTCGGCAAAGTGCTGGAGCTGTCCGCCAAGGACAGGCACGTCGTCGTGATCGGTGGCGGCGATACCGGCTCGGACTGCATCGGCACCTCGTTCCGCCAGGGCGCCGTCTCGGTGACCCAGCTCGAAATCCTGCCCCAGCCGCCTGAGAGCGAGAACAAGGCGCTTACCTGGCCGCATTGGCCGCTCAAATTGCGCACCTCGTCGAGCCAGGCCGAAGGCGCCGAGCGCGATTTCAGCGTGGCGACCAGCCGGTTCCTGGGCTCGAAAGGCAAGGTCGAGCAGCTCGAATGCGTCCGCCTCGACGGTCAGTTGAAGCCGATCCCGGGCAGTGAATTCAACATTCCCGCCGACCTCGTGCTGCTGGCCATGGGCTTTTTGCACCCCGTGCAGGACGGCATGATCAAGGATCTCCGCGTCGAGCTGGATGCCCGCGGCAACGTCAAAGCCAATGAGCTCGACTATCGCACCTCGCGCGCCAAAGTGTTCGCCGCGGGCGACATGCGGCGCGGCCAATCGCTGGTGGTGTGGGCGATCCGGGAGGGCCGCCAAGCGGCCCACGCCATCGACAAATTCCTGATGGGCGAGACCGAGCTGCCCCGCTAGCGATGTTTAGCCGGGCGGCCAGGCGAAGTCGTCGGCCCTGCCGGCCTTAGGCGGCAGCTGCTCGCCCTTGATCAGCACCTTGTAATAGGGCCGCTGCGACAGCGGCAGCCGCGGCCGCGACGAGGCGAGCGACGGATCGGTGACCGAGGAGATGGTGGCCACCGCGGTCAACCCGCTGCTGAGCTCGCTGGTGATCATCTCCGCTTCGGGCACGGCGGAGGCCGGCTGCGGCGACAGGCTTTGCGCCGCCTGGAGAGCCTGGTCGATCGCCGGCCTGACCAAGCTAACTTCCCCGACATTGCTTTGCTGACCATCGGGCGTCTGCTCGGCCTGCGCCTGTTCGGGCGCGCCGGAAGCTTCAACCGTCCCGTTGGCCTGCTCTTGGGTCGGCTCGGGCGGGTGCGGATCGGACCGCTCCGGAACAACCGCCCGGCCCATGACCTTGGCCTGCTCCTCCTCATTGCCGGCGAGCGGGATGTTGCGCTCGATCTTGGCAAGGTTCAGGTCGCGCCGGAGCTCCCGCTCGACGAAATGGGCGAGCTTGAGATAGCCGCGCATAGTGAAGTGAATGCCGTCATCGGCCCTGAGCCGCTTGACCTGTCCGGTCATGTCCGGCCCGTAGGCGCTGAACCGCCCCGACTCGTCGGTGAAGCCGTTCCAGGTCTCGATGAATTTGGCGCCGTTGATGAAGGCCTTTTCGCGGAACACATCGTTCAACGCCTCGGCATCCGCATTCTGACCCTCGCTGCGCATGATGGGAAGGCCGACCCAGTACACGGCGATATTCGCCGCCCGCAGCTTCTTGATGAAGGCCTCGGCCCGCTGACCGTAGACCTCGTGCCAGCCCTCGCTGCCCACCTTCAGATAATCCTTGCCGCTCTTGATCGCCTGGGCGTCGCTGGCGCCGAACATGATGATGGCGATTTGGTATGTGTTCTCCTTGAGGATATCCGCCAGCTGGGCGTTCCAGTCATAGGAATCGGGGCGCGAAAAACCCGTCGACGCCTTGGCATGCTGGATGAACTCGAGCGTGGCGTCGTCCTCGAAGGCGCGATAGAGGCCCGACCACAGTCCATCGCCGAGCGAGTCGCCGACCACCAGGACCCGGTAACGGTCGCCATTGGGGAACGGATTGATATAGCTGCGCTGGACGGGGGTCGTGCCTTGCTGGGCGAAAACCGGCGCCAGCCCGACCACCAGACCGGCAAGAAGAACCGCAGCCCCGGCCGCAACAAGGGCGAGCCGGCGTTGGGCCGAACCGCGTGAGTCTAGGCAAAATCCGCTACCAAACATGACCGTCCGGACCCTTTACCAAGCCCGCCCAAAGTTCGCTTCCGGTCGGGACACTGGTAGTCCTTTCCGGCCAAAACGCCAAGCCCCGCGCGTCATTCCTGCGCGGCAGCTTCGCCCTGCCCTGCCCCGACCGCGGCGGGCTGGGCCGCGGTGGCGGGAGCGGGCGGCACCGCACCGGTTTTCGGCGCCGGGATGGCGCCGACCGTCGGCGGTGGAGCTTCGCTACGCAGCTTTTTGAGCAAAGTGAGGCTCGGATAGCCGTCGACCCCGACGCCCTTGGCGCGCTGATAGGTCCTCACCGCCTCGAGCGTGGCCGGTCCGATCACCCCGTCCGGCTCGCCCTCCAAAAGGCCGCGCGCGATCAGCAATTGCTGGAACTCCATGCGCTGGTCGAGAGAGAGATGCGTCTCGTCGGTCGGCCACGGATGCACGAACGGCCCATAGCCCTTCAGCCGGTCGGAGAGATGCCCCACGGCCAGCGCATAAGACTTCGCTTGGTTGTAGCGGAGGATCGATCGGAAATTGTTGAGCAGAAGGAAGGCCGGGCCGCCCGTTCCTTCCGGCACGAACAGCGACGCCTTGTCGGAAAGCCGCGGATAGGGCTCGCCGTTGACGCGCACGATGCCGGCCTTCTGCCAGTCGCCGAGCGGTCGCAGCGTGCTTTCGCTCACCCGCTTGGGATTGAAGCCCTTGGGCAGCGTGACCTCATAGCCCCAGGTCTCGCCCCGATTCCAATTGGAGACTTTGAGATAGCTCGCGGTCGAGGCCAGCGCGTCGGGAATGTTGGTCCAGATGTCGCGCTTGCCGTCGCCGTCATGGTCGACCGCGTATGCGCTGTAGGTGGTCGGGATGAATTGGGTGTGACCCATGGCGCCGGCCCATGAGCCGTTCATCGCCTCGAGGCTAATATCGCCGCGCTGCAGGATCTTGAGCGCCGACACCAGCTGCGGCCTGGCGAATTTGGACTTGGTGCCGGAGCAGATCAGGGTGCCGAGCGAACGGATGACATTCTTGTCGCCGGGCTGCACGCCGTAATTCGATTCCACCCCCCAGATGGCGAGGATGATGGTGCGGTCCACCCCGTAGCGGGTCTCGAGCGAGCCAAGCAGCGACTGATACTCGACCAATTTCTGCTTGCCGACCTCGACCCGCTTATCGGACACCGCCCGGTCGATATATTCGCCGATCGGCTTGACATATTCGGGCTGAAAGTTGGCAGCCTCGATCACTTCGGGGTCGGGCGTGAATCCCTTGAAGGCGCGATCGAAGGTGGCGCGGGTGACGCCGGCGCTCTTGGCTGACGGCCAGAGGCTCTCGACGCAGGACGTGATTTTGTCGGCACCGGCCGGCGCGGGCAGCGCCAACACCAGCAATGCCGAGTTGACCCCGAGAATCAAGGATTTAGGCAGTTGGGCGATTCGCATGGCCTGATGTCTAGCAAGCATGGCTGGCGAAACCTAGGCAATACCCCTTTTATTTGGGGGACTATTGCGCGGCCGCCGCGCTCGCTTCCTTGAGCACTTTATCGACCACCGCCTGGCTCGGATAGCAGGTCAGCGGCAGTCCAAGCGCCTGTTCTTCGAGCCCAATGGTCCGCCGCGTCTTGAAGCCGGCCAATCCATCCACCTTGCCGACATCGTGGCCCTTGGCCACCAGCGCCTCTTGGAAGCGCTGAATGCGGTCGCGCGGCAAGCGCTCGACCGGCAGCCAGGTGCCGGCAAACTCGGTCGGCGCATTGGCGGCGATCATGTCGGCCACATGGCCGACGAAAATCGCGTAGACGTCGGAGTTGTTGTAGAGCTTCAGCACCGAGAAATTATTGGTGGCGAGGAAGGCGGGGCCCTTGAGCCCTGCCGGCAGCACCAGAAAGGCGGAATCGCCGAGCCTGTCCTCCGGGAAGGGCCGATCCTTCACCCGCGCCACACCGAGCTTCGCCCATTCGCCGATCGGCCGGGCTTTATCGGGGCCCTGCTCGGTGCAGTCGAAGCCCTTCGGCAGCGCGACCTCGTAGGCCCAAGTCTGCGCGCCGTCCCAGCCCTGGCTGTGCAGCGAGTTGCCGGCCGAGGCGAGCGCGTCGGGAACCGAGCCCCAGATGTCGCGCCTGCCATCGCCGTCGAAGTCGACGGCATATTTCTCGAAGTCCGAAGGAAGAAACTGGGTATAGCCCATGGCGCCCGCCCATGAGCTGCGCATCTCCGCGCGCGTGGCGTGGCCTTCCTCGATGATTTTCAGCGCCGCGATCGCCTCCTGGCGGAACACGTCAGGGCGGCGCCCCATGAAGCCTTGCGTGGCGATGGCCGACAGCGCGTCATAAGGGAGCGTCGCCGCGCCGAAGCCGGTTTCTCGTCCCCAGATGGCGACGACGACGCTCGCCGGCACACCGTATTTCTGCTGGATGGCCCCGAGCGTCTGGCCGAGCTGCTTGTACTTGCCGCGTCCGGTGGCGGCCAGCGCGTTGAGCGCGGTCTTGCTGAAATAGAGTTCCGGAATATCGAACTCGGCCTGATGGCGCGGTTTTGGCTTCAGGGCCGCGGGCAGTGCCGGGCCTTCGGGATAAGCGGGGTCGGGCGGCGTGATCTGCGGCAACGACCAGTCGAGCCTCAGGTCCTTCAGATTCGCCTCGAAGGTCTTGCGCGAGACGCCGGCGGCCTCCGCGTCAGGCCACAGCGCCTCGAGCCAAGCGGCGAAGCTCTTTTCCACCGCGCGCTTATAGACCGTCACCTCGTCGTCTGCCGCCATGGCCTGAAGCGGCAGCAGCGGCAGCAGCGCGAGCAGAAGGGCTAGTCCGGCGATCCGTGCGCGCATGGGCGTGTCCTAACCGAGTTCCCGCCCCCATTGTGGGCCGGTTTGCGGCACGGCAAAGGCAAAATCGCTCGGGAGTTTAGGAGGCGGCGCGGTATTCGTTCAGCCGCTTTTCCCAGGCCAGCGCATGACCGACGATGGTGTCGAGGTCGGCGAGGCTGGGCTGCCAGCCGAGAACCTTTTTGATGCGCTCAACCCGCGCCACGATGGCGGCCGGGTCGCCGGGCCGGCGCGGCTCCATGCGCACGGGAAAATCGTGCTTGGAGCTCTGCTTGACCGACCTGATGACCTCGAGCACGGAGAAGCCGTTGCCGTAGCCGCAATTCAGCACCTCGCTCGCACCGCCGGTGCGGAGATAGCGCAGCGCGTCGAGATGGGCCCTAACCAAGTCCGTTACGTGGATATAGTCGCGGATGCAGGTGCCGTCCGGCGTGGGATAGTCCGTGCCGAACACGTCGAGATAGGGCCGCTCACCCAGCGCCGCTTCGCATGCCACCTTGACCAGATGCGTGGCGCGCGCCGTCGATTGTCCGCTCCGGCCGAGCGGATCGGCGCCGGCGACATTGAAATAGCGCAAGGCGACATAGCGCAAATCCTGCGCCTGGGCCGTGTCGCGCAGCATCAGCTCGGTCATCAGCTTGGAGGTGCCGTAGGGCGACATCGGCTCCAGCAGCGCCGTCTCCGCTACCGGATTCTCTTTCGGCATGCCGTAGACCGCCGCCGTCGACGAGAAGATGAAACGCGGGATCTTGGCCTCGACCGCCGCGGCGATCAGCGAGCGCGACTTGCAGGTGTTGTTGAGGTAGTAGCCGAGCGGATCGGCGACCGAGTCGGGCACCACCACCGAGCCGGCGAAATGGATGATGGCGTCGATGCGGTGTCCTGACAGCAGCCGGCGCAGGAGGTTGCGGTCGCCGACGTCACCCTCGACGAACGCGGCGCCGGCCGGCACTGCCCAGCGGAAACCGGTCGATAGATTGTCGAGAACGACGACATCCTCGCCGGCGTCGAGCAGCTCCAGCACCATATGGCTGCCGATGAAACCCGCCCCGCCCGTGACCAGAACACCCATGGAACACCTATCACACCGCCATTTGCAATTCGCTGCTAGCTATCGGATAGAGGTTGAGAGACTTCTAACTAGCGGCCTGACCGGCCCTACCCGACGAGATATAACCGTAACGAGGATCTGGATGGCAGCTCGCGTCCGCAAGGCAGTGTTTCCCGTGGCCGGGCTTGGCACCCGCTTTTTGCCGGCAACCAAGGCCATGCCCAAGGAGATGCTGACCGTGGTCGACCGGCCGCTGATTCAGCATGTGGTCGACGAGGCCATGGAAGCCGGCATCGAGCACTTCATCTTCGTCACCGGCCGCAACAAGAGCGTGATCGAGGACCATTTCGACCGGCAATTCGAGCTCGAACAGGTGCTGGTCGAGCGAGGCAAGACCGCTGAGCTCGCAATTCTGAACGACGACCTGCCCGGCCCCGGAACCACCAGCTATACCCGCCAGCAGGAGCCGCTGGGCCTCGGTCACGCCGTGTGGTGCGCCCGCGAATTGGTCGGCGACGAGCCGTTTGCCTTGCTGCTGCCCGACGTACTGGTGCAGACCCCCGGCAAGGGCTGTCTGGCCCAGATGCTCGACGCCTATGCCGAGCGCGGCGGCAACATCATCGCGGTCGAGCCTGTGCCCGACGATCAGGTCAAGAATTACGGCGTGGTCAGCGTCGGCGAGGGCGACGGCCGGGTCTTTCCCGTCAACGGCATGGTGGAGAAGCCCAAGCCCGGAACCGAGCCGTCCAATTTGACCATCCTCGGCCGCTACATCCTCCAGCCCGAGATCTTCGGCATCCTCTCGGCGCAGGAGAAAGGCGCCGGTGGCGAAATCCAGTTGACCGACGCGATGCTCGCGCTGCTCAAGCGCCAGCCTTTCGCCGCGGTGAAATACGAGGGGCGCACCTTCGACTGCGGCTCCAAGGTGGGATTCCTGACCGCCAATGTGGCTTACGCGCTGGCCCGGCCCGACATCGCCGCAGCCTTCAAGGCCGAAATCAAGAAGCTGATCTAGTTTTAGTCGGTTTGATTCTTTCTCCTCAACCAAATGGATGTTGGGTTTTGTCACCGGCGGTGGCGGGCGACCAGTTGGTAACTCTTCTGTGGTGGTTTCTAGGCGAGCCGCGAGGTCTCGGCGCGCGCGCGCCGCGCGTACAGAGTGGAACCCATGAGTTCGACATCCTGCGAGACTGCTGTCACGCCGCCCCATCCAAGGGTGCTCGGCTGGTTCGGCACCACCGCGCTCGCCATGGGCGGCAGCAACCAGATGATCTTTCTCATTACGGCGTTGTTCGTCGGTCAGGGAGACATTCTCGGACAAGGCAGCGCCGCGGTTGCGCTGCTCATCTTCGGCGTCCTGCTTGGCTGGGCGGCGGCGCCGGCTTGGACCGAGCTGGTGTTGATGTGGCCGAACCGCGTCGGCGGCATTTCGGCGGCGTGCGCTGAGGCGTTCCGGCCTTATAATCCCGTACTCTCGGCGCTCACGGGCACCTGCTATTGGTGGGGCTGGATTCCGACTTGCGGGCTTACCGCGCTGCTTTCCGCCTCCGCTCTGCAACAATGGTATTTCCCCGGGCTTCCGGTCGAAGCCGTCGCCATCGCGATCGTCCTGACCTTTAGCGTCGTGAACCTCTGCGGCATCAAATGGGTCGCGCGCCTCGCGATGCCCATCGCCACTGCCTCTGCTTCGCTCGCCTTCATTTCGGCATTTGCGCCTATGGCCGCCGGCGACGTCGATTGGAGACAGGCCTTCGACTTTCACCTGACGACGCCGTTCCCCGGCTGGTTCGGCGACGTGACGGCGGTCATGGCCGGTCTCTATCTGATCGGCTTCGCCGCACCGGCATTCGAAGCCGCCGCCTGCCATGTCGGCGAGACCAAGGATCCCAACCGCAACGTGCCGCGCGCCATGTTTGCCGCGGCATTCACGGCTGGCATCTTTTTCATCGTCCTCCCCATGGTGTGGCTCGGCGTCCTCGACTCCGAAGCGTTGGGATTGGACCTCGCTACGGTGCTCGGCCCCACCTTCGCGCCGCTGCTCGGGAGTTTCGGCAAGGCGGCCGCCGTCTGGTTCATCATGCTCAACATGTTCCACGGCACGCTTCAGCCTTTGGCGGGAGCGACACGAACGATGTCCCAGCTTGCCGACGATGGGCTCCTGCCCCGCTTCCTCTCCCTCCGTTACAAGCCGACCGACTGCCCCTGGGCCGCCACCGCGCTCACCGCCGGTTCGGCCATCGTCTTCCTGGTTATGGGCGATCCTGTTTGGATGATCGCGGCCGCCAATTTCACCTATCTCATCGGCATCTGCATGCCGAACATCGCGGCTTGGCTACTGCGGCGCGACATGCCGGACGCGGTCCGTCCCTACCGCGCTCCGCGCGGCACCATTGTGCTCGGCGTGCTCGCCGCCTCGATCTGGCTGCTCGCCGCCATCCTTGGCTTCCAGCAATTCGGCCTTCCTACCGTCGTTTTCGGGCTCGCCTTGGCCTATTCCGGAGCCGCCCCTGGCGAGTTATGGAGGATCGTGTCCGGGACGGCCTGCCCGCCATCGCCCAGACGCTCCACGTCAAGCTCACCGGCGCCATGGTGCTGGTTCTCATTCTCGATGGCATCGCCTATCTCGCGGCCGTCAACACCATTTCGGCGAGCACCATCCCGAGCTGGTGTCGGTTCTCGCCGACATCTTCGTCGCCGTGGCGCTGCTGACCATCAGCGTCGGCCTGGTCCTGCCGGGGATGATCACCTACTCGGCGACGGAAGTGAGCAAGGCTGCCAAGCGCCTGACCTCCGGCACCTTGCGGCAGTTCTCTCAGGCCATGGAGGCTCTTGGCCGCGGCGATCTCGACGCCGCGCACGTATCGGTCAACATCGTGCCCGTGAAGCCAAATTCCCGCGACGAGCTCGGCGAGATGGCCGACAGCTTCAACGTGCTGCAGGACGAGGTGAAAAAGGCGGCCCACGGCCTCGGCGAGGCACGCGACAAGATGCAGGTAGCGCGGAACGAGCTCATCGCCCGCCATCAGGAAATCGCTTTTCTCGCCCATCACGATGCATTGACCAATCTGGCCAATCGCCCGGCGCTCGGCCTTACTCTGAACCGCCTTTTCGAGCAGGGAAATGCGAACGGCTTCGCCATCCTCAGCGTCGACCTCGACTATTTCAAGGAGGCCAATGACGTGTTCGGTCACGTCGTCGGCGACGAGCTCCTCTGCAGCATCGCCAGGCGGCTTGAACTGGCGGTCGGAAACGAGTTTATCGCCCGTGTCGGCGGCGACGAATTCATTATTCTCTCTACGCAGGGCGAACAGCCGCAGTCAGCGGCTGCCTTGGCCAATCACGTGCTGAGGTCAGTCGCCGAAGACTTCGATATTCGCGGGCAGAAAATCCCTATCGGGCTCAGCATCGGGGCCGCGCTCTACCCCAACGATGCCACTGACACCGAGACGCTGATCGCCAATGCCGACGCGGCGCTCTACCGGGCCAAGGCCGACGGGCGTCAGACCGTGCGGTTCTTCGACCCCGATATGGACCGGCACTTGCGCGAACGCTACGCGTTGCAGCACGATCTCCGCTCTGCCATTTCACATGGCGAGTTGACGCTGCACTACCAGCCGCAAGCCAAGATCGGCGGCGAGGTGTTCGGCCTGGAGGCCCTGCTTCGCTGGAACCATCCCAAGCACGGCTTGGTACCCCCCAACACCTTCATCGGCCTCGCCGAGCAGAATGGCATGATCGGCGAGATCGGCGAATGGACCCTGCGCCAGGCTTGCCGCGAGGCGGCATCCTGGGCCGCGCCCCTGCAGATCGGCATCAACCTATCGCCGGTGCAATTCCGTTACGGCGACTTGGCGGCACTGGTGCACACGATCCTGCTCGAGACCGGCCTGGCGCCCGGCCGGCTTGAGCTCGAGATCACCGAGGGCGTCCTCATCAACGATCCGCCGCGTGCGCTGTCGGTTCTGCGGCGCCTGAAGCTGCTCGGCGTGAAGATCGCCATGGACGATTTCGGCACCGGCTACGCATCCCTGTCGTCGCTGCAATCGTTCCCCTTCGACAAAATTAAGATCGATCGAACTTTTGTCTCCGGCGTCGACCAGAACGGCCAGTCTCAGGCGATCGTGCGCGCGGTGATCGGCCTGGGCAAGGCCCTTGGAATACCGGTCATCGCCGAGGGCGTGGAGACCGAAGGGGAGCGCCTGTTCCTGAAGCGCGAAGGCTGCGCGGAGATCCAGGGTTACGTCTTCGGCCACCCGCGCCCCATCGAGAACTATGCTGACTTGACCTCAGGGCGAAGTACCGGCGCACAGGCCATGGTGGATCGATCAAAATCTCGCCGCCCGGGCGCTGGCGGCCGCCTCACCGCCTGAATTTCAGCCCTATCTTCAACTCATCCTCGACAAAGTCGCTGCCGGCGTCGCTGCTGTTGAAATCGGTATGCTCATAGCGGGCATAGGCCGACATCACCGGGTTGAAATAATACTCGCTGGTGGCCCCGATCTTGGTGCGGCGGTCGATCTGCGGATCGTCGACAAAATCGGCGACTTCGTAAGAGCCATAGACCCCGAGCACGAGATAGCGCCAGAACGCGTGCTGCAACGACAGCTCGAAGAAATGGTCGATGGCGCCGGCGGAATCCTGGAACGACGTCTCGTCTATCTCCGTGCGCGCCAGGAACTCGAGCTTGGTCATCGGCGTCGGCATCCAGATCAGATCGCCATTGATCATCGGCCCTTTGATCGGACTGAGACTGTCGTCGATCGGCTGCTGCTCGCCCCAGCCGCCGGCGATCTCGCCGAATAGCGTCCCGGCCAGCCGCACATTGACGCCGGTCAAGGCAGTATAGCCGGTGGAGCCCTGGCGAATGCCGGCGACCGTGATCGGCTCCTTGTAATCGCGCTGGTTGATCGAGGTCTCGATGAACCCGGCCCAGCTCGACTGGAACTCATAAGTGCTTCGCAGCGTGCCGATCGTGTCGCGGTAGTCCCTGATATCGGTGAACGGAACCGGGCCGCTCAGCCCTTGGTCGGTGTCGTCGGCGTAGTCGTAATCGGCCACCGTGCCGGTGAACTTTAACGTCAGCCGGTTGAAAGTATGCTCGAGCCCCGCGGTGGCGTGCTGCTCGTCCACCGCCGTATTGGCGTTGGAAATATCGGTGATGCTGATCGAGCTCGGATTTTCCTGGACATGCGATTTCTCGATCTCGCCCGACAGATGCGTGCGCGACATGACATCGAGCCGTCCCCGCGCCAGCACCTGGTAGTTCTTCGTATCGGCAATCGGAAATTCGCCGTACCAGATGCTGTCGGCATTGGCCTCGAAGCTCAAGGCATGCCGGCCCCAGTCGGAATCGAGCCGCACCCTGGGCTTGAGCTCCGGTCCCATGTCGGACCTGGTATCGAAATGCGTGTCGAGCACGTTGTTGGTCAGGTCAGCGCCGGCTTCCAGCTCCGGGAACAACAGGAAACTTCCGAGTCTGATGCCGATCGGCAGATAGGGGTCGAGGTCGTGCGGCTCCGGCAAGAGCGCGGTGTGGATTGGGCTCAACGCCGATAGCCCCGCCGGCGGCGGCGCAAGCCCGAGCTCCTCGGCGGGTATCCCGGTTTCTTCCGGTTGGAGGGTAGCCTGGCTTTCCTCCGGCTGGAGCGCCGCGCCGCTCGGCTGATCGCCGAGACCGCCGAGCGCCGGCGATGCAGGCACGGCCTCGGCCTCGTCGCCCATCCCGCCAAGAGGCTCGGGAATGGTCGTACTTTCCCACCCGCCGGTCGAATCCTGACTGTCGGCCGATTGATCCTGGGTCGCCCCGGCCGCCGCTGCCCCTCGCGGCGGCGCCGACCCGTCCGACGCGCCCGCAATGTCCCGCTGGGATGCCGCTGGCGCAGTTTGGGCGTTGGCCGGCGCGTGGGCGGCAAGAACCAGGGCGGCAGCGAGAGCGCCCGCTGCGCTAAGACTGTGGCGACGCGGCAAGGACGCACCCTCGATCGAGACCGGGAAGGCCTGAACGCCCCAAAGGGGGTGCCGCTTTCACCGGACTGTTGATCGTTGAAGCCTAGGGGAAATAGAGTTAACGGGCCGTTTAGGCCTGCCCCGAAACGGGTCAAGTCTTGGCCCTGACGGCGCCCAGATCCGTGCTAAAATCAGCTTCAACCACGGGGGAACACGATCATGACGGTCGGTCTTAAGCGGGATCGCCTGCTGCGCGACGAGCGCGGCGAAGCGATTGCGTCGGCGACGCGCACCCTGCAACTCGAGACCGAAGGCTTGAGCGCGCTGAAAGCGGCGCTGGCCGGCGACCTGATCGACAGCTTCGCCGAGGCGATCGACATCCTGCGCACCTGCCGCGGCCGGGTCATCGTCACCGGCATGGGCAAGAGCGGCCATGTCGGCCTGAAGGTCGCGGCCACGCTGTCCTCCACCGGCTCCCCCGCTTATTTCGTCCATCCGAGCGAGGCCAGCCATGGCGACCTCGGCATGATCACGCGTGACGATGTGATCCTGGCCTTCTCCTGGTCGGGCGAGACCGTCGAGCTCGGCAATATCGTGTCCTATTCGCGGCGCTTCGCCGTGCCGTTGATCGCGGTGACCTCAAATCCCAGCTCCACCCTGGCCGAGGCGGCCGAACTGGTGCTGGCGCTGCCGCAGGCCAAGGAAGCCTGTCCGCATGGGCTCGCGCCCACCACCTCGACCGTGATGCAGCTTGCGCTCGGCGACTGCCTCGCCATGGCGCTTCTCGACAGCAAGGGCTTCACCGCGCGCGACTTCCAGGCGCTTCATCCTGGCGGCCAGCTTGGCGCGCGTTTGAAATTCGTGGGCGATCTGATGCACAAAGGCGATCGGCTGCCGCTCGCCGCCGCCGGCCAGGTCATGGCCGAGGCCATTGTCGTAATGACCGAGAAGGCCTTGGGCTGCCTTGGCGTGGTCGATGACAAAGGCGTCCTCAGAGGCATCATCACCGACGGCGATTTGCGCCGTCACATGGGCGACGGCCTGCTCGCCCGGCGCGTTCAGGACATCATGACGCCTGCGCCCAAGACCGTCTCGCCCGACCTGCTGGCGAGCGCCGCGCTGGAAATGATCAACTCGTCCAAGATCACCACCTTGTTCGTGGTCGAGAACGACCGCCCGGTCGGCATCATCCACATCCACGACCTGCTCCGCGCCGGCGTCGCTTAACTTTTGGCCACGCAGAGCGTCGATCTCCTCATCGTCGGCGGCGGCATTCACGGCGCGGCCGTGGCGCGCGACGCCGCGGGACGCGGGCTGAAAGTTATGCTCGCCGAGCGCGGCGATTATGCCGGCGCCACGTCCTCGGCCTCATCCAAACTGATCCATGGCGGCTTGCGTTATCTTGAGCATCTCGAGCTCGGCCTGGTGCACGAATCGCTGGTCGAGCGGGGGCAATTGCTCAAGACGGCGCCCCATCTGGTCGCGCCCTTGAGATTTCTGCTGCCGGTCTATCGCTGGCAAAAGCGCCCGGCGCTGATGGTCCATGCCGGCCTCGCGCTCTACGACCTGCTCTCCATCGGCGATGGGCTTGAGCCAAGCGGAAGGCTTTCGCCGGCCCAGGTCGCGGCGCTTCCGCTTCTGCGTCAGGAGGACCTGGCCTCGGTGCTGCATTATCACGACTGCATCACCGACGACGCCCGGCTTACTCTTGCCGTCCTGCTCGATGCCCGCGCGCGCGGCGCCGATATCCTCAACCGCCGCGCCGTGACCGCGATCGCCGCGCTGGCCGATGGCTATGCGGTCGAGCTCGACGAGCGCGGCAACAAGCGCCGCATCGAGGCGCGTTTCATCGTCAATGCGTCAGGCCCGTGGGTGGCGAGCGTCGACGCCATGACCGAAGCGGCGCCACCGCCGCGCGCTCTGCGGCTGGTGCGCGGCAGCCACATCGTTCTGCCCATGCCGGACCCGCCACAGACCGACGCCTTTACCCTGCAAGACCAAGACGACCGCGTCATCTTCGTGATGCCTTGGCTCGGCGGCCGCTTCCTGATCGTCGGCACCACCGACGTGCCCCACCAGGGCGATGCAGGCGCGGTTAGCTGCTCCGCCGAGGAGGCGGCTTATCTGCTCGACGCCTATAATCGTTACTTCGCGCCGCCGCGCGGGCCGGCGACCGCAGCCGACATCGTGTTCACCTGGTCCGGCGTCCGCGCGCTCGAGGGCGAAGCGCGCACCAAGCCGAGCCGCATCAGCCGCAGCCCTGCTCTCTCCTCCGTCGCCCATGGCGCCGGTGGCTTCGTCACCCTGTACGGCGGCAAGCTCACCACCCACCGGGCGCTGGCCGAGGAAGTGCTCGACGCGCTTGGCGGGCTTGGCGCCCCAATAGGCGGGGCTTGGACCAAGGACGTCCCGCTTTACGGTGGCACGCTGTCCCGTCCAGAGCTGCTCGACCGCGCCGCGACAGGGCCGCAGAGCATTCCCTTGGCGACCCGCCAGCGCTGGGCCCTCAGTTATGGCGACAAGATCGAGACCCTGTTCGCCCGCATCGCCGCCGAGCCCGGCTCGCCCAAGGAAATAGCTCCCGGCGTGACCCGGGCCGAGCTCGCTTATGCGGCGGAACTAGAGGACGCCGTGACCGGCGAGGATTTCCTGCTCCGCCGCACCAAGCTTCACCTTCTGCTTGACGAGAAGGGCCGCGGCGCCGTGGCGCAATGGTTCGCTGATCACGCGGGCTGAACCGCGGGGCACGTGCTTGCATTCTGTCAACAACACAACTATGAGTTGTCTTCCCTGACAGGAGGTGCTCGGCAATGGCGAAATTAACCGTGCGCAAGGCAGGCGATACCGCGCGACCATCAAGCTCACCGGGCTCAAGCGGCTCGCGTCCAACGAGACCGTGGCCGGCGTGCTGGAAACGACCGGCTTTAGCGAAGTCCATGTCGAAGGCAGCGGCGGTACGCGCTACGCCGAAGCGCTGTGGCCGAAAGCGGACGTGACCGCTGAGATTCCGCCCGAGATCGTCAAGATCGAGGAGATAGAGACTCCGATCGCGGGAGTCCGGATCATGCGTGCCAAGCGCAAGCCGAAAGCGCCGGCCAAAAAGCGGCGGCGAAAAACCTCAACCACCCGGCGGAAGGCTCGCGGCTAAGCCACCCCCCGCAACAGCGGCTCCTGCCGGCACGACGTTGAGCACAGTGCCGTTGGCGCCGACCACCTTGATGCGCGCGCCTTGGGGCAATTCCGGACCTTCCACCCGCCAGATAGTATCGCCCGTCTTGATGCTGCCCCGTCCATTGATGATCGGGTCGATCAGCACGAATGACTGGCCGATGAGCTGCACCGCGCGCTCGTTAAGCAAAGGCCGCTCGCTCTCGAGCGGATGCTTGCGCAGATATTTCGCCGCCAGCAGCACCGAGGCCAGCGACAGTCCGCAGAACCAGATGATCTGCCACTGCCAAGCGACCTCGTAACGGAACACGATCAGCCCGGTGATGGCGGCGGCGACGCCGAACCACATCAGGAAAATGCCCGGCGACAGAACCTCGAGCACGAACAGGATGGCGGCCAGGATCATCCAGTTCCAGGCGCCGAGCGCGAGAAGGGTTTCCATGGCTCAGATTCCTGCGGCTAGACGGTTGGGACCGAGCCGGCCCGGCGCTGGCCGGCAGCGGGGGGCGACGCAGCCGAGTTGCCGCCGCTGCCGAACGCCTCGCGGGCGATCTCGCCGACCCCGGCGATGGCTCCGATCACCGAAGACGCTTCGAGCGGCAGAATGAGCACCTTCTGGTTCTTGGCTTCGGCCAGCGCCTTCAGCGCGCCGATATAATTGTTGGCGACGAAATAATTGATGGCCTGGACGCTGCCTTTGCTGATGGCCAGGCTCACCACTTCGGTGGCCTTGGCCTCGGCTTCGGCCGAGCGCTCTCTCGCCTCGGCGTCGCGATAGGCGGCTTCGCGGCGGCCTTCGGCGGCAAGGATCTGGGCCTGCTTGGAACCTTCGGCGGTGAGAATGGCCGCCTGCCGCTCGCCTTCGGCGACCAGAATGGCGGCGCGCTTGTCACGCTCGGCCTTCATCTGCCGCGCCATCGAATCGATCAGGTCGCGCGGCGGCTCGATGTCCTTGATCTCGATGCGGGTGACCTTGACGCCCCAATTATGGGTGGCGTCGTCGACCACCTTGAGCAGGCGGTGATTGATCTCGTCGCGCTCGGACAGCAGCTTGTCGAGATCCATCGAGCCCATCACCGTGCGGATATTGGTCATGGTCAGATTGAGAATGGCGATCTGGAGATTGGTCACTTCATAGCTCGCTTGCGCCGCGTCGAGCACCTGGAAGAAGGCGACGCCATCGACCCTGACCATGGCGTTGTCCTTGGTGATCACCTCCTGGCTCGGCACCTCGATCACCTGCTCCATCACATTGAGCTTGCGCCCGATGCGGTCGATGAACGGGATGATCAAAGTGAGGCCGGGATGGAGCGTGCGCGTATAGCGGCCGAAGCGCTCAACCGTGTAGTTGTAGCCCTGCGGCACGATTTTGACGCCCGCCGCGACCACGGCGACAAACAGCACGAGCAGAGCAATGGCAAAGATATCGAAGCCGAACATTGGGCACCCTCCCGGAGGTGTCTTGGCTAGACCGGTTATTGTTTCACTTTAGTCACTAGCCTTGCTAACGGCAGCCCATAAATGGTGGTCCCGGCAGACCATTTTAAGCCCTAGCGCGGGATGAGCTTAACGATGTCGGCGGCGGCTGCGGCCGCGGCGGCTTCGGCGGCCGCTCCCCATTTCTTGTCGAGCGAGCCTCTGCGGACGGTCTTGGTCTGGCGGGTAATGCCGAGCTGACCGCCGCCGGGATCGAGCACCACCCAGACGATGGTGACGCTCTCTCTGCCCTTCGTTGCCGGCGCCATGCGGACCGTCCCTTGCACCTCGTAGACATTAGCTTGGAAGGCGGTGGCCGGCTTGAGCCCGTGCCCGGCAAGCTGCCGGCTGAGCGCCGCGGCCAGCGCCTGTTCCCCGTCGCCCGGCGCGCCGGCGACCGAGACATAGGCCAATGGCCCTACGGTTCCAGTTGCGTCGCTCGGACCGGCAGCGACGGAGACCGGCGCCAACAGCACGGCGAGGACGAGGCATCCGAGCCGGAATGACGAAACTATGCCCAGCCCTCCAGCTCACGCTCGATCAGATGGACCAACACGCCGATGCCGGCCTCGCTGTCGTTGAGGCACGGGATATAGCTGAACCTCTCGCCGCCATTCTCGAGGAAAATCTCCTTGTTCTCTTCGGCGATCTCCTCCAGCGTCTCGAGGCAATCGGCGGCGAAGCCGGGCGTAAGAATGGCAATCCGTTTGACCCCGTCGCGCGCGAGCGCCTCGATCGTCTTGTCGGTATAGGGCTTGATCCATTCGGCGCGGCCGAAGCGGGACTGGAAGGTCAGCCTGAGCTTGGCGCCAAGCGGCCCGAGCGCCGCGCGCAACGCATCGGCCGTGTCCATGCACATACACTGATAGGGATCGCCCTTGTCGACATAGGACTGCGGTATGCCGTGGAACGAGGCGATGATCGCCTCGGGCTCGAAATCGAGGCCGGCGAGATGCGCCCTGATCGAATCGGCAAGGGCGGCGATGTAGACCGGGTCGCTTGGATAAGGCGGCACGGTGCGGAGCGCCGGCTGCGCCCGGAGCGCCTTCAGCGCATCGAACACCTTGTCATTGGCGGTCGCCGTGCTCGCCGTGGCGTATTGCGGATAGAGCGGGAATGCGAGCAGGCGGTCGCAACCTTGGGCGGTCAGGGCGTCGATGCGCGACGCGATGCTGGGGTTGCCGTAGCGCATGGCCCAGTCGACCACGACATTCTTCTTCTCCAGCGCGCGGGCAACTTTCTCAGCTTGCTTGCGGGTGATGGTGCGCAGCGGCGATTCGTCCAGCGTCTCGTCCCAGATCGAGCGGTATTTGGCGCCGCTGGCGGTCGGCCGCTTCACCAATATCACCAGGTTCAAGATCAGCCACCACAACACCCGGTTGGTCTCGATCACGCGGGCGTCGGAGAGGAACTCCTTGAGGTAGCGCCGCATCGGCCAATACGAGGTTCCGTCCGGGGTGCCGAGATTGATCAGCAGCACGCCGATCCGGCCCACGCGGGCCGGCGCCGACGCCTTCGAATGCTCGGATTTTGGGGCGAAACGGCCTTGTGGCGGCGTTTCATTCATGACCATCGCTCCGCGGAAATGGGCTTGAGACCTTAGATAGTCCATACCCCACCGCGCGCCTAGTCTGCGAGGTCCCGGCGCGTGAGGCCAGTAGCCGCTAGTGCGAGATATAGGTGGGTTGGGTGGGGTTGTTGCGCGCTTCCATCAGCGCCATGCTCAGCAAATAGGCCAGAAATTCCCGGCCGTCCGATTGAGCGAGCCTGATCAGGATTTCGAGCATCTCCTCGAAATCATCCCCCTCGGAAAGCGGGCTCTGGCTTTCCCCGGTGACAATGAAGTCCTCATCGGACATTTGAGGGTGTGCTCTCTTGCGATTCCCAAGACCGCTATCCTGTCACACATCACACACGCTCGCCTAGCGATCGCCCCAACGATGACACCGATGATCTCCATCGATACCTTCGATAATGGTTCATGGGGCTGTCATAATCTGCTCGGCGTCGGCCAGGATCTTGGCGTGATCGAAGGCGAGATCGAGCGCCCGCCAATCCTTGACCCACGCCGCCGCCTCGGCGTCAGACCCCGCCTCGGGGCTTGGCGCCTGTAGCAATCGCGCCAGGTAGGCGATGCTGACCGTGTGACCACGCGGATCGCGATTCGGGTCGGAATAGACCCCGACCAGACGCAGCTCGCTCACTGCCAGGCCGGCTTCCTCGAGGACCTCGCGGCGGCACGCGGCCTCGACCGTCTCGCCGATATCGACGAATCCACCGGGCAGCGCGTAAGCCCCTTTGAACGGCTCGTTCTTGCGGCGAACGAGCAGAACTCGCCCGTCTTTGTCGTAGATGACGCAATCGGTCGTGAGCGCTGGCGTCTTCGGCATTCCCATTCGACTCTGATCCTCACGCCTGCATCATGGCGAGCTCGAGACGCTGCTTGAGCTCGGCACCGAACCGCTGCTTGTCGGGCAGTCGACCGTTGCGCTGGTAGACATAGACGACTGGCGCCCCATGCTCGGAGAAATACTGCGCCAGAACCTCGCCTAGCTCGGCTTGGTTGTCCTCGCTCGCCACGAACATGCAGCGCGCGCGCAGATCGCGCTTGTGCAATTCACCAATCTCCCAGGCGGTTCCCGCTTTCACCCGCGACAGATCAACGATCACGACGTCACATGAATGCATCAGCATCTGGATGCAGAGTTGCCAATAAGGGTCGGTGGTACGGATGTTGAACGCTTGGCCGCTGGTGATCAACGACCAGTAGCTGAGGGTGAATTTCCGCGTGAGCGCACGAGCAAGGCGAACAAAGCTGTTGTCGTTCTTGACCGCACCAATGCGGTGGGAATTGGCGAAGATCGCGCCCACCGCAAACTGAACGAGCGTCTCAAAGCCGCCGGCCAGAATTCGAAACAGCAGAGAGTCCACGAAGCTGGGGTTGTAGTTGCGATCGGACAGGGTGAACGCATAGCCGACAGGCCCAACGTTCTTGCGCACGAAGCGCCGCAACGTCGACGTCATCTTTTTCTCGCCGAAAGGCCGCAACAGCAGGATGCGCCGCTTTCGGTCCTGGACAACGAAGGCCACACCAAAGGCAACTAGAAGAAGCCACAGGCCGATAAGGGCGGCGATCCCCGAGACGCCCACCGCCGGGTCAATGTTCCCGCCGATCACCACGCCGGCAAACACGACGAGGCCAGCCAGCGAGAATATCTGAAACAGTATCCATCCCGCCCGACGCATCAAGACAAGCCGGGAATATTTCTTGACCGACACCGGCCGCTCGGCCGTTGACGGCACGGTCAGCTGTGACGCGGGTGGCGCCCAAGCCCGCACCTGCTCACCAGAATGACCCCGCCGCTCCAGTTCAGCCAGAACGGCTTTCTTTGCCTCGTCGGCGTGCTCCGGCAGCCAGTAGGCCCAGAGCAGATCGTTGTCGTTCAATTTCTGCACCGCCTCCTCGTAAAGGCGGAGCCGAGTCTGTCGCCGCGTGTCGTTGCCTCGGGGCCTAACGGCGAGCGCGGCTACTCGGCAGCGCTGGATGCCGGCGTCTTGGAGCCGGCGGCGGCGCCGCACCACCACGTAAACGAAATAGAACAGCAGAGCGATCGACAGCCCAATCCATCCGTAGCGTACCACCACCTCGAAAGGCGCAAGGTCTCCTTGCGCGTCCTACAAATTGACTTCCGCAAGCCAGAGCCCGATGAAAGCGATCAGCAAGAGCCCGGCCGGTAGGCGAAATCCGCCATCGCCGGAGAGGCCAGGCTCCGCATGCTCCCGGCCTCAACGCGACGGATCGCCTCCTCCAAGGCCGCCTGGTGGACGGCGATATCGCCTTCCGAACACGGTGTGGCTGCGCCGACCGCAGCCGCCGCTCAAGCGATGCCCGGCCGCGCTGGTAGAGCGCGGCGCGTCCCTCCGGCGTGTTTTGCGCGAGAGCGCCGACCGCCTTTATCAGAGAGAGAGAATAGCCCGCCGACAATTCGACGAGACGGATCGATCTCTCGAGCGCCGTCTTGTGAAGTGCGATCTCCGCGTCCGGGTGCGGCGGTTGTGCCGTTTGGAGCCGATGCGCCACCGCCCCGCGCACCTGCCGGTACAGCACCGCGCGGCCTCAGGCGTGTTCTGCGGGAGCGCGCCAACGGCCTGCGCCAGATAGCGATAATAGCCGGCCGCCGGGTCCGACATCGAATGACCTAAGCCTGGGAAGCGTCACTCAACTAAGAGGCACACAATATCACGCACTCTCGGCAAGGGCAGAGTGGCTCACGGCCTTCCCGTCACTCCTCCGACAGCCGCCGCGACTCCTTGAGCGCCATGGCCAGCAGATAAGCGAGGAAATCAAATCCCTTGACCCGTGCGCGCCGGAGCAACGGCGAGATCTGGTCGGCAATGGTTTTGGCGGCTTCACGCGCACTGTCTCGGGACCCGGTTGGGTCCGAGCCGCTTGGATCGGACATAAGCTCCCCTGCCCGGCGTTTCTGGCCCCGGTCGACGCCAGCACGCCTTCTGTTTACGGACCAATATGATCCGTATACAGCGTTTCTACCATGAAGCCGAGGGGAAGCGCCAACCGATTTTGGCGCAATATTACGACGCTAACGCGACGCCTCAAGTCAGACTCTGAGGTCGGGGACAGAGATCAGCTCCGCGGCTGGGGCACGATGCGGATATAGGGCCGCGGCGCCTTCCAGCCGTCGGGATAGATCTTCTTGGCCTCCTCGTCGGACACCGAGCCGGAGATGATCACCTCATCGCCCTGCTGCCAGTTCGCCGGCGTCGCCACCCGATGTTTGGCGGTGAGCTGCAGCGAGTCGATCACCCGCAGCACCTCATCGAAATTGCGCCCGGTGGTCATGGGATAGACCAGGACCAGCTTGATTTTCTTGTCGGGGCCGATGACGAACACGTTGCGGACCGTCTGATTGTCGGCCGGCGTGCGCTCCGAACCGCCAGACGCGCTGGCCGGCAGCATGCCGTAGAGCTTGGAGACGGTGAGGTCGGGATCGCCGATCATGGGGAAGTTGGGGGCGACGCCTTGCGTCTCCTTGATGTCCTCCGCCCATTTGGCGTGGCGATCCACCGGATCGACGCTCAAGCCGATGATCTTGACCCCGCGCTTGTCGAACTCGGGCTTGATCCTCGCCATGTAGCCGAGTTCGGTGGTGCAGACCGGCGTGAAGTCCTTGGGGTGAGAGAACAGCACCGCCCAGGAATCGCCGAGCCATTCGTGAAAGCGAATGCGGCCTTGCGTGGTTTCGGCCTCGAAATCCGGTGCCGTTTCGCCGAGTTGGAGTGCCATCATATCTCTCCGTGACCAATGCCGTTGAATGGGTGAACCTTGCTCCCCGCAACCAGGCGCTATGTAGGATGCGGTGCCGGGTTTGTGCAATCGAGTCCGCCAGAAAGAAACATCATTCCGACATTGACGGCAAGCGGGGCGCGGATTCGTGCGATCGACCAGATGCGATCGACCAGAGGAGTAAAACGGGGGACTAGTGCCAGGGCCCGGACGTGAAGCCCCTATCCGTGACATTAAGTCCATGACGGGGGCGTTAAGCGACAGCGCGTCGCTCGTGACGTCCCTCGCCGATCTCCTCGATGATCTTGGCGGAGAAGGCCTCGAGATCGCCGGGATTGCGGCTGGTGATGAGCCCCTGATCGACGACCACTTCCCTGTCGACCCAATTGGCGCCGGCATTCTTCACGTCGGTCGCCATGGAGTGATAGGACGTCATCTTACGGCCTTTAGCGATGCCGGCCTCGATCAGCACCCACGGCGCGTGGCAGATCGCCGCAAGCGGTTTCTTGCTCGCAAAGAAATCCTTCACGAACGCCACGGCGTCTTCGTCGGCGCGCAAGTGATCGGGGTTCATCTGTCCACCGGGAATGATCAGGGCGTCATATTCGTCGACGGTGACGGCGTCGATGGTGCGATCGACGTCGACCGGATCGCCCCAATCGCCGTCCTTCCACCCCCAGATCTGGCCGGTCTTGAGCGAGATGATGTCGACGGCGGCGCCGGCTTCCTCGAGCCGTTGCTTGGGAACCATCAACTCCGACTGTTCGAAGCCGTCGGCGGCGAGGATGGCGATTCGCTTGTCACTGATGTCGGCCATGAAGAACCTCCTTAATATTGGCGTTGGTTGGAGAACGCCTGGAGGTCGGGATTGTTTCGAGACTATTGGCTGCGCCGGGCTGCCTAGAATGGCCGGGCCGGCCCTAATGAGGCGAGAAACAGCAGCGAGCCGAACAACAGGATGACCACCGCGCCGCCGATGGTGCAGGTGGTCCAGACCGCGTTGGCCCAGGCGCTGTTCGTGCCCCCGAGCTTGAGCGCGAGTTCTCTCGAGCCGAGCGCCAGGGTCGCCAGCGCCGCCACGGTGATGGCCGTGCCGAACGCCATGGCGAAAGTGGCGGCAGCGCCGGCCCAGAACAAGCCTTGGGTCACGGCAAAGACCAGCACGAGAATTGCCCCGGTGCAGGGTCTGATCCCCACCGAGAACACCACCGCCATCACCTTCCGCCACGAGAACGGTCCGGCAAGCTGCCGCGCATCGACGATGTGATCGCACGCCTCTCCCGGCGCGTGATGGTGATGGTGGTGATCGTGACTGTGATCGTGCGCATGGTCGTGGTCGTGATGGTGGTCATGCGAATGGTCGTGGGCGTGATCGTGGTGATGATGCCCGGCATGACCATGCTCCGGCTGCGCAGACACGCCGCGCCACAGCCGCAACAACTGGGTCACAAGCAAATACACACCCAGCAGCGCAATCATCGCGTAGCTCGCGCTTTCGAGCTTTTTCGACCAGGCATTGATCTGGAGTCGGCTGGCGTTGAGCCCGAACAGCAGCAACCCCACCAAGGCGACCGCGGTCAGCGCCTGCATCGCCGCCGCGATGAAGGAGATCATCACGCCGCGCCGAGCCGTTGGCAGCGGGCATTTCAGCGAGCCGCGTCAGATCGTGAATGCGCCCATTGCATCGAACGGGCAAAATAGAACTGGGGCCAGCGCCGCCTCGCAGCGGCGCTGGCCCCAGTCTTCAGTCTCAGGATTCTAGGTGCCGGCCGCGGTGAGCTTGGCGGAGATCCGGCCGAACAGGCCTGACAGATCGGTACCAATCGCGTTAACGGCAGTCAGGATGGCCACGGCGATGCCGGCGGCGATCAGGCCATACTCGATGGCGGTAGCGCCCGACTCGTCCTTGACGAAGCGTGCAAACGTCCTCATTTCGACACTCCCTTGTATTGGTCATTCCATGGCCCCCTCGCCGCCTTGTGGCCGGTCGTTGGAACCTGACGCGAAGCTAGCACCGCCGCCTTAGATGCAGGTTAAACCAATTCAACAGACTCGGGGCTTTCGTAGTGAACAAAGCGTAAGCACCCGAAGGGCCTGCAGACGTAAATGAGGGAAAAATTGGGAAAAATTACTGAAAGTTTGCTGGTCGTATTTACTGATTATTAACCTACGCTTTAGAACGAGGCTCAGAACATGTACCAAATCGTAAAGATCGGCGCTCCGATCTTCCGAAAAACCTCCCAGAGGTGGCCCTTGACTCTGGCTCCGACTCTGCTTAGAACAAAACAGGAACGAGAGTTGAGGTCAGTAGCGTGCGTAACGACGTTCCAGGCGGTGCAGAAAGTCTCCTAGTTCCACCGACTGGCGTTGCAAAAGCAGGCGGGGCTAGGGCGAGGTTCCTGATTGAGCATCTGCGCACGCAAATCCGCGCGCTCGAGCAGGTTCCCGTGTCTCTGGCAAGCTCCCCCGCACCGGGCGCGGCCCCTCCCCGCTCCGCCTGCTCTCTTCTTTCTCCTCCACCAGGTCTTTTCACTTCTCCCCGTAAGGAAGAGATGCCCCCGCCGCCGGGATTTCCCCTGGGCAGGCTGAAAACCGGGGGCCTCCATGACATCAGGCCCCAAACCTATGGCGACGGTCCGGCGGCGCTGGGTTTCGCCCTTGCCGTGATCGCCCAACAGGCGGCCGAGCAGGTCAGGCGCCGCGATCTCGTGCTGTGGTGCTTCACCAGCCCTGCCGCGCGCGAATGGGGCCAGCCTTATGGACCGGGCCTCATGGTGTTCGGCCTCGACCCGGCGCTTTTTCTCGTGGTGGAGGCGCGCAAGGCCGAGGACGCCGCCTGGGCTCTGGAAGAAGGGTTGAAAAGCCGCGCGCTGATCGCGGCCCTGGCCGAAATCGAGATCAAGACGCCGCTGGCAGCCCGTCGCCTCAGCCTTGCCGCCCAAGCCTCGCGCACCCCGTGCCTGCTGCTTTCAGGGCATCGACACGCGGCGATGCCCGGGATCCTCACCAGCTGGCGCATCGCCGCCAGGACAAGCGAATCCACACCTTTCGACGCGGCAGCGCCCGGCGCGCCATCCTGGCATCTCACGCTCGAGCGCTGCCGGGGCGAGGCACCGGGACGAAGCATTATGGTGGAGTACAGTCATGAGTCGTTTCGTTTCCGTCTTTCTGCCGCATCTGGCGATCGAGCGGTTGAATCAGGAGAGAGCAGCGATCGGCGCCGCGCCGTTAGCCGATGACCGGCCTCTGGCCCTGATCGGCAACGAGGAGCGCGGGCTCGTCATCACCGCGGTCAATGCGGCGAGCGTCAGCCAGGGTCTGGTCCCCGGGCTCGGCCTCGCCGATGCCCGCGCCATCTGCCCTTATCTCCTCACCCTCCCCGCCGCGCCCAAGAAGGATGAGGACGCTCTCCTCGACCTCGCCCGCTGGGCCTCGTGCCGCTATAGCCCCACGCTCAATGCCGACGGCGACGACGGGCTCTGGCTCGAGGTCAGCGGCGTGCCGCATCTATTCGGCGGCGAGCAGGCGCTGCTGGCCGATCTGGGGCGACGGCTGACAAGTCTCGGCTTCACCGCTCGGCTTGCTCTTGCCGAGACCTTGGGCGGAGCGCATGCGCTGGCCCGCTGCGCGCGCGACTCTATCATCGTGCCTGAAGGAGAGATCGGATCCGCGCTGGCGCCGCTCCCGGTCGAGGCCTTGCGGCTTGAACCCGAGATTACCGGCCTGTTGCGCCGGCTCGGGCTGAAGCGCATCGGTCAGCTCTACGCTCTGCCGCGAGCGAGCCTCAAGCGGCGGTTCCATTCCAAGAACACCGCTGAAGCCGTTCTGCTGCGCCTCGATCAGGCCCTGGGACGCAGGCCTGAGCCGCGCGTTTCGCTGTTGCCGTCGCCTGACTTCGCGGCACGGCTTCCCTTTCCCGAGCCGCTCATCACCCATGACGGCGTGGTGGCCGGGCTCGACCATCTTGCCGGCGAGCTATGCCGCAAGCTTGGGCGCGCCGGGCTAGGTTGCCGGCGCCTGGCGCTTTGGGTCTGCCGCGCCGACGGCTCCTCGACCGTGATCGAAGCGGGGCTCAGCGCCCCCTCGCGCGAGCCAAGTCATCTCTTGCGCCTGGTGCAGGACAGAATCGAGACCCTCGACATGGGCTTCGGCGTCGACCTGATGGCGTTGACGGCGCTGGTGACCGAGCCGCTTCGCCCGGCGCAAACCAGCCTCACCGAGACGACCGGGGAAATAAGGGCCGAGGCCCTGATCGACCGGCTGGTCAATCGCTTGGGCGCGCGCGCGGTGCGCCGCCTCGTACCCAAGGCAAGCCACATCCCCGAATTGGCGCAGCGGCTGCGCAGCGCCTTTGCCGGCCCGTCGCTGTGGCCCGAGCCTATGCCTGGCAAGCCCCCGCGCCCGCCGCTGCTGTTCACCAGCCCTGAGCCGGTGACCGTGCTTGCCGAGATTCCGGAAGGCCCGCCGGCGCGCTTCACCTGGCGCCATGTGAGCCGCCGCGTGGTCAAGGCGGAAGGCCCTGAGCGCATCGCGCCGGAATGGTGGCGCTCACTGCGGGAAAAAGAGAAAAAATGCGCAACGACGGTTCCTAGCGGTGCGCGCCCGCGCGACTATTACCGCATCGAGGACGAGGACGGGCACCGCTACTGGGTGTTCCGCGACGGCCTTTATCAGGACACCGAGCTTGGCGCCCCTGGCTGGTATCTGCATGGCGTGTTCGGCTGATGGCTCGCCATGCCCCGCTATGCCGAGCTTGAGGTTACCACCAATTTTTCCTTCCTGCGCGGCGGCTCTCATCCCGAAGAGTTGGTGGCGACGGCCAAGGCGCTCGGCCTCGCGGCAATAGCCGTCACTGATCGCAACACGCTGGCCGGCGTGGTGCGCGCCCATCTCGCCGCCAAGGAAGCCGGCATCAAGCTCGTGGTCGGCGTCCGCCTCGATTTGCAGGATGCGCCGAGCCTGCTGGTCTATCCGACCGACCGTGCCGCTTATGGCCGGCTGTGCCGGCTGCTCACGCTCGGCCAGCGCCGCGCCGACAAAGGTCAATGCATGCTCACTCTCGCCGATGTTGCTTCCCACGCCGAAGGCCTGATCGTCATCGCCCTGCCACCTAATGATTGGAAGGCGAACCCATTTCCAACTGTCGTTGCTTTTCCCCCTCACCCTGACCCTCTCCCCGACGGGGAGAGGGGAAACACGGCCGCACCGCCAACGACTCCCTCTCCCCAGGGGGGAGAGGGATGGGGTGAGGGGGTCGCATTAGATTTTGAATCGCATCTAAAAGTCATCAAGACTGCGATCAAAGCGCCCCTCTATCTCGCCGCGAGTCATTCTTATCGCGGCGGCGACCGCGCCCGCATCGCCGCCCTCGCCAATCTCGCCGCGCGGGCCGGCACGCCCCTGGTCGCCACCAATGCAGTGCTCTATCACGCCCCGCACCGGCGCCCTTTGCAAGACGTGCTCACCTGCATCCGCGAGAAATGCACCATTTCCGAGGCCGGCCTCCGCCTCGAAGCCAATGCCGAGCGCCATGTGAAGTCGGCGAAGGACATGGCGCGTCTGTTCGCCGGCCATGACGATGCGCTGCGCCGCGCCGTCGAGATCGCAGAAGACTGCACCTTCTCTCTCGACGAGCTGAAATACGAATATCCCGACGAGCCGGTGCCGCCCGGCAAGACCCCGCAATCGCACCTTGAAGACTTGACCTGGCAGGGTGCCGCCTGGCGCTTTCCCCACGGCTTGCCTGACCGGGTGCGCGACACCCTCCTGAAAGAGCTCGCGCTGATCGCCGCGCTCAACTACGCGCCCTATTTCCTCATCGTTCACGACATCGTCCACTATGCGCGGAGCCAGGCCATCCTGTGCCAGGGCCGCGGCTCGGCCGCTAACTCCGCGGTCTGCTACTGCCTCGCCATCACCAATGTCGACCCCACCGAGATCGATCTCCTGTTCGAGCGCTTCGTCTCGCCCGAGCGCAAAGAACCGCCCGATATCGACGTCGATTTCGAACACGAGCGGCGCGAGGAGGTGATTCAATATATCTACGCCCGCTACGGCCGCGACCGCGCCGGCCTCGCCGCCACCGTTATCTGCTATCGCGGCCGGCTGGCGGTGCGCGAGGTGGGCAAGGCGCTCGGCCTCTCCGAGGACACCGTCGCCGCGCTCGCCACCACCATCTGGGGCCTGAGCAATTCGAGCCTGCCGGAACAGTATGTCCGCCAGGCCGGGCTCGATCCGGCCGACCCGCTGCTCGCCCGCGTGCTCGAGCTCACCCAGGAGCTGATCGGCTTCCCCCGCCATCTCTCCCAGCATGTCGGCGGCTTCGTGCTGACGCGCGGGCCGTTGTCGGAGGTCGTGCCGATCGGCAATGCCGCCATGGACGAACGCACCTTCATCGAATGGGACAAGGACGATCTCGACGCGCTCGGCCTGCTCAAGGTCGATGTGCTCGGCCTCGGCATGCTGACCTGCATCCGCAAGGCCTTCACCCTACTGAAGGTCCACTACCGCAAGGACATCAGCCTCGGCACGGTGCCGCGCGACGACGCGCGCGTTTACGACATGCTGTGCCGCGCCGACTCGGTCGGCGTGTTCCAGGTCGAAAGCCGGGCGCAGATGAACATGCTGCCCCGGCTGAAACCGCGCTGCTTCTACGACTTGGTCATCGAGGTCGCTATCGTGCGGCCCGGCCCCATCCAGGGCGACATGGTTCACCCTTATTTGCGCCGGCGCTGCGGCGAGGAGCCGGTCGAGTTCCCCTCGCCCCACCCCGATCACGGCCCCAAAGACGAGCTGCGCCAGGTGCTCGGCAAGACTCTGGGCGTGCCGCTGTTCCAGGAGCAGGCCATGCGGCTCGCCATGGTGGCGGCCAAGTTCTCTGGCCCCGAGGCCAACGAACTGCGCCGCGCCATGGCCACCTTTCGCCGCCGCGGCACGATCGACAAACTGCGTGAGAAGATGGTCGGCCGCATGACGGCGCGCGGCTACCCGGCCGAATTCGCCGAGCGCTGCTTCAACCAGATCAAGGGCTTTGGCGAATATGGCTTCCCCGAGAGCCACGCCGCGAGCTTTGCCCACCTCGTCTATGTCTCGGCCTGGCTCAAATGCCATTACCCGGCGGCGTTCGCCGCAGCGCTGCTCAACGCCCAGCCGATGGGCTTCTACGCGCCGGCCCAGATCGTGCGCTGCGCGCGCGAGCATGGCGTCGAAGCCCGCGAGGCCGACGTCAATCTGAGCCTGTGGGACTGCACGCTCGAACCCGCCAGCGCTCAAGTGGCGCAAAGCGCGGCGCAAACAAAAAACGCATTCGCGCTGCGTCTAGGCCTGCGCCAGATCGACGGACTGCGCGAAACCGACATTCAGCGCCTCGTCTCCATCCGCGACGATCTCCCCGCCAACACTTATAGCGACGTGCGCGATCTGTGGCGGCGGAACGGGCTGAAACGCGCCAGCCTGGAGAAGCTCGCCGCGGCCGATGCCTTCCGTTCGCTCGGCCTCGACCGCCGTCAGGCGCTGTGGGAAGTGCGCGGCCTGCCTAAAGAGCTGCCTCTGCCGCTGTTCGAGCATGCCGACCAAGCCGACGCCGGCGCCGAGCCGAAGGTGGTTCTGCCCGTGATGCCGCTGTCCGAGCATGTGGTGAACGACTACCGCACGCTGCGGCTGTCGCTCAAGGCCCACCCGATGAGCTTCCTGCGCGCCCGCGTGAGCGAGGCCCGCATAAAGGCCTGCGCCGATCTCAGAACTTGCCCCGACGGCGCGCGGGTGAGCGTCGCCGGCGTGGTGCTGGTGCGGCAGCGCCCCGGCTCGGCGCAAGGCGTGGTGTTCATGACTATCGAGGACGAGACCGGTGTCGCCAATAGTGTGATCTGGCCCAAAGTGCTCGAGCGCGAGCGTAAAGTGGTGATGGGCGCGCGCCTGGTCGTGGTGCATGGCCGCGTCCAGCGCCACGAGGACATTATCCATGTCGTGGCCGAACGGCTCGACGATCGCAGCGACTGGCTCCGCCTCCTCACCGAGGACGGCGAGGCTCTGAGCACCGCGCAGGCCCATGCCGATCACGTCAAGCATCCGGGTGGCGAGGACAGACGCGAGCGCAAAGCTGAACGCGGCCACCCACGCTGGCATCCGCGCTGCCATCTGCGCGACGCGCGCATCATCCCCAAATCGCGCGACTTCCATTAACGGAACATAACCTCTCCCCTGTGGGGAGAGGTCGCGCCGAAGGCGCGGGTGATGGGTTTGCAAAATTCGGGGATCGAATCCCCCTCACCCCAACCCTCTCCCCGCTGGGGAGAGGGAGGACTCTAGGCTCCTCCCGACTGCACAGGTAGTCAGCTCAGCGAAACTCGTTATGCTGTTGGCATGAACCGCAAACTCCTACCAATCCTCACCGCACTTGCGCTGCTTCTGGCCTCGGGCGGGCCCATGCCGCGCGTCCAGGCCTTCGAAATGCCGGAAGGCGAGAGCGGGCTCACGCCGAAGCCGCTGGTCAAGGCGAAGCAGCACATGGTGATCGCCGCCCATCCGCGGGCGGCGGAAGCCGGCCTCGCCATGCTGCGTAAGGGCGGCTCGGCAATAGATGCCGGCATCGCCGCGCAGATGGTGCTCAACCTGGTCGAACCGCAATCCTCGGGGCTGGGCGGCGGCGCCTTCATGCTCTATTGGGACGCGAACGCCAAGACGCTCGCGAGCTTCGATGGCCGCGAGACCGCGCCTGCCGCCGCCACGCCCGAGCTGTTTCTCGATGCAGACGGCAAACCGCTGCCGCGCGATGCGGCCATGGCCAGCGGGCTGTCGGTCGGCGTCCCCGGCGTGCTCGCTGCACTGAAGCTGATGCACGACCAATACGGCAAGCTGCCCTGGGCCGAGCTGTTCCAGCCGGCGATCGAGCTCGCCCGCGACGGCTTCCCGGTCTCGCCCCGTCTCGCCAAGATGCTCGCGGATATGGGGCCTGACAGTTTCGCGCCCGAGGCGCGCGCCTATCTTTTCGATGCCCAAGGGAGGTCGTGGCCGGTCGGTTACAAGCTGAAAAATCCGGCGCTGGCCGATACTCTGGAGATCATTGCCCGCGACGGCACCAAGCCCTTCTATGAAGGCGCCATCGCCGCCGACATTGCCAAGGCGGTGCAGAGCGATCCACGCCGGCCCGGCACGCTCACCACCGAGGATCTTGCCAATTACCGCGCCAAGCAGCGCGAGCCGGTCTGCGCGCTCTATCGCGATCATCGCGTCTGCGGCGCCGGCCCGCCCTCGTCGGGCGCGGTCGCCGTCGGCGAGGTGCTCGGCCTGCTCGCGCCGTTCGACCTCGGCGACACGCCGTTCGGCGTGAGCGCCGCGCACGCCATCGCCGAGGCGGAGCGGCTCGCCTTCGCCGACCGCGCCCGCTACCTCGCCGATCCCGATTTCATCGCCGCACCGGTCGGCGGTCTGCTCGACCCAGCCTATCTCGCCGAGCGCCGTGCGCTGATCGATCCCGACCGCGCCCAGAGCGAGGTCAGCGCTGGGTCGCCGCCGAACACGCGGCAGGGCGCGTTCGGCACCGACGGCACCAAGGAGAAAGGCGGCACCAGCCAGATCTCCGTGGTCGACGATCAGGGCAACGCCTTCTCCATGACCACCAGCATCGAATACGCCTTCGGCGCGCGAACCATGGTGCGTGGCTTCCTGCTCAACAATCAGCTCACCGATTTTGCCTTCCTGCCGGTCGATGCCCAGGGCCGCCCGGTCGCCAATCGCGTCGAGGCCGGCAAGCGCCCGCGCAGCTCGATGGACCCGACCATGGTGTTCGCCAAGGATGGTGGACTCGCTTATGTGCTCGGCTCGCCCGGCGGGCCGGCCATCATCTTGTTCAACCTCAAGGCCCTGATCGCGCTGATCGACTGGCGGCTTGACGCCGCGCAAGCGAGCGCGTTGGTGAATATCGGCAGCACCGAGGACACGCTCCTGATCGAGCCGGAGGCCGAGTGGGATGCGCTTGCCACCGCCCTAACCGCCATGGGCCACCAGGTGCGCCGCACGCCTCTGGCCAGCGGGGAGCACATCATCGCCGTCGCGCCTGATGGGCTGGAGGGCGGCGCCGACCCGCGCCGCGAAGGCGTGGCGCTAGGGGATTAGACGGGTGCCCGCCGACGCGCTATCTCCGTCCTGACATGGCCAACCGAAAGCAATCCATTGCCATCCGCGGCGCGGGCGTGGTCGGCCTGTGGCAGGCGCTGACGCTTGCCCGCAGCGGTCATGACGTCACCCTTTACGAGCGCTCGACCGAGCCGTTCGCCGATGGCTGCAGCCTTTACGCCGGCGCCATGCTGGCGCCGCGCTGCGAGGAGGAAAGCGCCGAGGCGATCGTCAGGGATCTCGGCAAACGCGGCATCGCCTTATGGCGGGAGACCTATCCCTGCACCATCGCCGGCGGCACCCTGGTGGTGGCGCTCCATCGCGACCGTGCCGAACTCGACCGCTTCGCCCGCATGACCGGCGGGCACCAACGCCTGTCGGCGGCAGAGCTTGCCGCGCTCGAGCCGGTGCTGAGCGACCGGTTCGCCGGCGCTCTCTATTATGAGGAGGAGGCCCATCTCGCACCCGAGGGCGCTTTACGCTTTTTGCTGGATGCGGCGCTGGCGCAAGGCGTGGCCGTGCGTCTTGGCGATGGCGCGATGCCGAAGGGCTATGATCTCGTCGTCGATTGCCGCGGGCTTGCCGCCAAGGACAATCTGCCGACACTACGCGGCGTGCGCGGCGAGCGGATCGTGGTCAAAAGCCGTGACGTGAACCTGACCCGGCCGGTGCGGCTGCTGCATCCGCGCTTCCCCCTCTATGTCGTTCCCTGGGGCGACGGCCTTTATATGATCGGCGCCACGGTGATCGAGAGCGAGGAGGTGGGCGCCATCACGGTCCGCTCGGCGCTCGATTTGCTATCGGCAGCCTATGCTGTCGATCCGGCCTTCGCCGAAGCCGAGATCGTGCGCCAGGGCGCCGGCGCGCGGCCCGCCTTTCCCGACAATCGACCTAGGATTATCGCGGCGAAGGGCTATATCTACGTCAACGGTCTCTACCGGCACGGTTTTCTGCTGGCGCCGGGGCTGGCCAAGCTGGTCGCGGCCTATGTCGAGACGGGTGCGAAAGACCCGGAGGTGTTTGGTGAAGATCCTGCTCAACGGTGAAGCGTTCGCCACCGATGCGACGACGCTCGACGAGCTCTGCGTGCGGCTGGGCTTTGCCGAGGCCAAGATCGCCACGGCCAAGAACGGCGACTTCGTGGCCGCCGCCGCGCGCGGGTCGACGCCATTGACCGATGCCGATGAGATCGAGATCGTGGCGCCGAGGCAGGGCGGCTGATGCTCACCCTTTACGGCCAGGATTTCACCTCGCGGCTGCTGCTCGGCACCGCGCAATACCCTTCGCCCGAGAGCCTGAAGCAGGCCGTCGCCGCTTCGGGCGCGGAACTCGTCACCGTCTCGCTGCGCCGGGAATCGGCAAGGACCAGCACCGGTCAGGGTTTCTGGTCGCTGATCGAGGAGCTCGGCTGCCGCGTGTTGCCCAACACCGCCGGCTGCCGCACGCCGAAAGAGGCGATCGCCACCGCGCAAATGGCGCGCGAGCTGTTCGGCACCGACTGGATCAAGCTCGAAGTGATCGCCAACGACGACACCTTGCAGCCCGATCTGTTCGGCTTGGTCGAGGCCGCAGCCGCACTCACCGCCGAGGGCTTCGCGGTGCTGCCCTATACCACCGAAGATTTGAGCGCCGCCGAGCGTCTGGTTGCCGCCGGCTGCACCGTACTGATGCCGTGGGCCTCACCGATCGGCTCGGCGCGCGGCCTCGTCAACAAGGACGCGCTGAGGACGCTGCGCGCCTACTTCCCCGACATTCCACTGATCATTGACGCCGGCATCGGCACGCCGTCGCACGCGGCCGAGGCCATGGAGCTGGGCTACGACGCCGTGCTGCTCAACACCGCGATCGCCAAAGCCGGCGACCCGGCCAAGATGGCGGCGGCCTTTGCGCGCGCGATCGAGGCCGGGCGGCTCGCCTTCGAGGCCGGCCTGATCGAGCCGCGCGACATGGCCTCGCCGTCGACCCCGGTCGCCGGCACGCCGTTCTTCAAGATCGATCACGCGTCCTGAGCGATCCTGGTCGCGCGGCCTTGATCAAACTCGATCCCTTCTACCCCATCGTTCCCAACACGGCGTGGCTCGCGCGGTTGCTGCCGCACGGCGTCAGGCTGGTGCAGCTCCGCATCAAGGACCAGCCGGACAGCGTCATCCGCGCCGAGATCGAGACAGCGCTATCGCTGTGCGCGGACCATGGCTGCGAGCTGGTGGTCAACGACTATTGGCGCATGGCGATCGCGCTCGGCGCAGGCTTCGTGCATCTCGGCCAGGAGGATCTGGCGTCCGCCGACCTCGCCGCCATCAGGGCTGCCGGTGTGAAAATCGGCGTCAGCACCCATAGTGCGGACGAGTTGGACAGAGCGCTGGCCGCGCGTGCCGACTATGTCGCGCTCGGCCCGATCTATGCCACCACGCTGAAAGCGATGCCGTGGCCGCCGCAAGGCCTGCCCCGCATCGCCGCGTGGCGTGCGAGACTTAGCTGTCCGCTGGTGGCGATCGGCGGCATCACGCTCGACCGCGCGCCGCTGGTGCTGGCCGCGGGCGCCGACTCGGTCGCCGTCATCACCGACATTATGACAAGTCAACACCCTGAAGCGCGGGTAGAAAATTGGATCGCAGCGACCGCGCCACGGCGCAATTTGTCCACACAACATCCACAGGGCTGAATCCGTGCTTTGAACTTGACCTGCAACCCCTCGGCCAGGGATCATCAACCCTCGGGGCTTCGTTCAAAGCGGTAGGGGGCTTGATGAGTTATCGTCTCGATCCGGCGATGCCGATGAGCGAGGCATTGCGGCGCGTGGCCTTCGCCGAGCTTGAGATCGCCCATGGTGCATTGGCGACCCCGCCGGAGCGCCACAGCGGCGTGCACAGCGCCCGCAAATGCTTGAAGCGATTACGCTCGCTGCTGCTGCTGGCGCGGCCCGGCATGCCCGCGCCCGCCTTCGCCACTCTGACCGATCGTCTTGCCGCCATCGCCAGGGGGCTTGCCCCGGCCCGCGATGCCGCCGCCTTGGCCGACGCTGTGGACAAGCTCGAGCGCGAGACCGGCCAGGGACCTGGCCTCGGTCCCATCCAATCCTTGCGCGCCTGGCTGCTCAAGCGGCGCCACGCGGCCGAGCAGAATCTTGAGCGCAGCGCCGCGTCGGACGCCATGCGCGGCTTGCTCGAGCTGCGGCCGGCCTTTGCCGGTCTGGCCGTCTATCCCGACGATTTCCGTTCGCTGGCGAAGGGCCTCAGGCGCTGCTATCGCACCTCGCGCGAGGCCTTCCGTCACGCCTTCGAGGCAGGCCGTGACGATGATGTCCACGAATGGCGCAAGGGCGTTCAGCATCATTGGCGGCAGATGCAACTCCTCGCCCCCTGCTGGCCGTCGGAGCTCACGGCCCGCGCCGAGGCCGCCCGATCGCTGTCGCAAATCCTTGGCGAGGATCACGACATCGCCTTGCTCACGCAGCTGGTCTCCACGCCGACCATGATATTCGGCAGCCCCGAGGAGACGGCGGCGTTCTTGAAGCGCTGCCGCAAACGCCACCGCTTTCTGCGCAAAGAGTCGAGCACCCAAGGCGAGCGGCTGTTCGCCGAGCGGGCGCGGCCCTTCGCCGAGCGGATCGAGGCCTATTGGCTGATCGCGGCCGGCGACGCGGCCAAGACCGTCGCCGAGACCCGTTCCGACAATGTCGTGGCGTTCGGCGACGTCACGCGTACCGGACGCGTCGGCTAGCGGGCTCGTCCTGCAAGCGGGTCCTTAGACCCGCACCGCCATCCCATCAAAGGAAACCTCCCATCCGGCGTCCTCGACCGCCGCCCGCTCGGGCGAGTCTTCGCGCAAAACCGGATTGGAGTTGTTGATGTGGATGAAGATCTTGCAGCCGATGTCGAGCGGCGCGAGCTGCGCGATGCTGCCGGCGCTGCCCGACATGTTCATATGGCCGATGCGATCGCCGGTCTTGTTGAGCAGCCCCTGGGCGATCATCTCGTCATTGGTATAGAGCGTGCCGTCGAAGAACAGCAGCTTCGCGCCCTTTAGCCGCGCGCGCAGTGCGTCGTCCAGCTTGGCGCAGCCGGGGATGAAGAAGAAGTGCTTACCCGTCGCGGTCGCGGTCACCTTGAGACCGGCCGTGTCGCCTTCTTGCGTGCCAAGCCCCGCGCCGGCTCTGGCTTCTTCGAGATAAAGCGGGATCTTGCCCGGCACACCGAAGGCCTCGATGGTGAGCCCGACCGGACCTGACGGACCCTCGACCGCGAATGGACGCCCGTATGCCATGGGGACGCGCTTGACCACATTGGCATCGAGCACGTCGAAAATGCTGTTTGCGGCGAGCACATCGAGCACGCGCTCCGTGCCATAGACGGTGAAGGGCTGGCCCTCGCGCAGGCATAACAGGCCCGCTACCGCATCGACATCGCCATTAGTCAGCACCACCGCCTTGATCGGGCTGTTGCGCGGTCCGCCGTCAGCCGCCGGATGAAGCTCCGGCGTGTCGTTGATCTGCTGACGCAAATCGGGAGCCGCGTTGAGCAGGACCCATTGGCTGCCGTCGGCAGTCACGGCCACCGAGGCCTGGCTGCGCGGCGGCACGCCCGCCACACCCTTGCGCGCGTCGGCCGAGTTGCGGCCGTTGCAATTCCATTGCGGTAGGCCGCCGCCTGCCGCCGAACCGAGCACCTTGATCATCATGATTGGGCATCAATGGCGATGCGGCCCCCGCCTCGTCAAGGCAAAAGCGAACGGCCTCCGCATCGTCCGCGAAGGCCGCCGCCCCGTGTACGGAGGTCTGCTTTAGAACGCCAGCGAGCCCTGGAACTTCAGCGCCGTGTCCGAGGTGACGTCGGTCAGCCCGAACTGAACGCCGACATTCAGGGAGAAATCCATCTTCGCCGGACCGGCGGCCTTATCGTCGTCGTCTCCGGCCTGTCCGACATCGTCGTCATCGTCTTCGCCCGGGTTATAGAACAGGGTCGGACCGAGGCTGTGGTTCTGGTCGTTGAACGAGCCGGCATTGGCCAGATCATCGATCTCGCCGAACATCTCCACACCGACGCCCCAATGCTTGGCGAAGTCATATTCGGCGCGCCAGCCATATTCGAAGCCGAGCCCGTCGGTTTGCCTGTTATCGCCCACCTGCGCGCCAAAAAGCGGATTGAGAGTTAGCAGCAGATTGCCGTTTGCCAGTTCGACAATGGGCCCGAATTGGATCTCATGGGCTTCGCCGCCACGCGTGGCGAAGCCGTAGCCGCCTTGGAACGCGAGGCCAAAGCCATTGCCCTTGCGCTCGATCAACTCGACTTGGGTCTCAAACTCGACGGAAGAAAGCGCGAAGTTCTCGCCCAAGGGCTGATCTCCCGAGAGGGTGAGCGACAATAGGAGCCACTGGGTTGCGCCCCACTGCGTCTCCAAATCGTGACTCTGACGAAGAGGAGCCTCGTCCGTTTCGGTGTCGAGAGCGCCGGCCGCGTCTCCCTCTTCGGCTTGGGGGATGCCCCAATGGACCGCGCCGCGATATTCGACCTCGACGTCGCCCTTATCGATATTGGATTCCTGGATCTCGAATTCAGCCAGAGCCGATTTCGTGGTGCCTACCGTCAGTCCGAGCGCTGCCAGCGCCGAGAGCGCACCCGCCAGCACCAAGCGCCGCGCACCGCGCAGCCCGTTCAGATGGTATTGCAAGAGCCGTCCCCCGACCTAAGTCTTCCCTCAGTCCCCCGGTTCTTTTGTTTGCCGAGACTAGCAAATCTCTCGCCACCAGCCGCGGCAAAAAAAATGCCTGTATTTCCAAATCATAGGGGCGTCAGGGAGAATCCGGCCCTGAAACATGAAGGGGACCTGACGCGCGGATGAAAAAAACATGACGTGGGCTGGAAGTCACGGTCAAGTATTGGAAAAAATGCGCTATAGAGGCTTCGGCTATTGTCTCGCGGCGTGGACGGTCTCCGCCCACCGCGTCCGAGCAAATGACCACCCCTCCAGCCCTTAGCGGCTAGGAAGGCCTTGAGATTTACGATGCGTTACCAGACGAAGCTCCTCATCACCGCAGCTTTGCTTCTCGCCATGTCGCTTTCGGCCGCCGCGCTCGCTTATTGGGGCGTGACCCAATCGCATACCTACCTGACCCGCTCGCGGCTGTCCCATGAGCAGCTTGAGCGTCAGCTCCAGTTGTCGCGCCATAGCCAGCAGCTGTTCAAGGCCTGGACCGACACGCTGTTGACCGGAATCGCCGAGCGTCCGCTTGGCGCCGCCTATCTCAACAAGGTGATCGATTCCGATCTGGCGGCCCTCAAGGAGCTCAGCGCCAAGGAACTCGCCATTGTCGGGTCGGACGAGCAAAAGGCCGAATCCGCCGAGCTCGTGCGCCTGGCTCAGATCAGACAGGAGTTCCAGCACACGCTGGATCAGCTCGGCGAGGTCGAGCAGCTCCAGAGCCGCGGCCGCCCCGACGTCGCCTGGCAACGGCTGATCGAGCTCCTCAAGGGCGGCATCGACCAGAAGCTCAACGAGCTGATCGAGGTCGGCGTGGCCGACGAGACCGCCGAAGTGATCCGGATCGACGCCGACGCCGCCCAGCTCTTGGGCCGGCTCGAGCGCATCAGCCAGATTCACGCCGCACTCGCCGTGCTGACCACGCTGGCGCTGGTATTGCTGTTGTTGCACGGGTTGCGCGCGCCCCTGGCTGAGCTGTTGCGCGGCACCGGCAAGCTCGCCGAAGGCGACCTGTCCCATCGCATCTCGATCTCGGGCCGCGACGAGTTCGCCGATCTCGGCGGCAGCTTCAACCGCATGGCGGGCGATCTCCAGGCCCATCAGCGGGCCTTGCAGGATGCGCACGCCAATCTCGAGACGCTGGTGGAAGAGCGTACCGAGGAGCTTCGCCGGGCCAACGAGTCGCTGCGCAAGATCGACGAGACCCGCCGCGGCTTCTTCGCCGATATCAGCCACGAGCTCCGCACCCCGCTGACCGTAATTCGCGGCGAGGGCGAGATCGCGTTGCGCGGTTCGAACAAGCGGATTCCCGAATATAAGCGCTCGATCGAACGCATCGTCGAGCAGGCCAAGCACCTGTCCGTGCTCGTTAACGACCTTCTATTCATTGCCCGTCAGGGTGCAGGCGCCGCGCGCCTCAACATGCAGGCCATCGATCTCGGCGACCTGCTCAACAAGGTCTGCGGCGACGCCAAGGTTATCGCCCATGATCGGGACGTTGAGGTCGCCTTCGTTAACGGCAATGGGCACGACATGGTGCGCGGCGACCCGGCGCGGCTTAGGCAGCTGTTTCTGGTGCTGCTTGATAATGCCGTGCGCTACTCCAAATCCAAGGGCGCCGTGAAGGTCGAGATCGGCAGCGGCGACGGCGAGGTTAGAGTGCGGGTCTCGGATCGCGGCATCGGCATTCCGCCCGAGGAGATCGACGGCATCTTCGAGCGCTTCCGCCGCGGCGGCAGAGCCGCGGCAATGAACGATGAGGGTCTTGGACTTGGCCTGCCGGTCGCCAAGGCCATCGTCGAGGCTCACAAGGGACGGATCGAAATGGCCAGTCGCCCAGGCGAAGGAACGACTGTCACGGTCGCGTTGCCGGCCGACAAGGCGGAAGGGGCGAACGCGTGAACGTACTTTTGGTCGAAGACGAGCCGCGCGTTGCCGACTTCATCGATCGCGGACTCCGCGCGGAGAATCATGGGGTTACCGTCGCTTCGTCCGGCACCGAAGGGGTCGACCTGGCCAAGACCGGCGAGTTCGACGTCATCGTGCTCGACCTGATGCTGCCCGACATGCATGGCTACGACGTGTGCCAGCGGCTGCGCCTTGAGGGCGACCACACGCCGATCTTGATGCTGACCGCCATGGACGCGCTCGAGGACAAGATCAAAGGCCTCAAGATGGGCGCCGACGACTATCTCACCAAGCCGTTCGATTTCGACGAGTTGCTGGCCCGCATCGAGGCGCTGGTGCGCCGCTCGCACAATTTCACGCCCACCTCGAATATCCTGCAGGTCGCCGATCTGGTGCTCGACCGGGAACTGCTCGAAGTCAGGCGCGGCGACGACACCATCAAGCTCACCGCCAAAGAGCTCGCCATCATCGAGCTGTTGATGAGCGCACCGGGCCGGGTGTTTTCCCGGACCCGCATCCTCAATCAGGTATGGGGCTACAGCGAAGACCCGCTGACCAACGTCGTCGACGTCTACATCGCGCGGTTGCGGCGCAAGATCGATACGCCCGGGCGCGACCCGCTTCTCGAAACCGTGCGCGGCCACGGCTACCGTCTGAAGGCGCCATCGTGATGCCAATGAGGAATGGAACCTTGCCAACCACGCCGGGATCGGTAGAGTATGCGCCGCCACTCTCGCCGAACACGCGCCACAGAATTTCGGGCCTCGCCAGAGGGCCACGGCCGCGTTTGCCGCATCTGCGGCGGCAGAGCTATCGTGCCCTCATCGCCCGGCTAGCCCCAACGTCATTGGATTAGAGCCGTAACAACGTGGAGGAGCGCCCGTTGCGATCACGTCTGCTAGCTTTCCTGGTCTGCGCCATAGCCGGCATCGCCCTGGCGCAGTCCGCGCACGCGTCGAACAAAGTCAAGATCGCCGTACTCAAATTCGGTACGGTCAGTTGGTTGCTCGACACCATCCATGCCAACGGCCTCGACACGGCCGAAGGCATCGATCTCGACATCATCCCTCTGGCCAGCACCCAGGCGACCACGGTCGGTTTGCAGGCCGGCTCGGTCGATATCATCGCCACCGACTGGCTGTGGGTCTCGCGCGAGCGGAGCAGCGGCGCCGATTTCACGTTCGCGCCGTTCACCACCGCGCTCGGCGCCATCATGGTGCCACCCAATTCGCCGATCAAGACGCTCGGCGACCTCAAGGGCAAGCGGCTCGGTGTGGCCGGTGGCCCGCTCGACAAGAGCTGGCTGTTGCTCGTGGCCTATGCGCTCAGGACCGCCAATCTCGATTTGCGGACGGACACCAAGCAGGAATACGGCGCGCCGCCGCTGCTCGCCGAACGGGCCAAGCAAGGCGAGCTCGATGCCGTGCTCATTTTCTGGCCCTATGCCGCCCGGCTCGAGGCTGAAGGCTTCACCCAGCTGATCGGCGTCGAGGACGTGGTGCGCGAACTCGGCGCCAAGGGCGAAGTGGCGATGGTCGGCTATGTCTTCAGCGAAAGCTGGGCCAAGGAAAATCTTGAAGCAGTTCAATCCTTTCTGCGCGCGGCAGCGAAGGCCGACGAGCTGCTGGCCACCTCCAACGAAGAGTGGGACCGGCTCAAGCCGCTGATGAGCGAGAACGATCCGACCTTCACCGAGGCCACTTTCGAGGCCCTGCGCCGCCGCTACCGCGAGGGCATCCCCGAACGATCCGCCACCGACAACGAGTCCGACGCCAAGATCCTGTTCCAGTTCTTGCGTGAGCTCGGCGGCGAGAAGCTGGTCGGCCCCGGCACCGAACTTGCTCCCGGCACGTTCTGGCACGGCGGCAAATCATGAGCGTGACCTTCGTCCGCAACGAGCCCGTGCGGTGGACGCGCATGTTGCGCGGCCCGATCGTGTCGGTGCTGTCCGTTGCGGGCTTCCTGCTGGTCTGGTTCATCGCTGCCGAGATCGCCCAGAGCCGTCTGCTGCCCGGACCCGGCGCGGTGCTCGAATATATCTACAAGGAGTCGGTCCACGGCGATCTGCTGACCGAGCTCGGCATCACGCTGTGGCGCGTGGCGGCATCCTTCGTGGTGGCGATGGCGATCGGCAGCGTCATCGGGCTCGCCATGGGCCAGATGCCGGCGCTCGATCGCGCGCTGGATCCCTGGCTGATCGTGCTGCTCAACCTCCCGGCGCTCGTCATCATCATCCTTGCCTATGTATGGTTCGGGCTGAGCGAGGCCACCGCCATCGGCGCGGTGGCCCTTAACAAGATTCCCAATGTCGTTGTCACCTTGCGCGAGGGCGCCCGCGCGCTCGACCCCAGTCTCGAGGAGATGGCGCGCGCCTACCGGCTGTCGCCGCTCAGCAAGCTGCGCAACGTCACCCTCCCCCAGCTGCAACCCTATTTCGCCGCCGCCTCGCGCTCGGGCATCTCGCTGATCTGGAAGATCGTGCTCGTCGTGGAGCTGCTCGGGCGGCCGAACGGCGTGGGGTTCGAGCTTTATCTCAACTTTCAACTCTTCAACGTCACCGCGATTCTCGGCTATACGCTGGCCTTCGTCGCCGTCATGCTGGCAATCGAATACCTCCTGGTGCAGCCCATTGAACGACACTCAACGCGCTGGCGTAACAAGCCGGTTTGAAATCCGCATTGAGGACAAGACGCATGTAAGTGCGGACGGGAGCGAGCTCGTTGCCATCCGCGACTTCGTGCTCGCCGTCGAGCCCGACAGCATGACCGTGCTGATGGGGCC